>DASRSH010000194.1:0-10278 GCA_035656575.1 Opitutaceae bacterium
GCTTGAGCTCCTTGACCGGCCGCTCGACGCGGGCGGAAGGATCCCCGACATAGAGCTGGGCGACGGTCGCGCCCGCGCGGGCGCCGGTGTTCGTGACATCGAAGGCGACCACCGGGCCGGCCGCGACGGTCAGATGCGAGAATCGGAACGTGGTGTAGGACAGCCCGTGCCCGAAGGCGAACAGCGGCTTGACCGCGGAATGATCGTGATAGCGGTACCCGACAAAGACGCCTTCGGCATAATCGACGCGCGTCGAGCCGTCGGGGGCGTAGTAGTGGGCGAAGGTCGGATTGTCCTCCAGCCTGCGCTCAAAGCTGAAGGGAAGATGGCCGGAAGGGTTCACGATGCCGAGGAGCACCTGGGCCATGGCCCGCCCGCCCTCCTGGCCGCCGTAGAAGCCGTGCAGCAGGACCGGAGTCCGGTCGATCCAGGCGCTCACATCGGCCGCGCCGCCGCCGGTCAGGACGACGATGGTGCGGGGGTTGGCCGCTTCGACCCGCTGCACCAGAAGGTCCTGCCCCGCCGGCAGGGCGAACGTCCGGTCGAAGCCCTCGCTTTCGTAGCGCGGATCGAATCCGACCGAAACGACCGCGACATCGGCGGCGGCGGCCAGCCGGGCCGCCTCCGGATCGATCATGTCCGACTCGGAAACGATGCCCAGGTCGGCCGCGACCCCCTCGCCCGCGGCCCAATAGTCAAATTCCACGCGGACCGGCTGTCCGGCGGTCAGTTGCACCTCGGCCGATTGCGGCGACTGGCCTTCGCGGCTGGGCTGATTCAGCACCTGAGCCCCGTCCAGGATCACGCGGTACGCGTCGTGCCCCAAAGCCTGGGCGATCACGAAGTACCGGCCCGAGACGGCGGGCTTGAAATAGCCGGTGATCCGCCGCGCGTGCTTGACGGGCTGGTCCCGGCCCCAGGTGTCGCCCGAAAAATGGTCCAGGTGCTTCAGGTGCTCCTCCTGCGCCGGTCCGCTGAAGTCCGGCCCGGCAAACATCTCTTCCCGCAGGCCCGGGCGGCGGCCTTCGGCGTCCTCGGACCATCCGGTGTCCGACGCCGCTTCCTCAAAATCCTTGATTCCCCGGATGTAGGTGACCCGGCCCGCCGCGCCCAACGCGTCGCTCAGCGCGGTGAGCAGGCTCACCGGCTGAAAGGCGGTCACGATCGAGCTGCCGCCGCCGCCCGGGACGGCCGGCCACGCATCCGGCCCCAGCACGGCGATCGAATGCACCCGCTGGCGGGCGAAGGGAAGCAAGCCGCCGTCGTTCTTGAGCAGCGCGATCGACTCCTGCGCCGAGGAGAGGGCGACGCCGTCGGCGGCCCGGTTGTAGCGCGGAATCGACTCCTCCATCTGCGGCCGGTCGAGAAAGTGGTTCTCCAGGGCCACCCGCAGGAGCCGGCGCACCTTGTCGTCGATGACGCTCAGGGGCACCCGGCCCGACCGGACCGCGGGGATGAGCGTCGCGCGGTTCATGTGCTCGGCGGAAGGCATTTCCAGATCGAGCCCCGCGTTCGCGGCGGCGACACCATCATAGGTCGCCGCCCAGTCGGACATGAGCAGGCCCCGAAACCCCCAGTCCCCTTTCAGGATCTGCAGGTTCAGCATCGCGTTCTGGGTCGCGTGCTCCCCGTCGACCAGGTTGTACGAATTCATGACGGCGCCGACGTGTCCCTCGGTCACGGCGGCCTCGAATGCCGGCAGATAGATCTCCCGCAGCGTCCGCTCGTCGATGTAGGCGTCGATGTTGTGGCGGTCCTGCTCCGAGTTGTTGGCGTCGTAGTGCTTGACGGTCGCCACCACGCCCTGGCTCTGCACGCCCTGGATGTAGCCGACGGCCATGCGCCCCGCCAGATAGGGATCCTCGCCGAAGTACTCGAAGTTTCGGCCGTTGACCGGCAGGCGGTAAATGTTGACGCCGGGGCCCAGGACAAAGTTCACCCCGCGCGCCCGCGCGTCGCGGCCGATCGACATGCCCACGCGCCGCGCCAAATCCGGGTCCCAGGAGGCCGCGAGCGCGACCCCGCCGGCGTAGGCGGTGGACGGGCCCCACGTCCGCACGCCCAGCGGACCGTCGGACATCTTGAGCCGGGGCAGGCCAATGGCGGGCTCGGCGCGCGTGAACATTCCGTCCTCGCCGCCCAGAAGATCGATCTTCTGCTCGAGGGTCAGCCGCTGCAGCATGCCGTCGATGCGGCGTTCGATGGCGGCGTCATCTGCGGGCTGCGCGCGGGCGACCGTCGCAGCCGGGATGAGGGACAAGGCGAGGAACAGGGGCAGGGTGCGGGAAAGCATCTCACTAACGGAGCACATTGCAGCCATCCGGCAAGCGGATCTCGCAGGCTCCGCTGCCGATGACGTTCGTCCCCGGATAGACCTGATCGGGCCGGTGCGAATACACGGGCACCGCGGCATCCCAGAGGACGGACCCGCCGGAGCGGATCTCCAGCCGGCCGCCCGGCGCCGGCGGAAGGACCACCCGCACCGTCTGGCTGTCATTGCGGTCCCAGGGCAGCAGGCGCGACCAAATCGGCGCGTCGGTGCCATGGTCATAGCCGAATCGGACGGAGGCCGGGCCCGTGATCTGCACAAAGACCGCATCGCCGGCGTTGGCCGCCCCGGTCGTGGCCAGGGGCAGGCACCGGCCGGGCGCCAAATCCGGAAGCAGCAGACTGACCTCCAGGGCGCGGGCCGGCGCCGGCGCGTCCGGCCACCAAGGCGGCGCGCGCCGCACGGCCAGGATCCGCCCGGCATAGCGCGCCGCCGGGGAATCCGCATCCCGACCCGTGCGCACGGTGCGCGGGGCCGGCGGATAGAATTCCCCGAGGGCGCTCCAGACCGGCCGCCCCTGCCACCGCACCTGGATCCCATGGACCATGCCGGCGACCCGCGCCGCGGGAACCCCGAAAAAATACGGGTGCTCGGGCGGCGGATACAGGGAGCCGAAGGAGACGCCGGCATCATAGGGACCGGGCCCGCGCACGGGAATCAGGCCGGAATGGGCGATGTCGAAGCTGCCATGATGAAACCAGAACACCACGTGGCCGGCGTCCGGCCGCTGCAGCCACACGCCGTCGGTCGCATTGCCCTGGCCGGCGGACACGAGCGGCTGGGGCGGGCCGCCCGGCGGCGGCAGCGTGAGCGTGAGCTCCACCGGACCGCGGGGGGATCCTGCCAGCGCCTCGGCCCAGCCGACGGGGGTGTTGGCGATGCGGGCCATGGCGGCGTACGCTTCGGGCGACGAACGCCAGAAATTGTCATAGAGGATGCAGGCCAGGAGCAGGGCCACCGCGGTGGACGCCGCGACGGCGGCCCCCGCGCAGACCCGCACCCAGCGCCGGCTGAATGCCACCAGGCCGAAGGCGGCGAGCAGGGACCAAAGCGGCGCAAAGTCCCCCAAATAGCGGGCGACACAGCCCCAGAAGCAGCCGAGGATGCCGAAGGTGACGGCGGCGCAGCCGGCAATGACCCGCGCTTCCCACGGTCCGCCCCGCCGAAAGGCGGCGACCGCTCCGGGCAGGGCGAAGAGCGTGAACGGCGCGTTGACGAACAGCCCGTAGGCCCACTCCACCCCGGGGAAGCCGGCCGGCGGAGGCGGCACCCACGCGGGATGCAGGAACGGGAAATAGCGCGACCAGCGCAGCGGCGCCAGCAGGTACATGAAAGCGTGGATGGGCAGGTAGCGCAGGCTGAAGTGGCGCACGTGGGCCTCGACCGAGGCGCTGAGCTGATAGCTTTGGCCGAATTCGGCCGCCTGCCCGAACCGCGCCAGATTGTACAGCGCGAGCAGGGCGCCGACCGCGGCGCACACGCCCAGGCCGGCGCCCACCCGGCGCCACCGGGCGGCCGACGGCGGCCGCAGCAGGGGCGCGAGCAGGAGGATGGCGCCCAGCGCATAGAAGGGCCGGCCGCCCGCCGCCAGCCCCACGCAGAGTCCCGCCGCCGCGGCCCACCGCCCCGGCCGCGGCGAGGACTCCGCCGCGAACAGGGCGTAGAGCGCGCCGAGAAAGAACGCCGCGCCCGAGGAGATGGCCAGCTTGTACATGCTGTGCCGGGCCAGCAGCGTCAGCTCCGCGCCGGCGGTCGCCAGGCCGGCCGCCGCCAGCGCGAGCGTTCCCGGACTTGCGGCCGGGTAGTGGCGGCGCACCAGGAGCCGCAGCAGCGCGAGCAGCAGGAGGTACTCGGCGGAGACGAACAGCCACACCGCGTCGCCGACGGGCAGGTCCCGGCCCGTGAGCCAGTGAAACGGCAGGAGCACCGTCGCCGCCGGCGTGATGCCGAAATAAAGGTAATAATGACCCGCATACAGGCTCGCATCGTGCAGGTAAGGGATGCCGGCGCGCGCCGCCGGATCGTAGGGATTGGCGAGCCGCAGCAGGCCCGGCGCGACCGGCGCGTCCAGGTACAGATGTCCGCTGGCGAGCCCATGGACCAGCAGGTTGTAGTCGTCGGCCGGGCCGTGCGCGGGGGTGCCCATTCCGCCGGTGGCGGCGAGGACGGCGAGATAAAGCAGCGGCGGCAGAACCGCGGCGAGCCACCACCTCACGTTCGTGCTGCCCCCATGGCACCATCGCTTCGCGCGGCCATCCGCATGTCAAATGTTTTTGCCGCCGGCGCAGTTTGCCCGATGCTGGTTCCATGCGGGACGCACCGGATCAGGAATGGCGGATCGCGCGGCGCGACGCCGAAGGCGTGCGGCGCGTGCGCAAGACGTGCAAGCTTGCGCGGGCCCGGCTGCGGCTGGCGGAGGAGGCCGGGCTGCCGGGAGCCCGGACCCTGCGCCGTTCGATCCGCGACGTGGCGCGGGAACTGGCGCCCGTGCGCGACGCCCAAATCGCCGGGGACCTGGCGCAGGAGATCCTGGCGGAGCCGCGGCGCCAGGGCCGCCTGAGGCGGTTCCCGGCGGAGGAGCGCTCCGCCGCATGGTGGGCCGCGCGGCAAAAGGAGCTGGCGGAGCTGGAGCGCGACATCGCCGCCGCCGGCTTCCGCCCCCTCTCCCACCGCGAGCTCAGGCGGGCGCTGCGCCATTCGTTTCAGCGGCTGCGCCGCGCCGCCCGCGCGGCGAACCGCAAACGGACGCTCGCCGCCGCGCATGCCTGGCGCAAGCGCGCCGTCGTCCTGCGCTGCCAGTTGTCGCTGGCCGCCCCGCTGCTGGGCCGGCGCGCGGAGGATTTGTCCGCGGCGCTGAAGCGCCTGACCCGGCGCCTGGGCCGGGCCACGGACTGCCGGGCGCTCGCCCAGGCCATGGAAGGGCCGGCCCGGGAACTCGTGCCGAAAACGCTCAAGCGCGAATTGAACTCGGGGATGGAAACGATCAAGCGCCGCTCGCTGCGCCGCAGCCGCCGGCTGTGGCGCGATCTGAAGCCCCGGCTGAAACGCCAGCTTGGCTAAGGCGGGCTTCCGTGCGATAAACGGAGCGGAGACCGACCCCGGCAATGCCTCTTGACTCCGTGCCCCAGCACTGGCCGTTCGCGCAGGTCCTGACGCGCCTCGCCCTGGCGGTCGCCGTCGGGGTTCTCGTCGGGCTCGAACGCGAGCACAACCAGAAGACGGGCGTCCGCACCTTCGCCCTGACCGCCCTGCTCGGCTGCCTGGGCGGCATGATGGGCACCACGTTCGCCGCCATCGCGACCGGGTATTTTGCGCTGGCGGCTGTCGGCATGGGGTATCGCTCCCTGATCCAGACCCAGCGGCTGGGGCTGACCACGTCCGCGGCCCTCGTCATCGTCGGCTTCGCCGGCATCCTCGTCGGGCAGGGGCACGTGTTCACTCCCGCCGCCGCGGGCATCATCACGGCCGCGCTGCTGGCCTGGAAGCAGCCGATCTCGAAGTTCGCCATCCGGCTGTCGGACGAGGAGGTGCGGTCGGCCATTCTCCTCGCGATCCTCAGCTTCATCGTCTTTCCCGTTCTGCCCAACCACCCGGTGGACCGCTGGGGCCTGATCGATCCGCGGGAAAACTGGGCCAGCGTCATCATCATCGCGGGCATTGGCTTCATCAATTACATCCTCATGAAGTCGCTGGGGGCCCGGGGCATGGAGATCACGGCCTTTTTTGGCGGCCTCATCAACAGCCGCAAGGTGATCGTCGAGCTGGGCCTGCGGCTGCGCCAACTGGGGAAAGCGCTGCAAGAGCCGGTCAACCGCGGCATCATGCTCGCCACCGCGGCCATGCTCATCCGCAACGGGCTCATCGCCGGGGTGCTGGCCCCGGCGGTGCTGCGCAACTCGGCCCTGCCCCTCGCGCTGATGCTCGCGGCCAACACGGCGGTGTGGCTGGGCCTGCGCCGGCGCGGCGGCCCGGACGCGCAGCAGCCGATCCTGGGGCTGCAGTCGCCGTTCAAGCTTCTGGCCGCGCTGCAGTTCGGCCTGGTCTTCCTCGCCCTCAATGTCATCGGGGCGCTGGCGCAGCGGCATTTCGGGTCGGCGAGCTTTTATTTTGTGATGGTCGCGGGCGGGCTGCTCTCGAGCGCCTCGTCCATCGCCGCGGCGACCACGCTCGCGGCCCACCACGAGATCACCGCGGCCGTGGGCGGCACCGGCGTCGTCCTTTCGACGATCACCAGCGTGCTGGCCAATCTGCCCTTGGTCCGCGGGCTGGTTCCCGACGCCCGGCTGAAGCGGAAGCTGACCTGGACCCTGTGCGCCCTGGCCGCCGTCGGACTGGCGGGCATCGCGCTCAACGCCGCCTGGCCGGGACGGTAGCAGGGGCCGCCGCTACCCGGGCCGGGGCGCGCCCATCACCAGGCGGACGCGGGCGACCAGCTGCTCGCCCGAGAAAGGCTTGGGGATGAATTGCGTGCCCTCGGGCAGCTCGCTTTCGGCCGCGAGGTGATGGTCGGTGAAGCCGGAAGTGAGCAGCACCTTGAGCTGCGGGCGCTCCCGCAGCAGATGGGTGGCCAGGCGCGGCCCGCTCAGGCCGGGCATGACGACGTCGGCCAGCAGCAGGTCGATGTCTTCGCGGTGCGAGGCGAAAACCTTGACCGCCTCGCCGCTCTCGCCCGCCGCCAGCACGCGGTAGCCGGCCCGCTCAAGAATGCGGGTCGAGGCCAGCCGCAGGGCCGCCTCGTCCTCCACCAGAAGGATCGTCCCCGTGGGCGCGGAACCCGCCGGGGCTGGGCTCGCCGCGCTTCCGCCCGCCGCCGGCGCCAGAGGCACCGCCGGCAGCCACAGCTGGATCGTCGTGCCGGCCCCGCGCGCGGTCCGCAGCGAGATGCCGCCGTTGGCGGCCTTGACCATGCCGTAAACCGAGGCGAGGCCCAGGCCCGTGCCCTTGCTGCGGTCCTTGGTCGTGAAGAAGGGCTCGAAGGCGCGCATGCGGGTGGCTTCGTCCATGCCGCTGCCCGTGTCGCTCACTTCGACGACCACGTGCGGGCCGTCCGTCGTATCAAGGTAGGCATGCCCGGGGCGCTCGCCGGGCTCCGCCGGAAAGACGGCCACGGTGAGCGTGCCCCCTTCGGGCATCGCGTCCCGGGCGTTCGCGCCCAGGTTGATCAGCGCGTGGATGAATTCGTCGGAATTGACCTTCACCCCGCCGGCGCGCGGATCGATCCGCGTGACCAGCCGGGCCCGGCCCCCCAGCATGCTCTCCAGCATCGGCGCCGCCTCCTGCACGAGCTCGGGCGCGGAGACGGTGCGCGGCTTGAAGCGGTCGGGATGGCTGAAGGCCAGCATGCGCGTGGTCAGGGCCGCGCCGCGCTTCGCCGCCTGCAGGATGTCCTGCACGAGGGGCCGCGCCGGGTGCTCCCCGTCGAGCAGGCCGAGCGCCAGCTCGGCGTCGGTGAGGAAGATCGTCAGCAGGTTGTTGAAGTCGTGCGCGACGCCGCCGGCCAGGCGGCCGACGGCCTCCATTTTCTGGCCGCGGGCGAGCCGCTCCTCCAGCGCCGTCCGTTCGCTGATGTCGCGCGAGTTGAGGACGATGCCGGCAATCGCCTCATCGGCCAGGCGATTGCTGCCCGCCGTCTCGAAATCGCGGTACGCCCCGGTTCCGTCGGCCAGCCGCCAGCGCAGGAGGCGCGTGCCGGCCGGGCTGGCGGCCAGCTCGCCCAGAAAGCCTTCGCCGCGCTTGCGGTCCTCGGGATGGACGATCTCCAGCAGGGCGCGGCCGCTCAGCGCGTCGGCCGCCTGGCCCAGCATCGCCCGGGCGGCGGGGCTTGCAAAGCGGATCCGGCGGTCGTGGTCCACCACCATGATGAGATCGGACGAATGCCGCACCAGCGCCTCGAAGCGCGCCTGCTCCTGCTGGCGCGCCTCGCTCGACATGAGCCGGAGGCTGTCGCGAATGATGAAGGTCTCCCGGATGAGAAGCATGGCCAGGAACACCGCCAGCCCGATGAGCAGCCGGAGCAGCGCGCCGGGCTGCGGCTGGCCCAGGGTCACGATCAGGGAGATGAATCCGACCTCGACCACGATGGTGGCCAGCGGCAGCGGGCTGAACTCGACCAGCGGGCGCCGGGGCCCGGGGGCGACCGCGTCGTGGCGCACGTGCCAGGCGCCGAGGAGCATGAGGCAGAAGCCGGCGCCGTTGACCGCGTTCACCCAGCGCAGGGTGCCGCCCCGGATGATCCCGGTCGCATGGTCGATCGAGAGCACGAGGTCGGACAGCCAGAGGAAAACCAGGCCGGTGAGCAGGAATTGAAAGGCCGCCCGGGTGGGAAAAACGGGCCGGGTCTCGACCGCCCAGTTGGCGACCAGCATCGCGATGAGGGCGCCGGCCGGCATGATGACAATATAGAGAAAGGTCGCCGCCGACGCATGGGCCAGCTGGGGCGCGAGGGCGAAGAACCAGATCGGCACGCCCGCCCCCGCGAGGAAGGTGGCGCCTTGGACCAGCGCGCGCCCGCGCTGGCGCCGGCGGCCGCCCTCGCCCGGCAGCAGGATCAGCCCGATCATCGTGCACGGGTAGGACAGCCCGAACAGCAGCTGCCGCATCCGCACCGAATGCACGTAGGGGTGCAGCAGGAGTTCGCCGAGGATATGCGCCCCGCCCGTCGCCTGCATCAGCATGCCGAGCGCGAGCCACCGCAGCGCGGCTTTCATCCGCGCCGGCACGTCGCTCCGCCGCGCCGCGGCCAGCAGCATGCCCGCCGTCAGCAGGCAGAGCGTCTCCAACCCGGAGATGTCCACGAGCCTGGGTCCGAGCCGCGGCGGAACTCCCCCCGCGACATGCCAGGTCACCAGCGCGAACGTGCCGCACACGGCAATGCGCAGCCACCACGGCAAAATCAGCCACCAGTTCACCAAGCGGGCTGAGCGCGAGAATGGCACGGGTTAAAGCGTCCCTCTTCCTATCGTCACCTGGCGCCGGAACGAGAGCAAAATGCCACCTCCATTCCCGGGCCGTGGTGGCGCCGCAATTCGGGCCAGGGCCCAACCCGCCGTTTCGCCGCGCCGCGGCTGGGTGCGACGTGCGCGCAGCGCCAGCTCCTTACCGCGCGCCGGCGCCACCGGCGGACGCTTTTCGGACTGCACCCGGACTTTCCGCGCGATAACCTGCCTGCGTGAGGCTGTCGCACCCTCCCACGTATGCTGTGTTCGGATACGCGGCGGCGCGCTTTCGCGGCGCGCCGGTCCCCGCCGGCCTGACGGCCGCGCTGGTCCTGCTCGGCGCCGGCGGGATCGTTTACGGCCTCGCCGCGCGGCTGGCCGCCGGCCGCCGTGTGCGCCGGACGGAGGCCGAATTCCGCCGCGCCTTCCGCTCCGGCCCGGATCCCATGACGATCACCGAGCTGCGCACCGGCCGCTTCCTCGACGTCAACGAAAGCTTCGAGCGGTTCTTCGGCTACACCCGCGCGGAGGCGGTGGGGCGCACGTCCGTCGAACTCGGCTTCTGGCCCATCGCCGAGGACCGCGCCCGCTTCCTCGCCGAGCTGGAGCGGGCGGGCAGCGTGCGCGACTTCCCCCTCCAGCGCATCACCCGCGGCGGCGCCCGGGTGACGTCGCTGATCAGCGCCGAGCGCGTGACGCTGGGCGGCGTCCCCTGCATCATCGCCGCCGAGCGCAACATCACCGCCCGCGAGGAGTTCGCGCGCCGGCTCATCGGCGCCCAGGAGGCCGAGCGCCGGCGGATCGCCTCGGAGCTGCACGACAGCGTCGGGCAGCATCTGCTGCTGGTGCGCAACCGGGCGCAGCTGGTGGCCGAGGCGGAGCTCCCCCCGGCGGCCGCCGCCCATGTCGCCGCGATCCGCGACCTGGCCGCGCAGGCCATCGCCGAGGTGCGGCAAATCTCCCACGATCTGCGCCCGCACCAGCTCGATCACCTCGGGCTGACCCGCGCCCTGC
>DASRSH010000195.1:0-3255 GCA_035656575.1 Opitutaceae bacterium
ACCCCACATCACGGTGAAAATCCTGGAGGCGGCCACGTAATGGGCTTCGGACGCGCGGGGCCGCACGAGGTTGCGATAAATGTCCACCGTGGTGGTGGAGCCGAGGGCGTTCAGTTCGGCCGACTTGGACGAGAGCGTGGCGGCGAAGAACACCGCCACCAGCAGCCCGATGAGGCCGTGCGGCAGTTGCTCCACGATGAAATGGATGAAGACATAATCGGCGTCATTGGAGGTTCCATGCGGCTCCGCCGCCCGGACCACGGCATTGGCCTCGGCCCGCACGCGTTCCACCCGGGCATGCGCGCTGACCGCGGCCTGCTCCAAAGCGCGGCGCGCCGGAGCGGGGGCGCCGACGCGGCGCGCCGCGAGCCAGGCGCGCGTGGCCTGCTGCTCGGTCGCCCGCGCGGCCGCGAAATCCGCCCCGATCGCGGCGACGGCCCGGGGCGGCGCGTTCCGCCACGCCGTCTGGTTGAACACGACCGGAGTCGGGGCGAACTGGTAGAACACGAACACGAGCACGCCGAGCAGCAGGATGACGAACTGCATCGGGATCTTGACGATGGCGTTGAAGATCAGCCCCAGGCGCGCCTGCCCCACCGAGCCGCTGCCGATGTAGCGCTGGACCTGGGACTGGTCCGTGCCGAAGTACGAGAGCGAAAGGAAAAACCCGCCGATCAGGCCGGACCAGACGGTGTAGCGCCGGTGGTAGTCCAGCGACCAGTCGATGGGATTGATTCTGCCCATGGCGCCCGCGACGGCGTAGGCGTCGGACGCCCCCACCTGATGGAGCACCTTGGCGGCCGCGATGCCGAAGGCGGCAGCCATGCCGAGGAAGATGAGGCCCATCTGGTACTTTTGGGTGATGCTGACCGCGTCGAATCCCCCGATGCTCGTGTAGGCGATCACGACCAGGCCGCTGGCCAGGATGGTCGCGTCCAGGCGCCACCCGAACACCGCCGAGAGCACGATGGCCGGAGCGTACACCGTGAGGCCGGCGCCGACTCCTCGCTGCAGCAGGAAGACGCCGGCGGCGAGCAGCCGGGTCTTGCGGTCGAAGCGCCGGCCCAGGTACTCGTAGGCCGTGTACACGTTGAGCCGCCGGAAAAGGGGCAGAAACACCGCGGCGACGACCAGCAGGGCGAAGGGCTGGCCGAAATAATTCTGCACGAAGCTCAGGCCGCCCGCGAAGCCCTGGCCCGGCGTGGAGAGGAACGTGATCGCGCTCGCCTGGGTGGCCATGACCGACAGGCCGATGGTCAGCCACGAGGACGGCGCCTCGCCGCGCAGGTAGCCGGAAAGCGTGCGGCGCCCCCGCGTCAGGACGATGCCGTAAGCCGCGATCCCCAGCAGCGTCGCCAGCAGGACGATGTAATCGAGCGCGTTAATGCGAGCCGAGCGAGATCAGGTTCGCGAAGAGGCGATAGGCGCCGGGCACGCCGGCGGGAAGCTGGCGGAAGAAGGAGAGGCCGGTGTACACGTACCAGCCCTGGCCGTAGCGCGCGACCAGCAGGCCGCTGGTTTGCGGCCCCTCGCCCGGGTCATGCGAGGAAAGGATCGTCTGATAGCGCGGATCCCAGGTGGCCGGGAAGTTCAGGCCGCGCTCCTGCACCCAGCCCTCAAAATCCGAAACGGCGATCCTATTGGGGGTGTTGAGCACCGGGCTGTCGGGCGCGAGAAACGTCATCGGCGACGCCTCGTTCGTGATCCGATGGGCCGGCAGGTCCCGGTCCAGCGTCAGCGGGTACGGGCCCAGCCGATGAGTGCCGAGCTGGTTGGGGGTATTGTAGAGGGCAACGACCGTGCCCCCGCCATGGACGTACGCGAGCAGCGCATCGAAATGGGCGGCCAATTCCGGATGCACATTGAAGGCGCGGATGCCGAGAACGACCGCATCCAAACCCCGGAGGTTGTCGGCCGTCAGGTCGGCGGGACGCAGCACCACGACCTCGCAGCCCATGAGGAACAGGCTGTCGGCAATGGAGTCACCGGCTCCGCCGACATAGCCCACGCGACGGGCCGTCACCTTGAGGTCGAGACTGAGGGCGCGAACTTCGGCCTGGGGCTGAAGCAGCTCATTGGGGATGTGCGGATACCGGATGAGAATGCGGTCGGTCGTGCAGGAGCGGCCGTCGACCGCCGCTTCGGCGCTGATTCGCCCGATGCGCGGCTCCCCCGGGGCGGTGAGGGCGAAGCGGAAGGTTTCCGGCCCGGACAGGTTGAACGTCCGTTCGGCGGGGCGAATGGTCCAAGTGGAAGCGGCGTCCCCGCCGCTCCCGGCCGCGGAAAGCGGCGAGGACGCCGCTTCCACCTTGAGCCGGAGCGTGCCCGAAGCCGAGGCCGCGTTGGGCGTCACCCGAATGAGAACCTCGGCCGTCGCCCCCGGCCGCAGCAGCGCCACCGGTTGCACGAAGTGCAACGAAACCGGAGGCACGATCTGAAGGGGGGTGCGGACTTCCCCGCGATCGGGCTGGGCGACGACGTGCTCGACCACGGTCGCGATCGTCAGATCGTGGCCGTCCACCGAAAACGTGTTCTCGCGCGTGATGGCCGGCGGCGACGTGGGGCGTCCGATCTCATCGGCCAGGGCGGGCGGCACGTGAAACATCCCGGGCGATTCCTCCGCGACGAGCCAATAGGGCTGCGTCAGACGCTGGGGCGCCGGGCCCTCGGCCGCCGTGGTCACGGTTTGGTCGGGCGGCAGCGGCTGGCCCCGCCACAGCACCGCCGTGGCCGTGCGCCGAATCGCCGCGGTGTCGACGGTCACGGATTGTCCGGCGATGGCTTCGGCGCCCGGGGTCGTGGTCTCCACGAAAAGGCCAAGGCACCCTTGGATCAGCCGATCGACGTCCGCCCGCTTGTCCCTGAGGAGCGGATCGGACTTTGCCCCGGGCAGTTGGTCGATCCGGTCGCGCAGCGCGAAGAGGGCCGGCACGCTCCTTTCGGGATGGGCCGGTGCGAAGCGCTCGATGATGGCCGCCACTTCCCGGCCGATTTCAGCGCCCCCGGGATAACGCGCCCAGGTCGTGTCGATGCCGTCGAACGGGTCCTCCGCCGCCGGACTTCCGGCCAGCAGCTTGAAATAGGCGTAGCGCGCCCCCCGGGAGGGCAGGCTGCCGAAGCCCTGCGAGCGATGCATCGAGCGGCTGCGGGCGGCGATTTCGCCGTAGGAAAGGCCGAGAATCGGGTTGTAGCCGCCCATGTCCACATGGGATTCCGAATGGTCGGGCGCCTGTTCGGGGGCGGGATTGGGACGGA
>DASRSH010000196.1:0-9594 GCA_035656575.1 Opitutaceae bacterium
CCATGGTGCGCGCGGGGCGGCGGCAGGTTCCGCGGGAGGACGCGGCTAGCCGCCGTGCGCGAAATCGGGGTAGTCGGTCATCCCTCCGTCGACAAAAACCGTGCGGGCCGTGACATACGCCGCCCCATCGGAAGCGAGGAAGGCGACCACCGACGCGATATCCTCCGGGTCTCCCATGCGCTGCAGCGGGATTTTCTTCAGCAGGTCCTTCAGCCCCGCCGGGTCTTGCCACACCGACGCGTTGATCGGCGTGCGGATGGCCCCCGGGGCCACGGCCAGGACGCGGACGCCGTGCGGAGCGGCTTCCTGCGCCAGGGTCTTGGTCAGCATCGATGCGCCGGCCTTGCTGACGGTGTAGGCGCTGTAGCCGGACCAGGCGATTTCCTCGTGCACCGACGTGATGTTGATGATCACACCCTTTCCGCGGGGCACCATCCGCTGCAGGGCCCGGCGGGCGCAGTAATAAGCGCCGAAGAGATTCACGCCGATCACCCCTTCCCAGCTCTTTTCATCGCCTTCCCAGGCCAGCGCCCGCTTGCCGTCAATGCCGGCGTTGTTGACCAGGATATCGAGATGCCCCCACCGGCGGTCGATCTTTCGGAACATCGCCTCGACCGCGTCGGAATCCGACACATCGGCCTGAACCGCGAAACAATGCGGCCCCAGTTGGGCGGCGACTTTGCGGGCGTCGCCCAAGTGGCTGACGCAATTGATGGCCACCTTGGCTCCGGCTTGGGCCAGATATCGGGCGATGGCTTCGCCGATGCCCGAACTGCCGCCGGTAACCAGCGCCGTTCGGCCCCGCAAATCGTTTCGGAACTTCATGGGTATCAATATAGTCGAAAAAGCAGTCCAGCCGTGAAAACCTTCTGCCTCCTGCTTTACTTTACCGGTTGGACAGCGATTCCCCACCTATTGCTCCAGAAGAAGCGCCCCCAGGCCACCTTGGCCTGGCTATGGGCCATCCTTTTCATTCCGTACCTGGGGACGCTGGCCTATATCGCGATCGGAACCGACCGGCTGAAACGCAAGCGGCTCAAGCGCAGGCGGCAATTCTCCGCGCGCTCGCTGCGCCAGTCCCCCACATCCACCGACGCCGCCACGGCCGCCCTCGTGGGGAGCCTGCCCCGCGGCGACCAGGACTTCCTCCAGCTGCTCTCGTGCATCCACCGGCTGCCGATCTCTTCGGCCGAAACGCTCCGCATCCTGCACAACAGCGACGAATTCTACCCCGCCCTGCAGGAGCGCATCGCCGGCGCGCGGCACCACATTCACCTGGAGTTCTACATCTGGGAGCCCGACGCCTGCGGCCGGCGCTTTCTGGACGAGCTGACGCAGGCGGCCCGGCGCGGCGTCGAGGTGCGGCTGATGCTGGACGAGATGGGCTCGCGCGCCTTCGATGAGGACCTGCTGGCCGATTTCCGGGCGGCCGGCGGCCGCTTCTCCTGGTTTCAGAGCCTCGACCCCCGCCGCCACCGTTTCTTCCTGAATCTGCGGAATCATCGCAAGATCCAGATCATCGACGGATCTTGGGCCTTTGTGGGGGGCATGAACATCGGCTGCGACTACGAGGGGCTCAATCCCGCGCTGGGGCATTGGCGCGACGTGCAGGCGGAGGTCACGGGCTCCGTGGCGGGGCAGCTTCAGGCGGTCTTTGCCGACGACTGGTATTTCGCGACCGAGGAGCGGCTGCAGTCCGCGGAGTACTTCCCCGTCGCGCGCGGAGCGCGCTTCCCGATGCATGTCGTCCTGGGCGGGCCGGATTGCCGCAACGAGCCGATCAGCAAGTCATTCATCAGCCTGCTCAACCTCGCCGCGCACCGGGCCTGGATCGCCACGGGCTACTTCGTGCCGGACGACACGCTGCTCAACGCCCTGGAACTGGCCGCGGCCCGGGGCGTCGACGTGCGTCTGCTCGTGTCGGAAAAGACCGACCACCCCTATCTCGTGACGGTCGGCCGCTCCTACTACAGCCAGCTGCTCGCGATGGGCGTGCGCATCTTTGAATACTCCGCCGGCGTGAACCACGCCAAAATCGCCATCGCCGACGAGCGCTGGGGCATGGTAGGATCGGCCAACCTGGATTATCGCTCGATGCGGCTGAATTTCGAACTGAACCTGCTGTTCCATTCCCCCGACCAGAACGCCGTGCTCACGCGGATCTTCGAGGAGGACTTCGCCCTCTGCCAGGAGATCGACGTGGGCGCCTTCAACCGGCGCCCCTTCCGCCGCAAGTTTTTCGAAGCGGCGTTGCGGCCGCTTTCGCCGCTGCTGTGAAGCGGCTCGCGGGGCTGTCCCTGGTGGGGCTGACGTGGCTGGCGTACTGGCCGGTGTGGCAGGCCGGCTATGTCTGGAACGACGCTGATTACGTCACTCGCCCGCCGTTGCGCTCCCTGGCGGGGCTCTGGCGCATCTGGTCCCAGCCGGGGGCGACCGAGCAGTACTATCCGCTGCTCCACAGCGCCTTTTGGCTGGAGCACCGGCTCTGGCACGGCGCTCCCCTCGGGTATCACCTGGTCAATGTGGCCCTCCACTCCCTGAGCGCGCTGCTCTTCTGGCTGGTTCTGAGCCGGGTGTTCGCGCGGGTGGACGGGGCGGGGAAGGCGCCGCCGGCTGCAGGCACCTGGCAGAGCGCGGCGCCCTGGCTGGCGGCAGCGTTGTTCGCCGTCCACCCCGTGATGGTCGAATCGGTGGCCTGGATCTCCGAGCAAAAGAACACCCTTTCGCTCGTGTTCTACCTGCTCGCGGCCCGGGCCTACCTGCAATTCGCATGGGAGGGGCGCCGCCGGGGGTATGGGATCGGGCTGGCCTGGTTCGTCTGCGCCTTGCTGAGCAAGACCGTCACGGCGACGCTGCCCGCCGCTCTGCTGGTGCTGCTCTGGTGGACGCGCGAACCGCTGGCTCCAGCGCCCAAAGGCGGATCGGGGTTCAACCATTGGCTCCGGCTTGGCCCCTGGCTGGTTTTGGGGGCCGCCGCCGGCCTCTTCTCCGGGTGGGTGGAGCGCACGTACGTCGGCGCCAGCGGCAGCGGCTTCTCGCTTTCGTTCCTCCAACGCGCGCTCCTGGCGGCCCGCATCCCCTGGTTCTACCTCGGCAAGCTCCTGTGGCCCGCCCATCTGGTCTTCATCTATCCTCATTGGGAGGTGCGCCCGGCCGCGGCCGAATGGTGGCTGTACCTGGCCATGACGCTCGGCGTGAGCGCCGGAGGCGTCGTCCTTGCCGTCCGGCGCGGCTGGCTCGGCCCGCTCGCGACCTGGCTGCTCTTTGTCGGCGGCCTGTTTCCGACCCTCGGCTTTTTCAACGTTTACGCCTTCATCTATTCGTACGTCGCCGACCACTGGAACTACGTCTCGGCGCTGCCGGTTTTCGCCGCCGCGGCCTGGCTGCTCGTGCGGGCCTTCCGTGCGCTGCCGGCCGCGGCGGGCGGGGCCGCGGCCGTCGGGCTCCTCGCCGCCCTGGGCGTCCGCGCCGCCGAGGAGTGCCGGACCTACCGCGATGTCGACGTATTCTACCGCACGATTATCGCCCGCAACCCGGGCGCCTGGATGGCCGAAAACAATCTCGCCACCCTGCTGGTCGATGCCCACCGCTTCGCCGAGGCGGTGCCCTACCTCGATGCGTCGTTGCGCGCCTGGCCCAACGCTCCCGTCACCCTGCTCAACCGGGGCGTCGCCCTTCACGGGCTGGGCCGCCTGCAGCCGGCGATGGACGACCTGACCCGCGCCCTCCAGCTCGAGCCGGATTTTCCTCTGGCGCGGCGGGAATTGGCCGAGACCGAAAATGACGCGGGCGCCGCGGCGATCAACGCGGGCGATACGCGTTCGGCGGGGCGGCTCCTGAACGCCGCCATCCACACCGATCCCAAGCTCGCCATCGCCTGGGCCAACTACGGCCGGGTGCTCATCGCCGTCCGCAATCTGGACGCGGCCCGCCGCGCGCTGGAGGAAGCCATCCGGCTGCAGCCGGATTTTCCGGAGGCGGAGAACGATCTCGGCGCCGTGCTGGCGCGGCAGGGCCGGCCGCAGGACGCCATTCCCCATTACGAGGCGGCCCTGCGCCTGCGGCCGGACTATCCCGATGCGAGGCGCAACCTGGAGCTGGCCCGCCGCGCCGCGGGGGAAAACTAGTTTAAATCCGTGCCCTGCTTGATTCGGCCCCCGGGTGTTTCATTGTGAAGGCGATGGCGGACGCCAAACCACGCCCTGAACACCCCGGCCTGCGCGTCATCGCCGTGGTCAAGCTGCTCAAGGCCGTGCTCTTGCTGGCGGTGGCTTTCGGCAGCTTCCGGCTGCTCGACCGCAACTTGGCGGACGCCGCCCGCGAGTGGGCCCGCCGGCTGAGCATCGACCCGGAGAACCGCCTGCTGCACCTCGTCCTGGTGAAGGTCTCGACCCTGCCGCCGGGCCGGCTGCGCGGCATCGGGGCCTGGTCCCTGATCTTCGCGGCGGATCAGATCGCCGAAGGGATCGGATTGTGGTTCAACCAGGCGTGGGCCAAATACCTCCTGCTCGTCGTCACCCCCTTCTTCTTCGTTTACGAATCCGCACGGCTGGTCTGGGAGGCGATCCATCGCAAGATCACGCCGTTCCATGTCTTTTCCGTGCCCATCACCGCGGCGGTCCTGGCGTACCTGATCTGGATCGTGCGCGCCGATTTCAAGCGCGGCCGGGCCGTCCCGTCCGCATGAGGCTGCGCCTGTGCGCGGGCCTGCTCGCGCTGGCCGCCGGCGCGGCCGGCGCCCCGATCCGGCACGACTTTCTCGCGCTCGACGAGGGCCTCGGCGACCTCATGCACGTCGACCAGGCGCAGCCGGCGCGAAACTGGCTGGTGCACATCGGCCATCCGCTGCCCCGCGACATGCAGCTGGAAGGGCAAGGCCGCCTGCTCATCAGCCACGACGAGGGCTACTGCGAATACGACATCGCCTCGGGCCGGCGGCTGACGGACGTCGCGCGCTTTCACGATGTCTCCTCGGTCCGCCGGCTGGCCAACGGGCACCTGCTGATCGCGGGGGTCGATTTCGACGGGAAAAAGCTCAACCGCGGCCACGAGGCGGTGGGCGATCCCGCCGGCCGCCACGTGCTCTTCGTCGAATACGACGCGGCCGGGCGCGCGGTCGCGCGCGCCACCTACGTCGGCGACTATCTGCGGATCATCCGCGAGACCGCCGCCGGCACCTTCCTCTGCGCCTGCAACACGGAATTCAAGGAGGCGGACGGCCGGGGCAATTGGATTCACGAGTATCCGGTGCCTGGATTCCGGCACGCCTGGGAGGGCGTGCGGCTGGCCGACGGGCGCATGATCATGTCCGGCGGCTACGGCGCGTTCATGGTTGTCCTCGGCCCCGCGGGCGAAATCCTGCGCCGCTTCGGCGCGCCGGACCAGGTCGCGCCCGAGATCCATCCCCACTTCTACGGCCTGTTCCAGCTCCTGCCCAACGGACACCTCGTGGCGGCCAACTGGCAGGGGCACCACGCCGGCCACAACGACGAGGGCGAGCAGCTGGTGGAGTTCGACGGGGACGGACGCGTGGTCTGGACCTGGAGCGACCGCGCCTTCGTCTCCTCGGTGCAGGGCGTGCTGATCCTGGACGGCCTCGATCCCGCCCGGCTCTATGACCAGCGGGAAGGTTTGATGGCGCCGATCCGATGACGACGGATCGCGTCCGTCTGGCGACCGGGGCGGCGTCCGCCAGCTCCACGGTCATGCCGGTCCTCATCGCTCTCAGCGTGTCGCACCTGCTCAACGACACGCTGCAGTCGCTCCTGCCGGCCATCTACCCGCTGCTGAAGCAGTCCTATGCCCTCAGCTTCACGCAGGTGGGCCTGATCACGCTGACGTTCCAGGCGACGGCCTCCCTGCTCCAGCCGGTGGTCGGGTATTACACGGATCGCCGGCCCCGCCCCTATTCGCTCGCGCTGGGGATGGGCGCGAGCCTGGCCGGGCTCGTGCTGCTCGCCCGGGCCGGCGACTACCCGCTGGTCCTCGCCGCCGCCGGCCTGATCGGCGTCGGCTCATCCGTGTTTCATCCCGAGGCTTCGCGCATGGCCAAGATCGCCTCGGGCGGCCGCCATGGACTCGCGCAGTCCGTCTTCCAGGTCGGCGGGAATCTGGGATCCTCGATCGGGCCGCTGCTCGCCGCGGCGATCGTCCAGCCCCGCGGCCAGCGCTCGATCCTGTGGTTTTCCGCCCTCGCCCTGATCGGCATCGTCGTCCTATCCCGGCTGGGAGGATGGTACGCGCGCATCCTGGCCGCCGGCTGGACGCAGCGCGCCCGCACCGCTCCAGCGATCCATCGGGACCTGTCGCCCGGCAAGGTCGCCTGGTCGCTGACCCTCCTGCTGGTGCTGGTCTTCTCGAAATACTTCTATCTCAGCAGCCTCACCAGCTACTACACCTTCTACCTGATCTCGCGCTTCGGCGTCAGCGTCCAAAGCTCCCAGATCTGCCTGTTCGTCTTCCTCTTCTCCGTGGCCGCCGGAACGATCATCGGGGGCCCCATCGGCGACCGCATCGGGCGCAAGCGCGTCATCTGGACGTCCATTCTGGGCGTCGCCCCCTTCACCCTCGCCCTGCCGCATGTCGGCCTCACCGCCACGATCGCCCTCACCGTCGTCATCGGGGTTGTCCTGGCCTCGGCCTTTCCCGCGATCATCGTCTATGCGCAGGAATTGGTTCCGGGCCGGGTCGGCACGGTGGCGGGCCTGTTCTTTGGCTTCGCCTTCGGCGTGGCCGGCATCGGCTCCGCCGTGCTGGGCAGCGTCGCCGACCATACCAGCATCGCGCATGTCTATGCGCTGTGCTCATACCTGCCGCTGCTCGGCCTGCTGACGGCCTTCCTGCCCGACGTGCGCGCGGAAGCCGCCGAGCCAAAGCCGGGTTGAAAACAATCCCGGATCCGGTAGGCTTGAAGGTCATGCTGGCCTCCGATCCGGGTGTGCTGGAAACCCCCGCCGTGCAATGGTCGTCCGGAGTCCTCCGGACGGTCCGCGAACCGCTGGCCCTGGAGGAGCCGCTCGCGCTTGAAATCGCGTATGCGCGCGGCGGCACGGCCGTGCGCCGGCTCATCGCGACGACCATGCGCACACCGGGGGCGGACGAGGACTTGGCCGCGGGGTTTTTATTCGCCGAGGGCCTGATTGCCGAACGCGGCGACGTCGTGTCTTTCGCCGCCGCGGAGCGCAACAGCCGCGGCGAAGCCATCGCGACGCTGACGGCCACCCTGCGGGCCGCGCCGCGCGAAAACCTCGAACGGGTGAGCCGCAGCCTGCTCACCTCGTCGGCCTGCGGCCTGTGCGGCCGGCCCAGCCTGGAAGGGCTGCGCGCGTCCGCTGTCACGGCCGGCGGCGCGCGCTGGCAGGCCGAAGTGCTCTCGGCGCTGCCCGAGCGCCTGCGCGACGCCCAGCCGCTGTTCGCAGCCACCGGCGGTTCGCACGGAGCCGGCCTGGCCACCGCCGCCGGCGAGATCGCATTCGTGCGCGAGGATGTGGGCCGGCACAATGCCGTCGACAAGGTGGTCGGCGCGGCCCTGGCGCAGGGGAGCCCCCCTTTCGGGGGCCACGCTCTCGTGCTCAGCGGCCGCGCGAGCTTCGAACTGGTCCAGAAGGCGGCGGCGGCGGGCATTCCCGTCATCGTGGCGGTGGGAGCCCCGTCATCGCTGGCGCTGCGGCTGGCCACCGAGGCGGGCCAGACCCTGCTCGGCTTCACCCGCGATGGGCGGTTCACCCTCTACACGGGTGCGGCGCGCCTGGACGGCCATGGAACTGCTTAAGATCTTTCGCTCGGCCCGTCACATCTATTTCGGCCACTTCGGGAAGCCGGCCGGCACCACTCCCGTCGAGGAGCTGTCCGCCGCCGATCTGGCCCCGGGCGGGGGAATTCCCGGCGACCGCTTCAAGCGCCAGGTGACCTTCTTTGCCGAGGAAACGTGGCTGCGGCTCCGCCGCGAGCTGGCGCCCCACGGAAACGCCGGCCCCGAGGTCTTCCGCCGCAACCTCCTCGTGCGCGGCGCCGACCTGAACGCTCTCGTCGGCCAGGAGTTCGAGCTGCAGGGCCTGCGTTTCCGCGGCCTCGAATACTGCAAGCCGTGCTTCTGGATGGATCAGGCCTTCGCTCCCGGGACCCTGGATGCGCTGAACGCCTGGCGGGCGGGCGGATTGCGGGCGGCCGTGCTGACCGCCGGCCGGCTGCGGGCGGCGCCCGTCGACGTTCGCGCCTCGGCATGAAGCTGGCCGGCGCCGTGCTGGCCGGGGGGCAGTCCCGGCGGATGGGCCGCGACAAGGCCATGCTGGTGTGGAACGGCGAACCGCTGTGGCGCCGGCAGCTCCGCGTGCTGGAGTCCTGCGGCGCCGCCCCCGCCGCCCTCGTCCGCCAGCCCGGCCAGCCCGACCTCGGCGCCCCCTGCTGGCGCGACCTGCGCGTGGGCCAAGGTCCCCTCGCCGGCCTGGAAGCCGCGCTCGCCCAGGCCCAGGCGGCGGGAGCGGACGGCCTGATCGCCCTCGCCGTCGACATGCCGTTCACCACCGCCGCATGGTTTCGCTGGCTGCTGTCCGCGGCGCCGGAGGGCGGCGTGGCGACGCTGGACGGCCGCTACGAGCCCTTGGCCGCCGTGTACCCCGTGGCCGCGCTGCCCCTGATCGAAGCGCACCTGGCCGCCGGGCAGCGGTCCCTGCAAAGCCTGGTCGAGCACTTGCTGGCGCAGGGGCTGCTTCGCGCGCTGTCCCCGCCCGCGGCGCTTCGGCCGCAGCTCCAGAGTGTCAATACGCCCGACGCATGCCCATCCACCATAGCGAAGTGACCGTCGCGACCCAGGGGGCCGGCTTTTACGAGATCACGCGGCTGGTCGAGCGCGAGCTGCGCGCCGCGGGATTGAAGTCGGGCGTCGCGACCGTCTTTTGCCGGCATACGAGCTGTAGCCTAACCCTGATGGAAAATGCGAGCCCGGACGCGCGCCGCGATCTGCAGCGCTTCATGGAGCGGCTGGTGCCGCCCGGCCGCTACGAGCACTCGCTCGAAGGGCCGGACGACATGCCCAGCCACATCCGCTCGGTGCTGACCCAATCCTCGATCTCCATTCCATTCGCGGACGGCTCGCTGCGCCTCGGCACGTGGCAGGGCCTGTATCTGTGGGAGCACCGCGCCGCCGACCATCGGCGCTCGCTGGCCCTCGCTTTCTACGGCGAGTGAACGTCGCCCAGCAGCAGCGTGACGCGCCGGCGCAGCGCCGCGTTGGAGCCGGCCATCGCCTGGGCCGCGCCGAGGACGCCGGGCGCAATGGCTTTCAAATGGGCCAATTCGGCATCGATCCGTTCGGGGTGGTAGCCGATGCGGTCGCCGGTCTGCATGGCGTCGGTGACCACGTCGGGCGAGTGCGCTTCCGGCCAGCCCTGGGTCAGGGCATCATAAACCTCGCGGTAGCGGGCCATGCGGCCGGCGAATCCGTCCAGCTCGTCGCGCCGCGCGGTCGTACCCGGCGCGCGGCGGATGATGATCTCGCGGCGGGCGTCCACCGGGCCGGCGGGCACGGTCACCACGGTGGTGAGCGTGTTGCCGATGAAGTGCCAGGCGAGCGCCCGGCCGTCCTCGGTCGCCTCC
>DASRSH010000197.1:0-2453 GCA_035656575.1 Opitutaceae bacterium
CCGCACCGTCAATGACAGTGGGAGGTCTTCGCACTCAAAGCTGCGAATGGCGTGCGGCTTCTACATCGCCGCGCGCGAGGCGATCTCCGATTGCAGCAGTGCGTCCATGTCGGCATGCGTGCTGCGCGGCGTCCAGGCCTCGCCGCTCCGCGCGAGGCTGACCGCCCGCGCGACGCCCTCGGCCTCCTCAGCCCGAAGATGGGCCTCGATGGTCGCCTCGGCCGCCTGCAGCTCCTGCGCATCCAGCCGTTCCGCCAGCCCATCCAGCCAGAAGCCGCCTTCGCGTTTCGCTTGGGCCAGCTGGCGCCGGCCTTCGCCGACCAGACTCCAAGCCCGCAGCGAAGCACGGGCGGCGTCGACCGCCGCCACCACGACAGGCTCCAGCAGCGCGTGCAGATGCGCGGTGCGCTGCGTGCCCGGCCGAGGCTCGACGCTGTTGACGATGTGCTCAGCCGCCTCGCCGTCCACGCGATCCCGGAAGTCAGCGGCGGGAAGCTCGAGTCCATAGGCCGCCGAGAGCATGTCCACGCTCCGCAGATCGGGCGCCAGATTACGCATCAGCTCCAGCGTCGGCCGGGCACACTCTTCGGTCGGAAACCGGAGCACATTGCGCGTGCCTGGCAAGAGATCGGTCGCCATTCCGAAGTCCTCCTTTGTAGTCCTTGACACTATATCTTGCGGAAGGGTCGGATTGCAACGACAAAATGTTGTACTTAGGTTAATATTGCTTGCCGAATCAGGCCGTTGATGAAGTCTTTCGACCGGCAACGCGGCAGCTCAGTTTGACGAGGTGCTGCAGGTCCCGATCAGCCCCTTGGGATGCCCTGCGAATTCTATTGCCGGAGGCTACGGGCAGGCTCGCGGGCGGCAACTCTGCGAGTGCTCCTCTTCGTTCCGCCCCTTCGGGTGCCTCCCGCTCAACCGTCCCGTCGATCGCCTCCGCAATTCGCAGTTCACCCAAAGGAGCCGATCATGACCACGACCATTAAAGCACTCGCCAATCTGAGCCGCCGCGTGGCCCGCGCCTTCCACAGGCTGTACAACCGCCTGACCCGGAAAGCAGCGTTCACCTGTACCATCACCGTTGCCGTCCCGCCCTTCCTCAAGATGGAAGTCGGCTACAAGGCGGACCTCGGAAAACCGGCGAACGACAATCACCGCCGCCCCCGGCCGCGCCGGAGCGCCTGACCGGCGCGAGCGCCAGTCCCACCGGCACGGCGCGCGGCCGTGCCGGCATTCCCTGGCCGGCGGCCTGTCGCCATCTCCGCGTTGAGGCGGGGGCCGATCGGCCCCCCGACATCTCAGCTACGGCGCCACCCGGCAGGGCAGCCCGCACCGACATGTTGGAGATAGGGCAGGGGCCACGTAGGCTCCCGGTCGCCGCTCCGCTCTGCGGGAGTCGCTACCGCCGGTAGCGCGCTTGAGGGGCCCGGCGGCCGAGCGCATTGGGGGCACCCGGCATCCCAGTGGCCTTCCTGTGCGCCAGCACCGCCCCGGTTCCGCCGGCGGTCCTTTCGGCGAAGCAGGTGTCGGGCGCGGCGAGCCTGACCTTGGCGATATGAGGCAGCGCCGGCGGGGCCGGACGATGCCGGCGATCGCCGCCGGAGAAACGCGGCAGCGCCCTTCACGGCGGGCGGCAGCCGCGCCAGGTCGATCCGCCCTCCATCCCTTCCCGGATGCCCCGCTCGTGAATCGCCCGGCCGGCCGAGCCAGGGCCGACTCTCTCGACTGGCGTTTGGGCGAGCCGGTGCGACGGCTACCGGGTGGACGTGCAGGCCTGCGCGGCCCGGGCAGGCTAGGAAGCGCTTGCTCTCTGGTGCGCGCCCTTTGCGGCCACCCCCCGGCTCTCTCCACAGCTCGGGCTGGATCACAGCCCTCTGCCCTGCTCACCGCCTCGATGGGTGCGGGTTCTAGGCCGGGCGCCGCAGGCCGCAACCCCCGCTTCGCCGTCCAGGCGCGCAAGCGCGCCTGTCGTGACGGGCGAAGCGCCTTCGGTTCCGGACGGCACCGGGTCGCTGCGCTCCCGCACCACTGCCGTCCCTCAGGGGATGCAGCCCGCGCCTGTGCCCGGCCTGGACGAACCGCACCGAGGCGGAAGAGCAGGCATCGGGCCCGCGATCCCCCGGTTTTTGTAGAGAGATCCAGAAGATGGCCTTCAAGAACGCTCAGAAATCCGCTCCCAAGCCCGTCCGCGACCCGCAGGCCCGCCAGGCAATCACCCTCGAGCTCGTCGCGCGCCTCGCCCCCTCCGCCGTCCAGGCCGAGAAAATCAGCACCAGCTTCGGCCTCGATCCGGTCGATTTCGACGGCATCCGGGAAGGCACCGAGGAACAGATCGGCGTCTCCGCCAAGCTGCTGCAGCCCACCGTGAACGACACCGCCATGCGCATCCACCTGCAGCGCGTCGTCGGCGCCCTCGTCAGCTCCGCACACGGCGCCGCCACCTTCTACAG
>DASRSH010000198.1:0-25532 GCA_035656575.1 Opitutaceae bacterium
GCCTACCACGGCTATCCCTGGCTGATTCACCGGCTCACCTACCGGCGGACCAACCACCAGAACATTCACGTGCGCGGCTACAAGGAGGAGGGGACGATCACAACGCCCTTCGACATGGCGGTGCTCAACGATCTCGACCGCTTTCACCTGGTGCAGGACGTGATCGACCGGCTGCCCGCCCTCGCCTCGCGGGGCGTCTACCTGAAGCAGAAACTGCAGGACAAGCTGGTCGAGCACCGCCGCTACATCTGCGAGCACGGCGAGGACCTGCCTGAAGTGCGAAACTGGAAATGGACGGCGTGAAGCCGCACCGGGGCGGCCAAGGCCGCCCCGGCCCCGGCTCACTTCGCCACTGACGCGTCGTAGATGCCCTGAATCGCGGCGCCGAGCATGGCGTTGAACTCCGCGTCGGTCTGGCGCGCCGAGAGGCCTTCCAGCAGGGCGCGCGAGAAGCTTGCGACCACGCCGTGGTTGCGGCGCAGCCTCCGGTCCGCTTCCTCCCGCGAGTAGCCCCCGGACAGCGCCAGCACGCGGGCGACACGGGGGTGCTGGACGAAGTCCGCGTACAGGTCGTCGCGCTCCGGCAGGGTCAGCTTGAGAAAAACCACCTGCCCGGCCGGGAGCTGGTCGAGCTTCTCCTTCAGGGCCGCATGCAGCAGCTCTTCGGCTTTCGCCTTTTCCGGGCAGTGGATGTCCACCTCCGGCTCGACGATCGGCACCAGGTCCGCCGCGATGATCTGCGCCGCCACCTCGAATTGCTGCCGGACGATCTCCTTGATGCCAGCTGCGTTGGCCTGGCTGATGACCGAGCGCATCTTGGTGCCGAAGATCCGCTTGGCCTTGGCGGTGGCAAGCAGCGTCCCCAGCTGGGGCATCGGCTTCATCAGCCGCACGCCGCTTTTCTCCTCCGCCAGCCCCTTGTCCACCTTGAGGAAAGGCACGACGCGCTTCACGTTCCACAGGTAATCCGCCGAGGGCTGGCCGGCGATGTCCCGGTTCATCGTCCCCTCGAAGAGGATGGCGCCGAGGATCCGCTCGCCGGTGAAGCCGGGGCTGGTGATGACCCGCGTGCGCATCTGGTGCACCAGGGCGAACATCTCCTCCTCGTTCGACCACGCGTTCTGCGGGATCCCGTAATCGGCCAGCGCCTTGGGCGTGCTGCCTCCGCTTTGGTCGAGCGCGGCGACAAATCCGGGCTGCGTCTTCATCTTGATCAGTTGCTCTTGATTCATGGTATTTCCTTTTTTGTGTCCCCGGTCCCATCAAGGGAAGCTGAGGTCGGCATGATTCGCAAGGGCGCCGAGGGCCCAGCCGCGAAACTGGTCTGCAGGAGTGGAGGCGGCGTCCCGCCCGGGCTCACGGCCGGAGCCGAAACCCGATGATCGCCCCCAGCGAGCCGGCGCTCACGAAGAGCCATAGAGCCAGACCGGCCGCCGCGGTGCGCCAGCCGACGACGCGCAGGGCGTGCGCCGACAGGGAGGTTCCAATCAGGAAGAGGACCAGGACCATGCCGTGGCGGGCGATGGCGGAGAGCAGCGGCGCCCACCCCTCCATGCCGGGGACATAGCTGCGCAGCAGCGACGCCAGGAGAAAGAAGACGATGAACGCCGGGACCGGGACGGAAAAGCCCCGGGGCCGGGAAGCGCCTTCGGCCCCGGCGCGCCGGCGGGCGCGCAGGGCGATCGCCAGGGTCACCGGCACGATCCAGAGCGTGCGCGACAGCTTGACGGCGAGCGCGGTCGGGAGCGAACCCCGGCCATAAGTCAGCCCGGCGCCGACGACCGATGAAATGTCGTGGATTGCGACGCCCGCCCAGAGTCCGAACTGGCTCGGACTCAGGTGCAGGAGATGGCCGACGAGGGGAAAGGCGTAGAGCGCGACCGCGTTCAGCAGGAAAATCGTCCCGATGGACACCGCGATTTCAGCTTCCGACGCGCCGATCACCGAACTGACGGCCGCCACGGCCGAGCCGCCGCAAATCGCCGTGCCGGCGGAAATCAGCAGGCTCGTATTGGCTCCCAGCTTCAGCCGGCGCCCCAGCCAGCGGCCGAGCAGCAGCGTGGCGCCGATGGTCGCGGCGGCGAACAGCGAGCCGTCCGCACCCGAGCGCAGCACGCCGGGAAGGGTCATCCCGAATCCCAGCAGGACGACGCTCCCTTGCAGGAGCCACTTGGTCGCCTGGTGATTCCAGCGGGCCAGCGGCTGTCCGATCAGCCGGGCGAACAGGATGCCGGTCGCAAGGGCGGCCGGCGGCGAGGCCCACCGCAGGAGAGCGGCCGCCGCCAAGGCGAGCGCTGCCACGCGCGCAGAGCGGCCCGCCCGCTCCCTCCCAGAGGGAAGCAGCGGCCGCGGGACGGATGCCGAGTGGGCCAATGCGCACATGCCGGCACGAGAATAGCGCAGTCTGCGATATGCTACAAAGACATTGTTTATATGCCATCCATGCGCCATAAGCATACCATGAATCGGAACCATCTGGCTCTCTTCCACGCGGTGGCCCAAGCCGGCAGCATCAGCGGCGCCGCCGCGTCCGTCCATGTGAGCCAGCCCGCCGTGTCGCGCCAGATCGGCGAGCTGGAGAGCGCGCTGGGCGTCCGCCTGCTGGACCGGCTCCCGCGGGGCTGCCGGCTCACGGAGGCCGGCGCGATCCTGGCCGGCCTCGCGTCCCGCTGGCGCGCCGTGGAGAACGAGGCCGCGCGCGCGATGGAGGAATACCGCGGGCTCAAACGCGGGCGGCTCACGGTCGGAGCGAGCATGACCATTGGCGGCTATCTCCTCCCCGGCATGCTCGCGGCGTTTCATCGGCGCTGCCCACAGATCGACCTGCAGGTGGAAATCGGCAATACCAGCCGCATCCACCAGGCTTTGGTGGACGGCGCTGTCGACGCCGGGCTGACCGAGGGGCCGCTGCAGGCGGAAGACGTGGAATCGGCCCCCTTCTTTCAGGACGAGCTGGTTCCCATCGCCCCGCCGGGCCACCCGCTGCTGCGGAAAGGCGGGGTGACCGCGCGGGAGTTATGCCGCGAACCGATCCTGTTGCGGGAAGAAGGCTCCGGAACGCGTGCGGTGGTCGAGCGGGCCTTGCGCCGCCGGGGGATTGCCGTGCAGCCGCTGCTGGCTCTCGCCAGTCCGGAGGCGATCAAGAACGCCGTCGCCGCGGGCCTCGGCGTCGCGTTTGTCTCCCGCCTGGTCATCGAGGCGGAAGTGCGCGCCGGCACCCTCGGCATCATTTCGGTCCGGGATCTGAGCATCCGGCGCCCGCTGCACCTGCGCCGCGCGCGCGGCCGCAGCGTCAGCCCTTCGCTCGCGATCTTCCTGGAAATCCTCGGCGCGCTGAAGGCCCCCCGCCTCCGGGATCACAACCCAAGGAGGAAAACGGGCGCGAGCGAGGCCAGCGCGGCGCCGGCCTGAAAGGAAAGCACGAGCAGGGCCTGACGCGGAGCGCGCGGCAGCCACTTGGCCGCGAAGCACATCAGCACCGGCACCGGTCCCGCCATCAGCACCTGCCAGATAGGGGCGGCGGCGCCTTCGTCCGACTCGCGCGCGGCGCCGTGCAGGAACAGGTGGATCAGGACCACCGCGAGAGCGGCCAGCGACATGGCCACGGGCAGAAAGCGGTCAGACTTCCTTTTCCAGATCGGCGATTAGGGACCGACAGTCGATCGCTTCTTCAATCCCTTCCAGCGCGGCCGATTCGATGTCCGCGCGCACGGGATGGTCGGCAGCGAGGATCGGATGCTTGAGCTTTTGCTCCTGGAGCTCGGCCATCAGCGCGGGAAAATCCGGATAGGGCGTGAGGCGCGAGATCGCGACCTCGTTCAGGCTGTCCGCTGCAGCCGGGTCCTCGAGGAAGGGCTTAACGTCATCCCGCACCTGCTGCCAGTTGACCGTTTTTGTGCGCTCGCGCAGGTAGGACATCCAGAAGCGCGCCTCAGGGCCATCGGACGTTTGGGCGATCGCGCTTTGCAGTTGAGGCACGTTCGGCACGATGCTCGCCCGCCGGTACCACGCATAATCAAACCAGTCCCGGCCCTTTTCTCGATCCTTCCGCGTGAGGAGAATGTGTAGCTTGCCCGCCATCAACGAAGGAAGATTCAGGGTTGGAACGGTCACCTGATTGCCCGCAATGGCGAGGGTTTTGGCCTCGCCCTGGGTGCGACCGGGCGGGTCAAGATCGATTTCAAAACTGACTTGCAGGCCGCGGGGGGCGAACGCCCTGAAGGCCGGCGCCTCCGCCAGCAGAGAGACGACAAAAAAGCGCTTCCGCACCTTGGCATCCTCCTTCTCGGCCCGCTTCGCCTGCACGTGCGCGACCGCCCCCAGCTTGGCAAGCGCACGGTTCAGCGTCTTGCTCCACTTGTCGAGTGCGGCCTCGTTCGCCGGATTCTTGGAGATGAAGTCGAGGTCCTCTGAATAACGGGGCAGTTGATGTAAGAATCGCAGCGCCGTGCCGCCGATGAAGGCAACGTCGACTAGCAGTCCGTCGTTTTGCAGCTGGGTCATCAGGTAACGCTGCAAGGCCTCCTTGGCGGCATGGCCGCGCAGCGGGAGCGGAACCGCCTTGGCGGCATCGACAATCGAGTCCAGGTTCATGCGGCCTTGAGATAGGTCGTGAGGTTCTCGGCCGCGCGAATGAGCCGGGGCTGATCCCAGCGCTGTGCGAAATCCCGCAGCCGCTTCGTATTCAAACGACCGAACGGATCCTGGATGCGCCACCGCTCGAACTCCGGCCGCTCCCATTCGGTCTTGTGCCACCAGAAAAAATCGAGGAGCGCTTTTTCCGGCAAGGCGACGCGCACGGTATAGCCGCCCGCGTCTAGCTTGGTCTCGAAGCCGAAAAACCCCTGCGTTTGGATATGCTGGTAAGCGTAGCGGCCTAGCGCCGTGTCGAACTCCGCCGGATTTCCCAATGTGGCGTTGGTCACCTCCGTGACACCCTCCGGGATCAGGCCCTCTTGGTTGAGGACCCAAAGGCCGGTGACATACGTGTCCTTCTGGATTTGATTCGCCGCCCTTTCCGCCGTCATGGGGTTCTTGGCCATATCCTCGGGAAAGGCATAAAGCCCCCGCCGCAAGGGTACAATGAGCCCCTCCTTGGCCCAGCGGTGCAGGGTAACGTTCACCGTGGGCTTCTTCGCTTGGGTAAGCGCCAGCAAGTTCGGGAGTTCAAAAAACCCGAAGGCGCCAAAGTGGCGAAGGACGGCAGGGAATTTCATCCTGGAAACAATATGATATGTTAATTATTTCTGATGAACAGCAAGGAGAAAGGCGCCCCTCATAAGCCTTTCCGACTCTCAATCTCCTCTCCAAATTCGGCCATGCCCGTCCTTCCAATCGGTTCGCTCGCCATCGATGTCGTGCTTCGCGGTCTGCGGGCTCCCCTCGGCAGGCTGCCCGATTCTATCCCATTCACGATGGGGCCGGCGGTCAGGAGGCGAGTTCGTTGGCTAGCCTGCCCGCCTTCGCCGCGGCACCTTTCCGATTCGGAAAGGTGGGTGCAGGGGCTGGATTTGGACCAGCGCCCCGCAGCGAATGTGTTTGATCAGCCCGCGCCCTAGCGGGCGCGGTAGGGGTTTCCGCCCCGATGCAGCGGGCTCGGGTGCCGGTGGCGGAAGGAGGGGCGCCCGCCGTGGCCGTTCGGCGCCGACGGCGTCGTGCGGGACCGGCTCGCGGGAGGGCGGTGGTCCACCGTGGGCGGCGCGCCCCGGCCGGCGAAGGGATGGTCGGTGTCCGGCGTCAGCGGACGGCGGATGAGCCGCTGGATGTCGCGCAGGAGCGCGTGCTCCTCGCGGTCGCAGAAGGCGACGGCCCGGCCCGACGCGCCCGCTCGCGCGGTGCGGCCGATGCGGTGCACGTAGGCCTCCGGCTCCTCGGGCAGGTCGTAGTTCACGACCAGGCCGATCTCGCTCACGTCGATGCCGCGGGCGGCAATGTCCGTGGCCACGAGCACCGGAACGATCCCGTCGCGAAACTCGCCGAGGGCGCGCTGGCGCGCCCCCTGCCCCTTGTTGCCGTGGATGGCGGCGGCGCGAACGCCGTCCCGGACGAGATTGCGCGCAATCTTGTCGGCCCCGTGCTTGGTGCGCGAAAACACCAGCGTGCGCTGGCCGGCGGCATGCCGGTTCAGCACGTGCAGCAGCAGGCGGTGCTTGTCCGGCCGGTCGACGAAGCAGACGGTCTGCTCGATGCGATCGGCGGTCGTGCCCGCCTGGGCGATTTCGACCGTGACGGGATTCGTCAGAAGGCGGTTCGCCAGATCGCGGATGGAGCTGGGCATCGTCGCCGAAAACAGGAGCGATTGGCGGTGCTTGGGAAGGCGGGCGACAATGCGGCCGACGTCGGGGGCAAATCCCATGTCGAGCATGCGGTCGGCCTCGTCCAGCACAAAGAACTCGGTCCGGTCCAGGTGAAGGTGCCCCTGCTGCATGAGGTCAAGCAGGCGGCCCGGGGTGGCGACGACAATGTCGGGACCGGCCGCGAGGGCGCGGATTTGGGGCTGCTCGCCCACGCCGCCGAAAACCAGCGCGCAGCGGACCCGCAGGTGGCGCCCGTAGCCTTCGACGCTTTCGGCAATTTGAATGGCAAGTTCGCGCGTGGGGGTAAGGACGAGAACCCGGCAGCGCCGCGGCTGCGGGGCTGCGGGCCGGCGCTGCAGCAGGTCAAGCAGCGGCAGCGAAAAGGCCGCGGTCTTGCCCGTGCCGGTCTGGGCCAGGCCGATGAGATCGCGGCCCTGGAGCAGATGCGGGATGGCCTGCGCCTGGATCGGCGAAGGACGGACATAACCCTTGTCGGCGAGGGCGCGCTGGAGAGGCGCGCTGAGGCTCAGCGACGCGAAGGTGACGGAAGTATCAGTATCAGTATGCATGGTAACCCCGGCGCGAAGCGCCGGGAGAAATCCCCGAAAAAACGGGGCGTCGGACGGACTGTCGGTTGGGGCGTGGCCCCGGAATCGATGAGGGAATTACAACCGACGAGCTCTCATCGAAGAAACGTCCGTAGGAAACAGGATACCGCGCCGTAGCGCGTTCCACATTGCAAGGATCACCAGGTCACATCCGGACCTCTTTGGCAAGCAACAAAGGACTGAAAGCGGCGGAACGCCGCGTCCACGGCGGTCAGGCCCGCAGCACGACCGTGAAGCGGACGTCCGCTTCGCGGCGGTTTTCCACCGCCAGGGCGGCGCCGGCGCGCGCGAGCATGGCCAGGGCGGCCCAGGCCGAGTGGGCGCCCGCGCGCGGCGCGTCGGGGGCGAACAGGGCGGCCAGCGCGTCCACGTCGGCTTCGCGCAGCGGCGCCGTGATCTCGATCGCGATCGCGGTGCGATCCTCGCGTTTCAGGTCGGCGGCCTGCAGGATGCGCGCCGAGGGCCGCGCGCGGATCATCTGCAGCTCGAAAGCGGGGTTGAACAGAACCGAAGGCGCCACCGTCACGCGGCTGCCCGGCGTGGCCCCCAAGGCAATCCGCAGCAGGATCGTCACGGCGCGGAGAATGGCCCGCCCCTCGGCGCGCAGCGGATGGTCCGGCTTGAGCGGCAGGACGACGATCTCGGCGGGAGCATGCAGGTCGCCCCGCGCCACCTCCGCCGCGCGGGCCAGCAGCCGGTTGACCGACTCCGCCGCGCGATCCGGGGCGGCGAAGTAATCCCGCAGGTTGCCGACGTAATCGTGCAGCTCGTTCACGGCGCCCTGGGACAGCAGGACCAGATCCGCCAGCTCCGGCGCCGCCGCCAGCCGCTGCTGCAGCGTGAAGTCGATCAGCTCAATGCGGCCGAGCAACGCCGAAAAGCTCTCCAGGGAATCGGCCAGCAGGCCGCGCTGGATGTCCCCCGCGGTGATCTCCAGCTCGTTGCGGATGATCGCGTCCTTGAGTTCGGCCCGCAGCCGCAGGGCCTCGCCCGCGTGCCGGGTCAGGGCCCGGCGCGAGCGGGTGTGCGCGATCGCCTGGTTCAGCTTCACGCGGAATTCCTCGTCCTGGCGCAGGCTCTTCGGCACGAAGTCGAACGCATGCACCCGAAACGCCTCCACCGCCGTGTCGAAATCGGTATGCGCCGTGAAGATCACCGGCGCGAGATCGGGATCGACCGCGCGCAGGGCCATGATGGTTTCGATCCCCGAGGCGGTGTCGCCCAGGTTGACATCGATCAGCGCGGCATCGAACTCCGCGGTGCGCGTCACGTCGACCGCCGCGGCGGGCTCGGCGCACGCCGTCAGTTCCGCGAAGCCGCGCAGCCGCAGCTCGACCGCCCGGTGCACCGTGGGATCGTCGTCGAGCAGCAGCACGCGGGGCAGGCTCATGCGCCGCGCAGCTCCAGAAAATCGCAGGGCGCGGTCGCAGCCTGCGTGCGCTCGGCGCAGCTCAGCGTCAGCTCGAAGCAGGTGCCTTCCGTTCCGCTGCTGCGCAGCCCGGCGGTTCCGCCCATCGCCTCCATGCAGTCGCGGACGATCGACAGACCCAGGCCCATGCCCTCGCGCTTGTGGCTTTTCCCGGGCGCGAACGGATCCGCCCGGCGGTCCTCCGGCAGGCCGGCTCCGTTGTCGCGCACAATCAGATGCATCTTGTCCATCTGGCGGCTGAGGCCGATCTCGACGCGGGCTCCGGCGCGGCTCGCGGTCGCCTCGACGGCGTTCTTGACCAGGTTGACCAGCGCCATCGCGAGCAACTCCTGATTGCCGAACACCAGCGCGGGGTCGCCGGGCTCCACCCACAATTGCAGCACGATCTGGCCGCCGCCGTCGAATTGCCGCTCGAACCTCCGGCTGAGCGTTTCGAGCAGGTCCCGCAGCCGGATGCGCTCCACCGGGCGGTTGAACAGCGTCCCCACATTGAAGAAATGATCGCACAGCCGGTCGATCTGCGCGGTGCGCTCCAGCGCCGCCTCGGCGTCGTCGGGGCGGATGTCCCGCGCCCGCCCCGCGGCGATGGCGCGCATCAGCTCGGTCTGCAGGTAAAGGCCGTTGCGCAGCTCGTGCGCGAACTGCGGGGCGTAGCGGGCATAGAAATTCAGCCGCTCCGTGCCGCGGGTGCGCTGCCGCAGGCGCATCAGGTGCGAGCCGTTGAGCATCGCGGCCAGCAGTTCCTGGCCTTCGCGCACCTCCGCCTCCCCGAAGTCCCGCAACTGCGGGCGGTCGCTGAAGGCCGCGACGAGCCGATCGCCGCCCTCGGTGGCGGCGCAGATCACCGCGCCGATCCGGTGGCGGGTCAAATAAGCCAATTCGTCCGTCCAATCGCTGCCGCGCAGCCGCAGCAGGGCCGGCGTCGCCGCCCCGCCCTGCCCGGGCACATTCACCAGACGCACCGGCAGCGGCTCCGTCGGCCACAGGGCGGCGAAGGATCCGTCGGAGAGAAACACCTGGGCGGAGTCCAGGGCCCAATCCGCCAATATCCGGCGATAACCCAGGTGCAATGCGCCCAGGTCCGATGCGCTGCGGCTCAGGGCCTGCACCGCGGTCTGCGCGGCCTGGAACCGCTGCGAACCGCGGGCCCCCTGCCGGCGCCATCGGCTTGCAGCCGCCAAGCCCGCGCCGAATCCCATCAGCACAAGCGCCAACGCCTCGATCGCCCCGCGGACATCGGGGGTTTGCCAGAAGCCGGCCATCGGGCCTATGGACGCGGAAACCATTTGCGTCTTCAAACTAAAATTGTTCTATTATTGTATGATTCTTCTCGTCGGTACTCCGGGCTCGGCGCGATCGTCGCTGGCCACGTTCTTGGAACATGAGGGCCTGTCGACCAAAGTGTGCGATTCCTACGCGGACGCTGCTGTGGTTTACGCCAACGCGCCGCAATTCGATCTGATCGTGGGCGAGTTTCGCGTCGCGGGAAGCGGCGTCCTCACCCTGATGGGCGAACTGGAGCGCAAGGGACATGCGCCGGCCTTCGTGGTGCTGGGCGCCCCGCTCAAGGCCGAGGCCGAGCTCTTCCGCCGCGGCGCTCTCGCCGTCCTGGGCGCCGGCTACTCGCCGCGTTCCGCCGCCCTGCAGGCTCTCGCGCTTTCGAAATTCATCAACCGCCGCCCCTTCCGGCTGGCGCAGAAGGCCCGCCCGGCCCCGGCCGAGGAGTTTCAGTTCGGCTCGGTCCGCGTGCTGCCCGAGCGCCGCGTCATCCAGGGGCCGAAGCGCAAGGGGACCCAGCCGGCCAATGTTCCGCTCAGCCGGCTGCAGCTGCGCATCCTGCAGGCGCTGCAGGCCTCGCCGGCCCGAATCCTGGATTACGAGTCGCTTTACCACTCCATCTGGCGCCGCGCGTATCGCGGCAACAACGCCGCGATCCGCGAGGCCGTGTCCTCGCTGCGCGAGCGTCTGCGGCTGGCCGGCGTCGACTTCGACCAGTGGGTGACCACGGTGTACGGCGAAGGCTACCGCTACGAAGGCTGATTCGCCGGTTCAGCGGCGGGAGCGCAGCGCTATCAGCAGCTCGCTCCCGACCGGCCCCGGCCCCAGGCGGATTTCTCCGCCGTGCAGCCGGATGATTTCCTTGGCCAGAAACACGGCCAGCCGGCCCTGATTGGGAACGCCCGGCCGCTGCGTTTCCGGCAGCAGACCCGACAGCTCCATTTCCGCGCCGCGCACCGACAGCAGCGCCACGGATCCGCCCGGCGCGGGCACGCTGCGCAGCTGCAGGACGGCCTTGGACGATGCGGCCGTCACCAGCGTCCGCAGCGCATAGCGAATCAGGGGGATGGCCACGGACATTTCGACCGGATCGGCGCCCACTTCCGCCGGGCAGGAAAGATCCGCGCCGAGCTGGGCCACGACCTCGCGCAGGTCGATGGACTCGAAAGGATAGGCGTCCAGCTCCTGCAGCCGCCCGATTTCGCGGTGCAATTGCTCCAGTTCGGCAATCTCGTGCCGAACGGCGGCGAGCACCGGCGTCGGCGGCGTATCGCCCTCCCACTGGCGCAGGGCGGAGAGCGGAACGAGCATGTTGCCCAACTCATGGGCGAGCGTGAGCCCGATTTCCCGCAGCAGGGCGCCCTCATCGGCCGTTCCCGGCTGGGACGGCGGGGACTGCAGCCCGCGGCCGAGCAGCCGGGCGAGCAGGGCGGCGCGCCGCCGGTCCCCTTCCGTGTACGGCCGGCCGTCGCGGCGCGGACCCAGCGCGATCCAGCCCCGCAGGCGGCCCCCGCCCGCAATCGGGGCCAGCAGCCGCGCTCCCCATTGGGCCATTCGGCTGCGCACGGCGGCCTCTTCGCCGGGATCTCCCCCCGGCTCCCACTCCTCGGCGTCCACCGGATACGGATGCCGGTCCAGCCGGCGCACGACGGGGTCGTCGCTGCGGATGAACGCGGATCCCCGGTCGGCGCGATAATGCGCGCCGTCCGCCAGAAACAGTCGGGCCTCGGAGGCCTGCAGCAGGACCCGGGTGGCGCGGCGGAATTCGGCCTGGAGCAGCTCCGGCTGGTCGAGCTGCTCCCAGGCCGCCTCGAACAGCTCCCACACCGCGGCCGCCTCGGCGCTCTCCGCCGGCGCGGCCGGCGCCGCGGGCGCCGCGCCATCGGCGCGGCGGCATTTCTCCGTGAGCAGATCGATCATCGCTTGCTGCTCGGCCAGCTGATCGAGCAGCGGCAGGACGTCGCCCAGGCGGCGCTGGCTCTCCTCGACCGAAAGCACCGCCTTGGGCGCGTCGCGCAGAAGCGCCGGCGGGTCGCCGACCCACACGGTGGGCAGACGCTGCAGGGAGCGCGCCACGCGCTCGTGGGCCGAAGCCTCGAGCACGAGCACGGCCGGGGCTCCGGCCGGAATCGAGGCCGGCCAGTCCTGCGCCTGCAGGCGCACCGACGGCCAGCCGCGCGGAATCTGCCGCTCCCAGGCCGAAGCCAGCCGGTCATCCCCCGTCGCCAGCAGGATCAGGGCCGGCATGGCGGCTAGGCCGGTTGTTCGGCCGGCTCCTCCAGAACGAGGCTGACCTTGGCGAGCGCTTCGCGAACCTCGGGGGCCAGCTCGTTCAGATCGTCGAGCTGGATCGGGATCATGTCCAAAATCTCCTGTTCCGGGGCGGCCGGCTCATCCTGGCCCGCCTCGGCCACCGCCACGTCGCGCAGCCACTTGGCCGCATGGACGACGGCGGCGTACGCCCGGTGGCTGTGGGCCACGCCGGGATTGTACTGCCAGCGAATCGGCTCGGTGAGCTCGGGCGGAAAGCCCCAGCGGCGCAGCAGCGCCGCGGCCACGGCGGCATTGGTGAAGCCAAAGCGGCCCTTTTCGTCCAGCGACCAATCGACCGCGTGGTGGTAGCGGGTAAAGCGCACCGGCAGGGGCATCTTGGCCACCCAGGCGTCCATCGCGATGAGGCCGGAGGCATGCATGAGGCCCAGGGTGTATGCCACGCGGCAGTCCAGTCCGGCGCGGGTGGCGACCCGTTCCGCTGCGATCGCCGCGGCCACGGACATGCGCCAGATGGTGTCCGGGTCCAGTTCGTACGCGCGCAGCCGCCGCAGCAGCAGGTCATGGGTCGCCGCATACGCGACCAGTTCGAAGATCTTCACCAGGCCGACCCGCCCCACCGCGTCCTCGATCGTGAGCCCGCGGGACGCCCGGCTGGTGTGATAATAGGCGCTGTTGCCGATCTGGAGGACCGTGGCCGCCATGCCGCTGTCGATCATGATGAGCTGGACCACATCCTGCACCGTCGCGGTCTGGTCGGGCAAAAGCCGCAGCAGCCGCGGCAGCACCTGGGCGCTGGACGGCAGCTGCTCCATCGCCCGGATCAGGTCGTCCGGGGCAAGCAGATCGTGCGCGTTGTTTAGAGCAGGCTCCACCGGTCCATCATCGGCACAACCGACGCTCTCTCAAGGGGGGTTTTCATGGGGGGAGTTCGTAGATATTCGTAGTGGGCAAAGGCTTTCGTCCTTGCGCATTATAGCAGCGAAGTTCACCCTCGGGCCTTGCTGATGCCCCGCCTGCCGTCGGATGGCGGCAGGAGGCGGGGAGCGGCATAACCATGGCCCCCCTGGAGTCTCCGCCTCCTCCGATTCCCGCATCTCAAGCCGAAGCTCCTCCGCCCGCGGTCGATGTTCGTCGTCCGCGGGTTTTGATCGTGGATGACGACGAGGGCCCCCGGCTGACCTGGAAGTATGGCCTCCAAGACGAATACGATACGGAAGCCGCCGGTTCCGTCGCCGAGGCCGTCGCCCTGGTCCGGAAGACCGACTACGCGGTGATCCTGCTGGACATCCGCATGCCGGGCGAGGACGGGCTGGCCGGCCTCAAGGCCATCCGGGCCATCGATCCGCTGGTCAGCGTGATCATGGTGACCAGCTACACCGAGCTGGCGCCGGCCCAGCAGGCCATGGAATTGGGCGCCAGCGGCTACATGACGAAGCCGGCCAAGGTGGCCGAACTGCGCAGCAAGGTCCGCCAGGAGGCGGAGCGGTGCCGGCACCGCCGGGCCAAGGAACGGCTGCACCAGTCGATGCAGGAAGTCGTGGCGAAGCTGCAGCGCCAGGTGGAGGAGCGGGGCGACGACGGCCTACCGCCGGCGGCCGCGGCGATGGCCTTCGTGCACGACTTGTCGCAGCCGCTGCTGGCGACGATCGGGCACGCCACCATCCTGGTCGAGGACCTCCAGAACATGGACGCGGTCAATTTCTTCCAGCGCCGGGCGAGCCTGCTCGAGACGGGCCGCAACCTGCACAACTCCGCCCAGCTGTGCGTCTCGCTGGCCCAGAATTGGCGGGCTTTGACCAAGGACCGGGCCGAGCCGCAGCTGGTCAAGCTGCCGTCCGTGCTGGCTGAGCTGCATTCCGGCATCTTCTTTTCCACGCCCAAGGTGCGCCTCAATGTCGGCCCCGAGATGGTCGTCCGCGGCAACCCGGTCGACCTGGCGCGCATCTTTCAGAATCTGATCCATAACGCGCTCGAGGCCGGGTCGACCGAGGTCAAGGTCTCGGGCTTCGCCGAGAACGGGATGGTCCGCATGACCATCACCGACAATGGCCCCGGCATGGCCGACGACATCGCCAAGGTGGCGCTGCGCAAGCATGTGACCTCGACCAAGCCCGGCGGAACGGGCATCGGGCTGACGATCGTCCGCTACCTCGTCCAGCTCCAGCACGGCGAAATCTCCCTCACCACCGAACCCGGCCGGGGAACCACGTTTTATCTCAGTTTTCCCGCGGCGAACGAATCCCCGTCCTGAGCACCCTCACGCCGGCTTTCATTCTCTGCTGCACGGTCGGCATCGGTGTCCTCGCTTCGAATCACCGCCGCCCGCTCAACCGGGCCTTCTTCGCATTTTCCCTTCTGACCTGCGCGTGGCTGGCCGCGCTCGGCCTGTCCTCGCTGCCGACCGTCGAGGCGCTCGGCGCGGCCTACCCCTGGATGCTCTGGTGGATGAAAGCCTGCGCCGTGGCCGGCGAGGCTCCGGCCGGCCCGTTTCCCTGGGCCGCGGGCCGGCCGTGGCTCGCCATCAGCGCCGGGCTCGTCGCCGTCTGCGCCGCCTCGCTGTGGGCGCCGGTCTTGCAGTACGCCTACGTGGCCGGCCTGGCCGCCACCTTCATCGCGCTGTTTTCCGTCAGCACCTATGAGCTGCGCCGCCTCGAGGGCATCAAGCGGGTGGAGGTGCAGACGATCCTGATGGGCGGAATCGGGGCCTGCTTCGGCATCCTGGTCCTGATCAGCCTCAGCCGCCTGCGCCACGACGCTCCGCTCACGCGGTACGCTCCGGTGGTCGTGCTGTGCTTCTATGCGATGACCGCCTGGGCGATCTCGACCCGGCGCATCTTCGCCGCCCGCCACCTGTTCCTCTCCGGCATGCGCTGGACGACGATGACCCTGGTGCTCAGCGGCTGGCTCATCATCTGGCAGCGGGCGGTGTCGCCCATGTTCGCGCAGCCGGTGGTGATCGTGACCGCCGTGGCCACGACGCTCGCGCTGTACGTCGTGCTGGAGGGGCCGTTCCGCCAGCTTTTTTCCTTCGGCCTCGTGCGCCACGCGCACCTGGCGGCGAACACGCGGCGCAACCTGCTCATGGCCTCGCGCGAAATCGCGGAGCTGCAGCCGCTCAAGGACGAGCTGGAATCCATCTTTTCCGACTGGGCCGGCGGCGCGTTCTCCGAACTGCTCCTGCCCACCCCCGGCGAGCCCGGCCTGCTGGGCCGCAGCCTGGCGCTGCGCGATCCCGCCGTGCTCCGATGCCTGGCGGCCGAGTTGTGGGCCACGCCCGAAAGCTTGGTGCGCCGGCGCCACAATCCCGACCGGCAGGCGCTGCTCGACTTCATGAACGCCCATCGGATTTCCGCCATCGCCGTGCGCGCGGGATGGATGTCGGAGGAGATCCTGCTCGCCGTCTGCCTGGGCAGCAAGCGCAGCCGCCAGCCCTACACCTTCCCCGAATGCCAGGAACTGCTCGAGTGGACGGACCTGGCCGAAACCGCGATCGCGCGCTCGATGCTGACGCTGCGGGCCAAGGAAGCGGAGCACATCTCCACCATCGGGATCATGGGCGCGTCGATCGCGCACGAGATCCGCAATCCGCTGGTCGCCCTCAGCGCCACCGCCGAGCTGCTGGAGGAAAAGCACCACGATCCCGAATTCCGCCGCACCTTCTCCGCCTTGATCGACCGGGAGGTGGCGCGCATCAAGGCGATCAGCGAACAGCTGCGGCGGCTGACGCCGGCGCCCGAGCCGCAGCTCGTGCGCGTGCACCTGGGCACGGTCGTCGGCGAATGCCTCGAGCTGGTCCAGGCGCGGGCCGCCAAGATCGGCACCGAACTCATCTTTCCCACCAACAACGCCGAAGTGGACGCCCTGGCGGACGCGGGGGCGCTGCGCCAGGTCGTGCTCAACCTGCTGAGCAATGCGCTCGACGCGGTCGAGAGCAAGGGGGCGGGCGGGCGCATTCACATCGTGGTCAGCCAGAGCGCGGGCGGCCCCGTGTTTCTGGACGTGGCCGACAACGGCAAGGGCGTGTCCGGCGAGCAGCGCCAGCGCCTGTTTCAACCCTTCTCCTCCGACAAGACCAACGGCTTCGGCCTGGGGCTCGCCACCTCGGCCAAGCTGATGCGTTCGCAAAAAGGCTCCATCGTTCTGCTGGAACGCGACGGCCCCGGCGCCACGTTCCGGCTCACCCTGCAATGTCCCTCGCCCGCTCCGAGCCTAGCTATGTCCTGACCACTCGGGTCGAGCGGCTGCTGCGCGACTGGCAGCGGCAACTGCCCGCGCCGGAATTCCCGCACCGGGACGACGCGGAGCTGCGGCGCGAGCTGCGGCTGCCGGGCCCGCGGGTGTGGATCGCCGACGCCGGCGACGAGCGCGCCGGCTGGGAGTGCCACGCCGACACGGTGCGGGTGATCGTGGGGCAGCCCCAGAATCCGGCGTTCGAGGCCATGCGCCAGCGCGAGCCGCGCGCCTTCTTTCTTTCCTATGTCGAGAGCCAGGCCCGGCTCGACGCCGTGCTGCCCGCCGCGGCGGCCCTGACGGAGCAGAACGCCGTCATCACCCTGCTGCGCGCCCGCGCCGCCCGGCCCGAGGCCCCGCCGCCGCGCGCGGCCGCCGATCCCCGGCCCCCGGAACGGGCCGAGGACTGGCTGTTTCTGGAGAGCGCGCTCGACCACCTCGAGAACCGGGAGGCCCTCCTCTCCGACTTCCAGCGGCTGGTGCGCTCGCGTCTGGAGGCCATGCGGGCGCTGGTGTTCGTGCGCGAAGGCGCGGACTTTCGCGCCGCTCCCCCCGAGGCCGCGGTGGCCTGCCCCGCCGCGTCGCCCCTGGTCGGATGGCTGGAGGACCGCGCCGCCATGCTCGACCTGGACAGCTGGAATGGCGATACCGACACGGGCCTCGAACTGGAAGTGCGCCGGCGCATGGCGCAATGGCGGGTCAAGCTGCTCATCCCCTTCCTGATCCGGGGCCGGCTGCACGGCTGGCTTTGCGTCGGGCCGCGCGCCGACGGCTTGCCCCATTCCGAGATTTCCCGTCAGCGGGCGCTGGGGATGGCCCGTCTGTTCGAAAGCCTGCTCGACCGCCACGAACGAGGCCGCGACCTGCTCCGGCTCGAGCTCGAGCACCGGGAATATCAGGCGTATCTGCCCGGCGCGCGCATTCTGACCGCGCAGCAGGCGCTGGCCGAGGACCTCCCCACGGTGGTCCGCGCGGTGATCGGCGAGGCGTTCCACACCGGCAAGCTCGTGGTGCACGAGCCGCAGCGCAGCTCGCCCCTGCGCATCGCGGCCACCCCGGTCCCGGGAGACAAGGTGGCGGTCTCCTGGATGGACTGCACCGGCCTGATGCTCCAGGTGGAATCGGCCCGGCACATGTCGCGGCTCAGCGCCCTGACGGAGGTCGGGCTGCTGATGCAGCACCAATTGGGCAACGCGCTCCAGATTGCGTCCACCGTGCAGGAAATGCTGGCCGCGGGCGAGGCGCCGCCCGAGCCGGTGATCGCGCGCTTTGGGCAGGATCTGGATCGGCTGGGCAAGCTGCAGCGGCTGCTCGGCGCGCTCACGTCGGCCGCCGACGCCAATCCCCATCCGCTGGATACGCGGGAACTCGCGGAGGACCTGCGCGCGGCGGTGGGCTGCCCCGTCGCGATCGACGACCCCGCGCCCGTGCTTCTCACCGACCGCCGCACGCTGACCGACGCCCTGGTCGCGCTGATCAGCTCGGTCGCTCCGACCACGGTCGAAATCTTGCGCCGGGGCGAGGGCGAGGATGTCTTCGCCCTTATCTGCGTGCGCGGGCTCAAGGCGACCCCGCCCGGGCTGACGGGCAGCGCCACGGCGCAGCACGCCGATCTGGAGGTGTTCGTGGCGCGGGAAGTCATCCAGCGGCAGGGCGGCGCCGTCGAGGTCGCGCAGGGCATCCACGGGCCCGAACTGCACTTCTCGCTTGGACGCGTGCAGGCCCTCACGGTCAAATCCAGCCTGCCGGGAATCTCGCGGCTGGGGCGGACGTGATCGCGCTCATGTTCATCGCCGGCCTGCTCGCCGGCGCGGGCATCGGCTGGTACGCCACCCGGCGCCTCGCCGTCGAGTTCAAGGCCCTGTCCGCGGACGCGCTGCGCGCGAACCGGACGGAGTTCCTGCAGCAGGCGCAGGCGGACCTGGTCAAGCCGCTGCGCGAGTCCCTGGAAAAGGTCGACGCGCGGATCCTGGAAATGGAAAAGACGCGCGCGGGCGCCTACGGCGCGCTGGGCGAGCAGCTCAAGTCGCTCGGCACGGCGCAGATGTCGCTCCAGGCCGAGGCGGCCCGGCTCGCGACGGCGCTGCGCTCGACCACCTACGCCGGCAGCTGGGGCGAATTGCAGCTGCGCCGCGTGGTCGAGATGGCGGACATGCTGCCCTACGTCGACTTTGCCGAACAGGAAAGCGCGGGGGGCCTGCGCGCCGATTTGGTGATCCGCCTGCCCGGGGGCGGGCGGATCGTCGTCGATGCCAAGGCGCCCGTTGACTCGTACCGGCTCGCGAGCGCCGCGCCCGAAGGGGAGGCGCGAGCCGCGCTGCTGGCCGAGCACGCCGCCAAGGTGCGCGGGCATATCGACGCCCTCGGCGCCAAGAATTACTGGGAGCAGTTTCAGCCCGCGCCGGAGTTTGTCGTGCTCTTCCTGCCCGGGGATCATTTCCTGGGGGCGGCGCTGATGGCCGATCCCCTCCTGCTCGACCGGGCCCATGCCAAGCGGGTCCTGCTGGCGACGCCGACGACGCTCATCGCCCTGCTCAAGGCCTCCGCCCTGGGCTGGAGGCAGGAGGCGCTTTCCCGCAACGCCGAGGAGATCAGCGCGCTGGGGCGCCAGCTCTACGATCGGGTGGCGGGATTTGCGGACAGCCTGGCCAAGGTGGGCGCGGCGCTCGACACGGCGGTCAAGGGCTACAACACCGCGGTGGGGTCGTTCGAACAGATGCTGCTGCCCGGAGCGCGGCGCTTCGCGGAATTGGGCGCGCGGGGAACGAAGGAGCTCAAGGGTCCCGAGGGCGTGGACACCGGCGTGCGGACCGTGGCCAAGAAGTCATGAGCGGCCTGCGGGTCTCCCGGATTTTCATCCAGCCGGTCAAGTCGCTCCGGGGCCACGAGGTCGCCGCCGCCGAAGTGGACGAGCTGGGCCTGGTCGGCGATCGCCGCTTCGTGATCGCGGACGCGGAGGGCAGGTTCCTGACCCAGCGCACCCTGCCGCGCATGGCCACCATCGCTGCCCGCGTGGCGGACGGGACGCTCCGTCTCACCGCGCCCGATATGCCCGAGCTGACGGTGCCCCTGCGCGGCGAGCCCGACTTGCCCAAGCTAACGGGGCCGCTTCGCGGCGAGCCCGGCGCGGCAACGCTGCGGCGGGTCACGATCTGGAAAAGCGAGGGCCTGCTGGCCGAAGATTGCGGATCCGACGCCGCGCGCTGGCTCGGCGCGGCCCTGGGCCGGCCGTGCTCATTGCTGCGGGCCGGGCCGGACTTTGTGCGGCCCATCCCGCTTCACCGCGTGCCGGAGCCCCTGAAAGCCGCCGCCCCGCGCGTCGCCTGCAACGACGCCTTCCCGTTCATGGTCGTCGGCGAGGCCAGCCTCGCCGATCTCAATGACCGCCTGGCCGCCGAGGGCTTGCCCGCAGTCCCCATGGAGCGCTTCCGTCCCAGCTTTGCCGTTGCCGGCGGGGAGCCTTTTGCGGAGGACACCTGGGCCTCCTTCCAGGTGGGGGGGCTGACCCTCTATGCCGCCGGCCGCTGCGCCCGCTGCATCGTCACCTGCCTCGATCCCTGGTCCGGCGACCGCGGCGTCGAGCCCTTGCGGCTCCTCTCCGCTTACCGGCGTGATAGCCAGGACCCGACCCAAGTCATGTTCGGCCAGAACGCCATTCACGCGTATGCCGGACCGGGCCGGCGCATCGCGGTCGGCGATCCGGTCGATCCCCAACGGGCCTGAGCCGTCTCGGCTCCCCCTCCCCGCCAGGCACCCGGCGGCGGGCTCATCGCCCCTTCTCGGCTTGAGCTCCCTTGCGCCTTGACGAAACTCTTCCTCAAGCTGGGAGTCCCACCCTGGCTGCCTCCGCATGCTCACCGGCCCGAACTGGACCCAGAAACTACGCACTGAAATAGCCAAGGCCGTCATCGGCCAGGACGCAGCCGTGGAGCGGATGCTGGCGGCGCTTCTGGCCAACGGCCACGTGCTGCTCGAGGGCATGCCCGGCCTGGCGAAGACCCTGCTGATCAAGTCCCTGGCCGCCGCGATGGGCGTGCGCTTCGAACGCGTGCAGTTCACGCCGGATCTCCTGCCCAGCGACGTCGTCGGGACGATGATCTTCTCGCCCAAGACGGGGGATTTCCGCCCGCACCATGGCCCGATTTTCGCCAACCTCGTCCTGGCGGACGAGATCAACCGCGCGCCGGCCAAGGTGCAAAGCGCCCTGCTCGAGGCGATGCAGGAGCGCCAGGTCACCATCGGAGGCGCCACCCACCCTTTGCCGTCGCCCTTTCTCGTGATGGCCACGCAAAATCCCATCGAACAGGAGGGTACCTACGCGCTGCCGGAGGCGCAGCGCGACCGCTTCCTGTTCAAGCTGCTGGTCGACTATCCCGCGGCCGCGGAAGAGTCGTCGATGCTGCAGGCCTGGGGCCGGGTGACGGAGCAGCCCCGGCTCGAGGCCGTGTCGAGCGCGGAGGAATTGCTGGCGCTGCGGCCCGGCGTCGACCGCGTCCATGCGGGCGCCGAGATCCAGAACTACATCCTCGCCCTGGTGCGGGCCACCCGCGCCCTGGCGGACGCCACCCACAGCACGGCGGCGCGCCGGCTGCTCAATTACGGGGCTTCGCCCCGGGCCTCCCTGGCGCTGCTGCAAGCCGGGCGCGCCATCGCCTGGATGCGGGGCCGCGACTATGTCGGGCCCGCGGAAGTGCGCGAACTGGCGCCCGACATCCTGCGCCACCGCATCGGCCTGAGCTACGAGGCCGAAGCCGAAGGCAAGACGCCGGATCAGATCATCGGGGAGATCCTGGAGAACACGCCTCCGCCCGCGGCCGTGTGACCACCCCTCTGGAAACGCTGCGGCGCCTGGAATGGCGCGTCCGCCACGCCGTGGACAACACGCTGAGCGGCGAATACCGTTCGCACTTCCGCGGGCGCGGCATGGAGTTCGACTCCGTCGTCAAATACGAGTTCGGCGACGACGTGCGGGATATCGACTGGAACGTGACCGCGCGGCTGGGCGAGCCCTACCGCAAGCGCTTCGTGGAGGAGCGCGAAGTGACGGTGTTCCTGCTGTTCGAGGACACGCCCGCGCTGCGCTTCGGCTCGGGCCGGCGCTCCAAGCGCGAGGCCCTGCTCGAGATCGCCTCGCTGCTCATGCTCCTGGGCAGCGTCAACCGCGACCGGGTCGGCTACCTGCACGCCTCGCCCGCCGGCAGCCAGGTCCGCCCCCCCGTCCGGGGACGCAGCGCCATCCTCCAGGCCGCCGCGACGCTGCTCGCGCAGCCCGAGCCGGACTATGCGCTGGGGGGCCAGCCGGCCCTCATTCCCTGGCCCTTCCTGTCGCGCGCCCTGCCGCGGCACAGCGTGCTGGTCTGGCTGGGGGACTTTCCTCCCGGCCCCGCGCCCGCCGCCTGGGGCCTGCTGCAGCGGCGCTACCAATGCCTGGGCTTCCGCGTCGAGGACGCCTGGGAGCGCGAATGGCCGGCGGACCGCCGTTTGACCGCCTATGATCCGACGTCCGGCGCCGTGGTGCCGCTGGCCGGCAGCGGCGCCGAGCGCGCCGCCCACCGGGCCTGGCGCGCCGAGCGCGACCGGGCCTGGCACGCGCTCTTTCCCCTTCCGCGCGCGCGCGCGACCGTGGGCGCGGACGAGGACAGCCTGGACGCCCTCGTGCGCTTCTTTCGCGCCCGCGCGGCGCAGGCGTCGTGACCTTGCCTCTGACGAGCGGCTTCCGCTTCGCCAGCCCGCTGTGGCTGGCCGCCCTGCTGCTGCCGCTGCTCGTGGCCTGGCTGCGCCGGCGGCGGCCCCACACCGTCAGTGTAGTGCCCTATGCCGGCGCGTGGCATCGCCCCTCGGCGCTGGGCGGCTCGCGCCTGCCGGTGGCGCTGGGGAGCGCGGCCCTGGTCCTGGCGGCGCTGGCGCTGGCCCGGCCGCAGCTCACCGCGCGGCACCTCGACACCCGGCACGCCGGCTACGACATCATGCTGTGCGTGGACCTGTCCTCGTCGATGCTGAGCGAGGACTATGTGCGCGACGGCCGCCGGCTCAACCGGCTCGACGCGGTCCGGCCCGTCATCCAGGCGTTCATCGAGCAGCGGCCCGACGATCGCGTGGGCGTGGTGCTCTTCTCGGCCAAGGCGTACACGCTGTCCCCGCCCACCCTCGACCATGCGTGGCTCGCCGCGCAGCTCGCGCGGGTTCGCGTCGGCCTGATCGAGGACGGCACGGCGATCGGCGACGGCCTGGGCGTCGCCCTGTCCCGGCTGGAGCAGGCCGGCCAGGATCCCTCCGCCCGGCGGCGCGGCGCCTTCATCGTGCTCCTCACCGACGGCGCCAACAACTGCGGCTCCCTGGCGCCGATGCAGGCGGCGGCGATTGCGCGCGCCCGCGGCATCCCGATCTATACCATCGGAGCGGGCAAGGGCGGGATCGTCACCGTGCCGGTCTACTTCGACGGCCGGGAGGTGAGCGAGCGCCACGAGGTGTCGGACCTGGATGAGAACGCGCTGCGGGAGATCGCGGACGCCACGGGCGGGAAATTCTACCGCGCCGACGCCACAGGCACGATCGAGTCCGCCTTCGCCTCCATCGACCAGTCGCAAAAGATCGAGATTTCCGCCCGGCGGATCGTGACCGCGACGGACGTCTTTGCGTGGCCGGCCGGCCTCGCGTGCGGGCTGCTGACCTGGGCCGCGATTGCGGCCATCCTATGAGCTTCGCCTGGCCCCAGTTCCTGTGGGCGCTCGCCCTGCCGCTCTATTGGCTGCTGCGCCCGGCGCGCCGGCCGGCGGCGGCGCCCGCGGCCCATCCGCATATCGCGCGGGCCGAAGCGGGCGCGCAGGCGGTTCGCCCCGCCCGCGGGGCCGGTGCCGGGCGCGAACCGCGCGCCTGGTTCGCATACGCGCTGGCCCTGGGCGTGATCGCGCTGGCCCGTCCGCAATGGGGGCGCCAGGAGCAGCCCGGAATGCGGCGCTCGCGCGAGATCCTGATCGCGCTCGATCTCTCCCGCTCGATGCTGACGCCGGACGTGGCCCCCTCGCGCCTGGAGCGCGCCAAGCTTCTGGTCCAGTCGCTGCTCGACGAGCTGAGCGGCGAGCGCGTCGGCCTGATGATATTTGCCGGCTCGGCCAACCTGCAGGTGCCGCTCAGCAGCGACTACGGCATCATCCGGGATTTTCTTCCGGCGCTGGGGCCGGATTACCTCCCCGACCCCGGCACCGATTACGGCGCCCTCCTCGACGCGATTCCGCCGGCCTTTTCGGCCACGGGCGGGGCCGATCGCTTCGTCATCCTGCTGAGCGACGGCGGCGCCAACGACGAGGACTGGTCGAATCACATCGACGCGCTCAGGCGCCGGGGCATCCGGGTCATCGCTCTCGGCGTGGGCACGGCGGCCGGCGGTTTCATTCCCGACGGCAAGGGCGGCCTGCTCAAGGACGACACCGGCGCGGTGGTGCAGTCCCAGCTCGACAGCCGCGTCCTGCGGCAGCTCGCCGAGCAGACCTCCGGGGTGTACCGCGATGCCAGCAACTGGGTCGATGTGGCGGGGATCGTGCGGGCAACGGTCGCAGCGGGGCGGGCGGGCAATTTCGCGGCCGCGGGCAGCGGCGAACCCATCGAACGCTTTCAGTGGCCGCTCGCGCTCAGCCTGCTGCTCGCCTGCCTGAGCCTGTGGCGCGAATTTCCCGTCCGGCCCCGCGCCCGCATCCTGCGCTGGGCCGCCGGACCGGCGGCGGCCCTGGCCCTGATCGGCGCGCGCGCCGCCGACACCGGTCCCGAGCCCCCGCAGGAGCTGCTGGCCCACGTCGTCAATCGCCTGGCGACCGCGCCCGGCAGCCCCACGGCCTTCGACTGGGCGGACATGGCGCAGGATACGGTCATCTGGGGCCGGGCGTTCGCCGAGGCGGGCGAAGCCGTGCCGGCCGGCCCGGTCCGGGACGCGCTCGCAGCCGTCGCCACCGGGCGGTCCGAGGACCGGAGCGCGGCGGACTGGCCGCGCCTGGAGGGCGACCTCAAGGCCCTGCTCCAGCCGCCGCCCAAGCCCAAGCCGCCGCCGCCCTCGCCCAATCAGCAGCAGCGGCCCGCCGGCGCGCCGCCTCCGGCCGGCGACGAGCCGCCGCCCCCTCCCGACACGGGCGGGGACGCGACGCTCTCGGGGCCGCTGCAGCAGCTCGACCGCGTGCGGCAGGCGGACTCCCCGGCGGAACTGTTCCAGCTGCTCGCCCGGCAAAATCCCCAGCGGCCTCCGCCCCGGGCCACCCTCACGCCATGGTGACCCGCCGGTGGCAGATCGCGGCCCTGGCCTGGGCGCTCTCCGGCTCCGCCGGCGCCCAAACCGTGCAGTGGGATCCACCCGGCGGCGCGCTGGCGGTGGGCCGCACCACGGAATTCGACCTGGTCTGCCGCGACTGCCAGCTGCGCGCGACCCCCGAGCCGCCGCAGATCCCCGGCCTCGTGCTGCGCTATATCGCGAGCTCCGCCGGCTTTGACGCGAGCGGCATCCCGGTCACCAAGTATGTGTTTTGGGGATACTGGTCCCGGATGGAGGATCTGGTCATTCCCAGCTTCGTCGCCGACACCGACCACGGCGGGATCTCCGTCGCGGAGGCGCGCTTCGAGCCGATCCCGGCCACCGTCGGCCGGAACAAGGAGCCGCTATCCAGCGCGGCCTCCGCCGCGCTGACCGTGCCCGCGGAAGTCTGGACCGGCGAGGTGTTTCCCGTGACCTACACGATCGAGGCCGACGCCAACTACCAGCCCGATTGGGCGCATGCGCCGCCGGACTGGAGCCACCCCGGCATCGAGGTCGAGGACTGGACCGCGCCGCAGGCCCACGACACGTCCTCGGCCGCGGGCCGGCGCGCCGGCCTGCAGTACGAGGCCCGCGCCATCGCGCTCGTGCCGGGCCCGCTGACGCTCACCCCGGAGCGGGAGCTCGTGAACCTGAATGTGGGGATCGCCGTCTTCGGGCCGCCCACGCCGCAGTACGAGCAGTTTTCCGTGCCGTGCGCGCCGGCGACCGTCGAGGCGCGGCCCCTTCCGCCCGCACCGCCCGGCTTTCTCGGCGGCGTGGGCCAATTCGCGATCTCGGCGCACGTGGCGCCGCAGTCCGCGGCCCCGGGCGAGCCCGTCACCTGGACGATCGAGCTGAGCGGCACGGGCAACTGGCCGCAGATCCGGTCCCTGCCGCCGCGGCCGGTGCCGGCCGGCTTCCGGGTGGTGCATCCGCAGCTCCAGCGCAGCCCGGACCCCGGCAAGGTGTTTGATGGACGGGTGACGGAGGACCTGGTGCTGGTCCCGTCCAAGCCCGGCCACTACATCCTGCCCGCCGTGTCCTGGGTGTATTTCGATCCGGCCCGCGGCGCCTACCGCACCGTCGCGAGCGACCCGGCGCCCATTGACATCGCGGGGGGGGCGCCCGCGGAATTGGGG
>DASRSH010000199.1:0-25452 GCA_035656575.1 Opitutaceae bacterium
ATCCGCATCCAACTGGTCCGCCGCCAAGTCCGAAGAGCATTACGGTTTCAAGCGCTGGGGATCCAATCATTTTGCGGTCGACGCCGAGGGCTTCGTGAACGTTTCGCCCCTGGCGGACGGACGCACGATCCGGGTGGTCGACGTGGTGGAAGAGGCCCTGGGAATGGGGCTCAAGGCGCCCATGGTGATCCGCTTCCAGGACCTTCTGCGCCACCGGGTGGTCCAGCTCAACGAGGCCTTTTCCAAGGCGATCCGCGAGGAGGGGTACAAGGGCAGCTACCGGGGCGTGTTTCCGATCAAGGTGAACCAACTGCGCGAGGTGGTCGACGAGATCATCGCCGCGGGGAAGGACTTCAACTACGGGCTGGAGGCCGGCTCCAAGCCCGAGCTGATGATCGCCCTGGCCATGCACGAGGGCGCGAACCGGCTCATCATCTGCAACGGCTACAAGGATCACGACTACATCCGGCTCGCCCTGCTGGGCCGCAAGCTGGGCAAGAAGATCATCCTCGTGGTCGAGCAGCTCTCCGAGCTGGACGACATCATCCGCCTGTCGGCCGAGACGGGGGTGAAGCCGCTGATCGGCTTCCGCGCCAAGCTCCTCACCCGCGGCGAGGGCAAGTGGGCCATGTCCACGGGCGAGAACGCGAAGTTCGGGCTCAACACCGCGGAGATCCTCTTCGCCTGCGAGAAGCTGCGGGCGGCCAAGCTGGCCCAGTGCCTGCGGCTGGTGCACTTCCACATCGGCTCGCAGGTGCCGAACATCATCACGATCAAGAACGCGGTGATCGAGGCGACGCGGTTCTACTGCCAGCTCACGCGCATGGGTTTCCCCATGGGCTACCTCGACGTCGGCGGCGGGCTGGGGATCGACTACGACGGGTCCCGGACCAATTTCGAGAGCTCGATGAACTACTCCCTGGAGGAGTACGCCCGCGACGTCGTCTTCAACATCCGCGAGATCTGCCGCGGGGCCGAAGTGGCCGTGCCCGACATCGTCAGCGAGTCCGGGCGCGCGGTGGTGGCCCCCCACTCCATGCTCGTCGTCGAGGTGTTCGAGCGCATCAACAAGCGCGAGTCGCTCGGGACCCAGCACCAGCCGAAGGAAAAGCACAAGGTCGTCACCGACCTGGAGGAAATGCTCAAGAACCGCGGCAAGCTCGGGCGGCTGGAGCGCTTCCACGACGCCCTGCAGAAGAAGGAGGAAGCGTTCTCGCTCTTCAACCTGGGCTACCTCGACCTGGAGAACCGCGCCGCGGCCGAATCGATCTACTGGCAGATCTGCGAGCAGATCGACAAGGAGGGGCGCAAGACCGGCTACCAGCCGGAGGAGCTGCACGACCTGAGCACCCTCCTCGCCGACCAGTACGTGTGCAACTTTTCGGTCTTCCAATCGCTGCTGGACCACTGGGCCCTGAAGCAGCTCTTTCCCGTCGCGCCCCTGCACCGCCTGAACGAGCGGCCGAGCGTCAACGCCATCCTGGTCGACATCACCTGCGATTCCGACGGCAAGATCAGCAGCTTCATCGACCTGCAGGACGTGAAGGACTACATCACCCTGCACCCCCTGAACAACAAGCCGTACTACCTGGGGATCTTCCTCACCGGCGCCTACCAGGACATCATGGGGGACCTGCACAACCTGTTCGGGCGGGTGAACGAGGTGCACGTCTTCCTCGAGGACGACGAGCCCAATGGCTTCTACATCGAGGAGGCCCTTAGCGGCAGCCGCATGGCTGACGTGATCGAGGGCGTCCAGTACCAGCAGGAAGAGCTTTGCCGGCGGATGAAGGCCCAGATCGACCTGGCGACCCGCAAGGACCAGGTGAAGCCGCGCGAGGGCGTGCGCCTGCTGGAGTTGTACGAAAGCCAGATGCTCAACAAGACCTACCTCAATATCGAGCGGGCCAACGGCAAACGAAAGCGGACCGGCGCATGAGGCGCTCCCTCCTGCTCGTTCTGGCGGCCGCCGCCGCCACCGCCCTGGGTGCGCAGCCGGTCGCGCCCGCCGTGCCCGCCGACGCGCTGGCGCCGGATTTTGGCGTCGCCACTTACCGGCTGTGGGACGGCCCGGCTCCAGGCGCCATCGGCCAGGGGGCCGAGGACATTCCGACCGTGACGGTGTTTCGGCCGCAGCCGCACACGGAGAACGGCACCGCGATCGTCATCGCTCCGGGCGGCGCCTACCTCCACCTGGCGGAGAATCTCGAGGGCCGCCAGGTGGCCGACTGGTTCACGGTCCGGGGCGTTACGGCGTTTGTCCTCACCTATCGGCTCGGCCCCCGGTACCTTTATCCCGTGCCGCTGGAGGACGCCGAGCGCGCCATCCGCTGGGTGCGCGCCCACGCGGCCGAATTCAGCCTGCGGCCCGACCGCATCGGCATGATGGGCTTTTCGGCCGGCGGCCACCTGGCGGCCATGACGGGCGTCGCCGGCGGGCCGGGCGGCGCCGCGGCGGATGCGGTCGACCGGGAGAACAGCCGGCCCGATTACCTCGTCCTCGGCTACCCCTGGCTGGGCGCCATGCTGGCCGATCCGCCCAAGCCCTATATCCCTTCGTACGCCACCCTCATGCATGTGCCGGCGGCAGAGCGCGCGGAATTGGCCCGGCGCTATACTCCCGCCCTGCATGTCACGCGGGAGACGCCCCCGACCTTCATCTATTCCACCACGGACGACCGAACGTGCCCGATTGCGGCCACCATCGACTTTTACGGCGCGCTGATCCAAGCCGGCGTGCCGGCCGAGCTCCACATCTACCGGCATGGCCGACATGGGTCGGGACTGGGCCTGGGCGATCCCGCGCTGGATACGTGGCCCTCGCTGCTGGAAGCGTGGCTGCGCGGCAGCGGGCTGCTGCCCTAGGCTGGGCCCAGTCCGCGCCGGTCGCCGATCCCACCCCAGGACGCCCAGCAGGGCCCCCCAGCTGTAAAAGGGGTCGCTGCTGCTGACATCGTCGCCGTCGCCGGTCACGCAGTTGTAGTTCTCGTGAATCTGGCCGCGCCGGAGCCAGCCCTGGAGCAGCAGGGCCTCCGATTTCCGGGCCAGCGCTCGGCGTTCCTCGGGCGTGCCGTGGCGCTCCAGGCCCCAGTAGACCAGCAGGTTCATCGGCCCCCAGATCCGACCCCGCCAGTACCACTGGTCCCGAAACGCGGGGTCGTTGCGGGGCGTCGCCGGCAGCACCCATTGGCCCCAGAATTCAGCCGGGTTGAAGAGATGCTCGCCAATCATGCGCCGCGCCTGCGCCGGCGTGGGCACCCCCGTCAGCAAGGGATAGAAATTCGTCGGCGCAATGCGCTCCGACGCAAGTCCGGTGCGAAGATCGCGGTTGAGGTAAAGGCCGCGGCGGTCGTCCCACAAGGTGGCCAGCTTCGCCGAGAATGCCGCCGAGCGCCGGCGCAGCTCGGCGGCTTCCGCCTGGCGGCCCAGGACGTCGGCCAAATCGGCCAGGGCGTCGCAGTCCGCCACATACAGGCTCATCAGCCCCACGTCCGCCAGCAGCATGTGATGGGTGCGCGGGTCGAAAGCCGCGGCGTCGTACAGCGGCGAATTGTCCAGGCCGGACTCATACTTCGCGCCCTGCAGGGTGTTGACCGCGCCGTCGCGCCGGTCGTAGTCCGGGTCCGACGGATCGCTGCCCCACACGAGATAACCGTCCACGGCCCGATGGCCGGCCCACCAGCGATTCCAGGCCAGGAGCCCCGGAAAGGCCTCCGCGACGAACCACCGATCATGGAACCGGCGGTACAATCTCTCCACCACCAGCGAACCGACGGGCGGCTCCGAGCGGTCCAGGCTGCGGGGCAGGCGCCCGCTGGCGTAGTTCGGCACAAAGCCCGCCGGCCTGACCGGAGTGATGACCCGCCGGTGCGCGGCGTCATAGATCGTGTCCCAGCCGAGCGCGCTGCCGGTATTGACGGCGAACCTCACGGGAGCGGCCAGGCTGAGCTCGCCCCGGGGGTCGCCGGCTGGGGTCAAAAAACGGACCGTGGCGGCGCGCGCTCCCTCCACGGGCGTGATCAGCATGACGCAGCGGTCGCCCTCCGCGGCCGTCTCGACCCGGACCGTCAGGCCGCGCCACGACAGGGTCAGCTCGCTGTAGCGGCCGTCCAGCGCGTGCATGCCCATCGCGACCCGCACGCCCTCCGGATTGCGATCGCAGGGCTGCGCCGAGCGCAGGCGCTCTCCCCCCACCCGGAATTCAGGCGCGAACCAGGCCCCGTCGGGCAAATGAACCTGGGTCAGAACGCTGCGCGTGTCCCAGGTATTCCAGCCCCGGGCCAGCCGCCCCTGGATGCGGGCGTAGTCCCCCGTGTCGGCGCGGGCGGCGGCGCCGGCCCAGGCGGCGCCGCAGGCGAAGATCAAGAAGCGCCGGAAGTTCATCGCCATTCATGCCGCGGATAGCGGCGGCTCAGCTCGGGCTTGATTTTCGGATACACCTCGCGCCAGAAGTTGCTCAGGTCATCCGTCACCTGGATCGGGCGCTGGTTGGGCGCGAGGACCTCGATCTTCACCGGCACCCGGCCCTGGCCGATCGCGAACTTTCCCTCCACGCCGTACAATTCCTGGATGCGCGCGCTGAGCACCGGGGGGCCCTCGCGGGCATAGGCCAGGCGCGACTTGCGGCCGTTGGCCATCACCAGCCGCTCCGGCAGGTATTCGTCGAGGACCGCCAGTTGCTCGGCCATCAGCCAGTCGCGCAGGAACGGCATCACCTCCTTGGTCCGCACGCCCTTGGCCGTCGTCTCCCCGTAGCAGATCTGCTCGATCAGGGTCGCCCGGTCGGCTTCCCCCAGGGGATTGACCTCCAGCTCGGGGAACCACTCCGCCAGCCGGTTGACCCGGACGATCCACTGTTCGACCGCCTCGTCCCAGGCGTCGATCTGGATCCGGCCGGCCAGAACCTCGCGGGTGAGGAGCGCCGCCGCCTCGTTGAGCGGCACGTCCTCGCTGTTCGCCTTCGCCTCCAGGACCAGGTCGCGGAAGCGCCGCTCCTTGCGCGCGACGACCCGTTTGGCCTCCGGGTCGTAAACGACGGCCCGGACATCGCGGTAGTCGGCGGGAAAGAGCTCCTTGAGCCAGCTTTCGTCGATCGCGGTGGCCAGGCTGAGCAGGACGTTGATCTCGCCGCCGCGGCCCTCGATCTCGCTGATCTCGGCGGCGACCAGCAGCGGCGCCTTCTGCACCGCGCTCTCCCGGGCGAGGACGCCCTTGCGCTGGTGCACCAGTTCGCAGCGGAGCGTCCCCGCGTCCAGCCGCTTCGCGAGCTGGTCGGAAAAGCCGGCGAGGAGGCATTTCGCCGTGGCCGCGGCGTCCCCGCCGCTTTCGGCGCGGCGGGGCGCTGCGTCCACCACGAGCCCTTCCTCCCGCGCAATTTCCAGGAACTGCTCAAACAGCGGGCCGACCTGGCGCGCGCCCTGCGCGTGGATGCCCAGCCGGCGGCAGGCGTCGAGGGCGTAGCGGTTCTGGTCGGCGAACCGCCAGGCCCGCATGAGGAGGAAAAAGTCGCTGGCGTGCTCCTCGCCCAGCGCATCCTCGCGCGCCTGCTCCACCTCCCGGCCGACGCCCCGCAGCAGGAAGCTCCGGCCCTGGGTCAGGGCCGCCATGAGCGCCACGGCCCGGACGCAGCCCCGCTCCTGCGCCTCCAGGAACATCCGCGCGTAGCGCGGATGCACGGGAAACTTCAGCATCCGCCGGCCGAGTTCCGTGCAGGTGGAAGGTGGCAGCGGCGTCCCGCCGCTGCCCGCTTCCGCGCCCAGCGCCCCCAGGTCGAGCAGCAATTGCTCCGCCCGCTGCAGCGCCTTGGGCTCGGGCGGCTCGAGCCAGGGAAACCCCTGCACGTCCGCGATGCCGCTCGCCTTCAAGGTCAGCACCACCTCCGCCAGGTCCAGCCGCTTCACCTCAGGCAGGTCCTGCCGCGGGCGCTGGGCGTGCTCGCGCTCGGTCCACAGCCGCACGCAGACGCCCGGCGCGGTCCGGCCGGCGCGCCCGGCCCGCTGGTCGGCGCTCGCCGCGGAAATCTTCTCGATCAGCAGCGTGTTGATGCCGCGGTGCGGGTCGAAGCGGGCGATGCGGGCGAGCCCCGAATCGACCACGGCCGTGATGCCCTCGATCGTCAGCGAAGTCTCCGCCACGTTGGTCGCGACAATGATCTTCCGCGCGTCGTAGCGGGCGACGGCCCGGTCCTGCGCGTCCGCCGGCAGCTCGCCGTGCAGGGGAAACATCACGCAGCCGCGCAGCGCCGGATGCCCCTGCAGCGCCTGCACCGTCCGCCCGATCTCGTAGGCGCCGGGCATGAAGACCAGCAGGTCGCCCGGCGTCTCGCCCGCAATCCGGCCGCATTCGCGCGCGGCCACCTCCCAGGCCGGCTCGTCGTCGAAGGACACCGCCTTGGGCAGGTACTCGATGCGCACGGGGAAGGTCCGCCCTTCGCTGCGCAGCGTCACGGCGGGGGCCAGGTAATGGCCGAGCGCGCCGGTATCGAGCGTGGCCGACATCACGATGATCTTCAGGTCGGGGCGCGCCGTCTCCTGGATCTGCCGGGCCCGCGCCAGCGAAATGTCCCCGTAGAGGTGGCGCTCGTGGAACTCGTCGAAGACGACGGCCGCGATCCCTTTCAACCCGGGGTCGAACGACATCTGGCGCAGCAGGATCCCCTCCGTGACGTAGCGGATCCGCGTGCGCTCGCTGAGGCGCGATTCCAGCCGTATCTGATAACCCACGACATCCCCCAGGGCGGTCCCGGCCTCCTCGGCCACGCGCCGGGCCAGGAGCCGCGCGGCCAGGCGCCGCGGCTGCAGCACGACGGCCTGCTCCCGCTCGCCCAGCAGGCCGTGGCGCAGGAGCATTTGCGGGATCTGGGTGGATTTGCCTGAGCCGGTGGGCGCCTGCACGATCAGCCGCGCGCGCGCGCCGCGCAGCGCCGAGACGACGGCGCCTTCCAGTTCGTAGATCGGCAGATCCCGGGGTGGCATTTCCTGTGAATAACTTCTGAGCCGCATTGCTGCCAAGTTATTCACCGTCCTGATCGGTGAATAAGTTCCGAATAAGAAAGGCTTCTCAAAAACGTAACCCGGTTCCAAGCTCGCTCCCGTTCCTTGATAGAACAGTCGAAGTGCGGTGGCCTGAAAAACCCGCCGAGAACACGACTGGGATAATCCCGGGCGACCGGGGAACGGATGAGGAAAGCTGGTTTCCTCGTCCCCTTCCAGCGGGTAACACCGCGGGGTAGGCAGCATCACCAGTTCCTCTGGCCGGTGTGATGACCGGTCAGCAACATCACGAAAGGAGCTGAGCGGCTAGGCGCGATTAGAAACCGCGGCCGAGCCGAGTCAGGCATGGGGGAAGTTTCGAACCTCGTGCCGACGCAGTTACCCAGAGGGTTATGGCTGCTACTGCGCAGACCAGAACGCATACACGCTTTCCGGCGGGACGACCCCGCCAAAAGGCCCGGCTTGGCGACGAATCGGGCGCGCAAGGGAAGCGTGGAGGCGGGGAGCGAGCGGACCAGGCAAAGTCCGTGAAACCTCCTCAATTGGGCGGCTTGAAAAACTCAAGTCACCCAACTGCAAAGCGAACGCAGCCTGAGAGTTAAGAGGTCAGACCCGTAACGTGGGGCCAACGGCCAGCCAAAAGCTGGTGCCGTCCTCGCGGTCACGGTGCCGACGCGAAGGAAAGCCATTGCAGGCGTGTCTGCACCACGTCCGGCGTGTTTGTCCCCGGCAGGGGGCGACCGAACCGGGCGAAGAGGCCTCACTCAATAAACTCCAGCCGGCAACGGCCGGAGCGATCCCGCCATGAGATCGAGAACTTCGCATGCCGCGAAGAGTGGCGTCGGGGAGCATGCGGCCCGCGAAAGCGAGTGCGCCCAACGCATGCCCTGGGAAAGAGCGTGTGGCGAACGCCCACCCCCAATTTGGCCCCGCGACCGCAAGGTCGCGGGGCTAAATTATTTTCAGGCATCGCAATGCGATGCCTGACCCGCCGTAGCCCAACGGGCGAAGGCGGGCCTCAGCCCAGAAACAGCCAGCGACAGCCGATGGATGCCGCCAAAGCACCGGTGCTTCATCCCCCCCGCGCAAAGCCCACCCCCGTCCTCACGGCCCCGTCCCCACCTCCACCCGCCGCCCCGTGCGCGCCGACTCCCGGGCCGCATCCAAGATCTCCGTGACAACCATATTGGTCTCAACCGAGGCCAGCCCGGACGGCCGGATCCGCTTGCGGACGACCGCCACCAAATAAGAGAGCGAATCCCGATCCGGCCCCTGCAGGGCCGGCGGCTCGCTCTGCACTTCGGACCCGCGCTCGCCGTGGCGTTCCAGAAGCACATCCCGGCCCGGCGCCTTGAGGGAGCCGTTTTCGCCGTAAATTTCCATGTCCTTGCGGCCGTAAGGCCAATTCCAGGAAGCCTGGATGATCGCCTGCGCGTCCGGATAGGTCACAATGACGGTCGCCTCGTCCTCCACCGCGGCGGGCAGCGCCGCCTGAAAATGTTGCGTGACGGCCGTGACCGAGGTCGGCTCGCGCCCCTCCATCATCCAGGTCACCAGGTCGGCGCCATAACACCCGAAATCCAGCAGCGCTCCCCCGCCCCGCGCCGGATCCAGCAGCCACCGCTTGAAGAACGGCGTGCAGTCGATCGCCGGGGATAGGGGTCCGCCGTTGCCGTCTCGCACCAGGATTTTCCGCACCGGGCCCAGAACATGGTCGCGGTCCACCCATTCATGCGCCTGCCGCGTGCTCGGATACCATGAGGTCTCGTAGTTGACGATCAGGTCGATGCCGCCCCGGCGGGCGGCATCGCGCATGGCGCGCGCCGCGGCGAGGTCCATCGCGAACGGCTTCTCCATCATGACATCGATGCCGAGGGGCGCGCACTGCTCCACCGCTTCCCGGTGGCGAAAGGTCGACGTGAACACCGCGACCGCGTCGATCGCCGGCGTCGCCGCCCGCAGCGCGGCCAACGAAGGATAGAACAAATGCGGATCCAGGTGAAAGTGCTGCTCGTAATAGGCGATCTCCGCCGGATCGGACTCGATCACCCCGACGAGCACCACATCCCGCCGCCCCGCCAAACTGGGAAAGAGCAGCCGGGCATGGTCGTGCTCGAGTCCATACACCGCCAGCCGCACGGGTGGGCGGATCGCCTCGTCCCACGCCGCCAGCGCCGGGGACCGCAGCCGATGCAACAGCGCCGACACGCTGCTGCGCACCCACGCGGTCTCCCGCGGCGGCAGCGTTTCGCTCCAGCTCGCGACCTCGCCGGGCTGCTTTTCGGCCCAGCGGCCGGCCGCTTCGGCCAAGGCCTCCTGCCGGAAGGGGCCCCGCGGCGCCGCCGCGGCCCAGGCCGCCGCGTAGTCGGGCGTCTCCCAGGCCCAGCGCAGGAAGATCGCGCGCGCAATTTCGCGGTCGTGGGTGTCCGGGGGCGCGGGGATCAGCAGATCAAGGACCGGAGGATACAGCCCCCGGGGCAGCTCGCTTGCCGCCGCCCTCAGGACGGCGGCCCGCTTCGATGGATCCGGCTCGGCCTGGGCGGCGGCGCGTAACCGCGCGACGATATCGACCGCCATCGGGTTCGCGGGGGCCGTATCCGCGGCAAAGGCAAAGCCCGCCGTCCCAGGGATGAGGACGGCGAGCGTCAAAAACACCAACGCGCGGGCGCGGTTCAATACGTGACGGAGTCGATATAGAACGAGCCCGTGTACGACGATGCGAAATCGATCAGGACGCCGATCTGATCGATGGTCGTGCCCGAAGGCGCGATCATGTTGAGCTCGTTCCACGCGCCCTGGGCCAGGCTGGAGTTGGCCAGCCACGCGCCGCTGCTCCAGGTCCAGCTCGAGCCGGATTCGCAGTAGCACTCGACGCCGCTCAGAGCGCTTTGGCTGGGCACCCAGAGCCAGAAGGTGATGAATTTGCCGGCCGGGCTGCCCGAGGGCGACACGCCGATGATGTTGCTCGTGCTGTTGCTGCTGAAGGCCACCTTGAGCGAGTCGCTGCCCGTGTAGTATTCGGTGGAGGAACTGGACAGCGTCGCGCTGCCGGATTCGACCGCCCAGCCGTCCGTCGAGCCCTCGAAATCATACTTGAGCGCGGGCACATAGGTGGGGGTGCTGTTGAACGTCTCGGACGCCCCCTCGAAGTCGGCGAAGTCGCCGTTGCTGTCCACCCCGGCGTAGGACCAGGGCATGTGTCCGGCGAAGCCGTTGTTGTTCGCGCTGCTCATCATCTGCAGCGGCGAGGTGTAGGGGCTGCAGCTCATCGCCGGGAATTCGCCCACGACGCCGGGGACGCCCCAGCCGTAGTAGGAAGGCGTGTGGCCGCTGGCCAGGGGGTTGTAGTTGTAGCCGCTGCCCACCATCCAGCTGTAATAGTGCACGTCGCGGTGATCCAGGCCCAGGCCCGCGTACCAATCAGCCAGGGTGCCGTCCTTGCCGTTGGCCGTGCTCCATTTCACGGAAGCCGAGCCCACGGTGACGTTCACTCCGGAGAGGTGCGCGTGGATGGCCGTGGTGAGCGACTTGATGAAGGTCTGCATCTGCGCCAGCGTGCACGATTGCGTGGTGGTGTTGGGCGTGATGGAAATGCCCCACTCCGGTTCATTGATGATCTCGATGGCCGCCAGGGCGGAATAGCCCTTGATCCCGTTGAGGATGGGGATCAGCGCGTTGTTGATGTAGTCGGTCGTGTACGTGGTGTTGGTCACCAGGCTCGCGTGGTTGTTATTGAACAGGTCGAAGGACCACAGCGAGAGGTACACGTGGATGCCGTTGTTCGCGGCCTCGGTCAGCATGTTCTGCAGGTTGGGCACCAGCGTGCTGCTGATGCCGGTGACATCGCCGCTGCCGTTGAAGGTCGGCGTCGCCCGGCCGTCGCAGTGCAGCCAGATCCGCGCGGCGTTGACGCCGCCGCTGTGCAGGTTGGCGAAAGCGGTGTTCCACCAGCTGGAGCTGTAGGAACCGCCGCCGAAGTCGGTGCCGAAGTCATTCCAGGGGATGTTGGCGCCGTTGAGATAGGGCGTGGAGCCGTTGATGGTGGCGCCCAACGCGGTGGACAGGGACAAAGCGGCCCAAGCGGCCGCGCAAACGCTAGCGATGCGCACGGATTTCATAGGGTATTTTTCCTCCCCCCCCGAAAATGAATAGGGGCTTCGGGGGCCACGGCATCAGACACGGCCCGACCGCAAAAGTCCGCGCAATATCCGTTCAAACTGTTGAAACCGGGCGCCGCTGTATGCAAACCTTCCCTACCCCATTGAGCTCCGCGCGCCCGTCGCCCCCGGATTGCCTGCCCCTGCGCCAACAGCTGGGCTATGCCTTGGGCAGCGCCGTCGACATGTGGGGCCACTGGCTCTACCCCATCCTCGCCTTCCCCGTCTTCAACATCTTCCTGGGCGTCTCGCCCTGGCTGGTGAGCCTGGCGCTCATGTTCGCGCGGATCTTCGACGCCGTCTGCGATCCCTTTTTCGGCTGGCTGTCGGACAATGCCCGCAGCCGCTTCGGCCGGCGCCGGCCGTTCATCCTCGCCGGCGCGCTCGCGGGCGGAATCGGGCTGCCCCTGCTGTTCCGCGTCTCGCCGGCGTGGAGCGAAGGGCGGATCGTCGCCTTCATGCTCGTCTCGTCCTTCCTCTACGTGCCGGGGATGTGCTGCTTCAACCTCCCCTACCAGAGCCTCGGCTCCGAGCTCACGCCCAGCTACCACGAGCGCACCCGCGTCATGGTGTACCGCAACGGCATCCAGCAGGTCATGATCCTCGGGCTGTGCTTCGGGCCCCAGTTCGTCACCCTGTCCTGGTTCGCCGACCCGCGCACGGGGGCGCCCAACCTCCTGCGCGGCGCGCAGTGGTACACCCTCGGCCTTGGGGCGCTCATGGTGGCCGCGGGGTTCGCCGTCGCCGGACTCGTGCGCGAACGCTACTACCCTTCGGTGCTCGCGCGCCGGCAGGCCCGGCTTTCCCTTTCCGATACGCTCTGGAACGCCCTGCGCTGCCCGCCCTTTCGCCGCCTGCTCGTCATCACGCTCGGCTTCGCGATCGGGACGAGCATGACGACGACGCTCAGTTTCTACGACACGGCGTACTACGTGTGCCGCGGCGACCTTGCCGCGGCCGGCCGCTGGAACACGCTGATGGGCGTCGCGGGTTCGGTGCTGGGGCTGATCGGGGTGGTCGGATTCGGGCGGCTGGCCCGGCGCCGGGGCAAGCGGACGACGATGGCCCTGGCGCTGGCGGCCGGGGCGGCCGCCTTTTCCGGCACCTGGTGGCTCTACGACCCCCGCGCGCCCTGGCTTCAGCTCGGGGCGGCGGGGCTGGTGTCGCTCTCGACCGCCGCCTTCTGGACCCTCTTGGGCTCCATGAACGCCGATGTGGTCGACGCGGACGAACTGCTGACCGGCCAGCGCCGCGAGGGCGCCTTCGCCGCGTGCAGCTCGTGGATCATGAAATGCGGCCTCGCGCTCGGCGCAGGCGGTACCGGTATTCTGCTCAGCTGGGCCGGCTTCGATGCGAAGCTGGGCGGGGGGCAATCCGTCCACACCCTCACCCTGATGCGCCTGATGGTCGCGGGCGTCCCCCTCGCGGGCATCGTCGTATCCACGTTCGGACTTGGGGGGTTCTCCCTAAGCCAGTCCCGCATGGCCGCGATTCGCGCGCAGCTTGAACTGCGCCGGGGTTTGGTTTGAATGGCCCCTTCAGCCATGACCGAGCGCATTTCGCTTCGGGACATCGCCGCGCGGGCAGGAGTGCACTTCTCGACGGTATCCCTGGCGCTGAAGAACAGCCCACGTTTGTCGCTGGTCACCCGCCAGCGCATCCAGCAGATCGCCGCCGACCTGGGCTATCGCCACGACCCCTGGCTCGACGCGCTGGTGGCCTACCGCGATGCCAAGCGCCGCCAGCGCCATCCCACGGTCCTGGGGTACGTGAGCTGCTGGGACGCGCCGATCGAAAGCCTGCCGCATCACCGCCATTTCTGGACGGGCGCCCGGCTCCGGGCGGAGGAACTGGGCATCAAGCTCGAGCCGTTCTCCCTCGCCGAGCCGCACATGAGCGCCGCCCGGCTGGAGAAGATCCTGCAGGCGCGCGGCATCGAGTGCATGATCCTTAGCTCATTTTCCGAGGGCGCCGAACGGCTCGACTTCGACTGGTCGCGGCTGGCCGCGGTCCGCGTGGAATTCCAGCCCGCGTGGCCGCCCGTCGCCACCGTGTCGGTCGACCATCTGCGCATCATCCAGGAAGCGGTGCGCCAGGTTTTGCTCCTGGGTTACCGGCGGCCGGGCCTGGTCCTCGGCCACAACTGGTCGCAGCTCGTGGAGGACCACTGGCTCATCGGCTTCGCCTGGTCGCAGCGCCAGCTCGCGCCGGAGGACCGCATCCCGCCCTTGGCCACCCGCTACCAGGACAGCGCCGAGACGGCGCGCCGGCAGTTCCGGTCGTGGTTTGCCGAGCATGCCCCCGACGTGATTCTCGGAGCGCACGGCACCATCGAGGCCCGGCTGGAATCCTCCCGCGCCGACATCCCGCGGGCCTTTGCCCTGGCCGACCCTTTCCTCGAACAGCCCCATCCCTTTTACGCCGGTGTCGCTCACCCCCTGAAGGCCGTCGGCGCCAAGGCGGTCGAACAACTGGTCGGCATGCTGACCCAGAACGCCCGCGGGATTCCGGCCGAAGTCACGCGCACCTATGTGGACGGCCGCTGGTGCCCGGGCCCCAGCTGCCCGCCGCGGTCCTCGTAGCCGGGGCGCCGGAACCGCCCGAAGGCGGTGCTTGCGTCGCCCCTGGCCGGCAGGTAAGGTTGGCCCCTTTTCGACTCGCCACGCCGTGAATCAGAACATCCGCAACATCGCCATTATCGCTCACGTTGACCATGGGAAGACCACCCTGGTCGACAAGCTGCTCAAGGAGGGGGGGGTGTTCCGCGCCAACCAGCACGTGGCGGAACGCGCCATGGATTCCATGGACCTCGAGCGCGAGAAGGGCATCACCATCAAGGCCAAGAACACGGCGGTCCACTGGAAGGACAAGACCATCAACATCGTCGACACGCCCGGCCACGCCGACTTCGGCGGCGAAGTCGAGCGCGCCCTGCGCATGGTCGACGGCGTGCTCCTGGTGGTCGACGCCTACGACGGGCCCCAGGCCCAAACCCGCTTCGTGCTGCGCAAGGCCCTTCAGCACGGCCTCAAGGTCATCATCGTCATCAACAAGATCGACCGCGAAAACGCGGACCCCAAGAAGATGTACGACAAGGTCCAGGAGCTGCTCCTGGAGCTCAATGCCACCGAGGAGCAGTTCGACGCGCCCGTCGTCTTCGGCTCGGGCCGCGACGGCTACATGATGCACCATCTGACGGACGCGAAGAAGGACATGTCGCCCTTGTTCGAAACCATCCTCGAGCACATTCCCCCGCCTTTTGCCAAGCCCGACGAGCCCTTCCACATGCTGGTCTCCAACATCGATTGGAGCGACTACGTGGGCCGGATCGCCGTGGGCAAGATCCTGGGCGGCAAGGTGGCCGTGGGCGACACCGTGTGGATGCTCCGCCATTCCGACGACAAGCGCGTCCGCTGCAAGATCACCCGCGTCTTTGAATACTCCGGCCTGGGGACGACGGAGTCGCCCAGCGGCGTCGCCGGCAACATCGTCGGCATCTCCGGCTTCGAGGACGTCGACATCGGCGACACCATCGCGGCGGCGGAAGACGCCCATCCCCTGCCCTTCACGGAGATCGACCCCCCGACCCTGGAGATGCAGTTCTGCGTCAACGACGGCCCCCTGGCCGGACGCGAAGGCAAGTTCGTCACGTCCCGCCAGCTGCGCGAGCGCCTGATGCGCGAGGTGAAGACCAATGTGTCGATCAAGGTCGAGGACACCGACCGGGCGGGCGTCTTCAACGTCAAGGCGCGCGGGGCGATGCAGATCGCCGTCCTGGTCGAGACGATGCGCCGCGAGGGATTCGAACTGCTCGTCTCGCGGCCGACCGTGATCACGCGGACCGAGAACGGCCAGCTGCTCGAACCCTATGAGAACCTCTGGCTGGAGGTGCCGGAGGAATGCGTCGGCGCCATCATGCAGAACCTGGCCAACCGCAAGGGCCAGCTCACGAACCTGGAGAAGCACCCCCATTCCACGCTGATCGAGGCGACGATCACGACCCGCGGGCTGATCGGCCTGGAAATCGACGTCGTCAATGCGACCAGCGGCCGCGGCGTCATGAGCCACCTGTTCAAGGAGTACGGCCCCTGGGCGGGCGACGTCCTGACCCGGCTGACCGGCACCCTGATCGCCACCGACGCCGGCACGACGACCGCCTACGCCCTCGAGAGCACGCAGGAGCGCGGACCCTTGTTTGTCGGCCCGGGCGAAGAGGTGTACGAAGGCATGGTCGTGGGCGAGAATCCGCGCAACGAGGACATTCCGGTCAACGTCGTGAAGGCCAAGCAGCTCACGAATTTCCGGTCGCAGGGCGAGGGCAAGGGCATCCAGCTCACCCCCGCGCGCAAGCTGTCGCTCGAACGCTCCATCGAATACATCGCCGCCGATGAATTCGTGGAGGCGACGCCCAAGTCCCTGCGTCTGCGCAAGCGTGTCCTGGCCGAAACCGAGCGCCGCAAGGCCGCCCGGGCCGAGCGCAAGGGCGCGTAGCCCCCGTAGAAGCGGCGTCCCGCCGCTTCCTATTCGGCTAATTTGGCGTACACCGCCGCGTCCATCAGCGCGCCCGCGCTTTCCTTCGCCACGCCCGCCAGCTTCATGATCCACCCGGCCCCGTAAGGATCCTGGTTCAGCGTCTCGGGCTTGCTGTTCAAGGCCTCGTTGACCGCGGTCACCTGGCCGCTCGCGGGGGCGTATAGGTCCGAGGCGGCCTTGACCGACTCGACGACCCCGAAGGTTTCGCCCGCCTTGAGCGTCGCGCCGACCTTGGGCAGCTGCACAAAGGTGATGTCGCCGAGGGAAGACTGGGCGTAGTCGCTGATGCCCACGGTGGCGGTCCCGTCCGGCTCCAGCCGAAGCCACTCGTGCGACTTGGCGTATTTCAGGTCGGGGGGAATGTGGCTCATGGTGCGCTGGGCTTCTTCAATTCGACAAACGGCGGTTTGACAATCCGCAATCCGACCCGGGCCCCGCGAATGTCCACTTCCAGCGGCCCCGCCAGCGCCCCCGCCTCGACCAGGGCCGAGCCGATGGCCTCATTCAAGATCGGCGAAAGGGTCCCGGACAGCACCTCGCCGACGGCGGCGGCCGCGGCGTCCCCGCCACCGACGTAGACAGGCGCCCCCGCCCGCGCAATCCGCCGGTCTCCCAGCCGGAAGAACACCCCCTTCCTCGCCGCCCCCGCCTGCTTCTCCGCCAGCAGCGCTGCCCGGCCCGTGAAGTCCCCCTTGTCGAACTTCACCGTCCAGCCCAGCCCCGCCGCAATCGGGGAGATCCGCTCGGTGATCTCGTGGCCATAAAGCGGAAAGCCCGCCTCCAGCCGCAGGCTGTCGCGCGCCCCCAAGCCCGCCAATTCCAGCCCGTCCGCGGCGCCCGCGGCCAGCAGGGCTTCGGCCAAGCCCGCGGCGTCGCCCGCGGCATGATACAGTTCGATCCCGTCCTCGCCCGTGTAGCCGGTGCGGCTGATCAGGCACTGCACTCCGGCCACGGTGCCCTCCACGAAATGATAATACTTGAGGATCCCCAGCTTCGCCCCCGTCAGCCGCTGCACGATGCCGGCCGCCTTGGGGCCCTGGATGGCGAGCAGCGCATAATCCTCGGAACGGTCCGCCACGGTCACGTCCCGGCCCCGCGCCTGGTCCCGGATCCAGGCCAGGTCCTTGTCGATGTTGCCCGCGTTGATGCACAGAAAATAATTCTCCGGGCCCCGCATGTAGACCAGCAGATCGTCCACCACCCCGCCCGAGGGCAGGCACATCGGGGTGTAGAGCACCCGGCCGGGAAACAGCCGCCCGACATCGTTGGTCACAAGCCCATTCAGGAATGCGCCCGCGCCCGCGCCCTGCACCTCCACTTCGCCCATGTGGCTGACGTCGAACAGGCCCGCGGCCCGCCGCACCGCCTTGTGCTCCTCGAGGATGCTCCGGTATTGCACCGGCATTTCCCAGCCGGCGAAATCCACCAGCCGGGCCCCGTGCGCCGCGTGGAAATCCCTCAGCGGGGTGCGTTTGAGTTCGCCCATCGCGGCCAGCCTAGTGCATGGTGGCGGGTATGCAATGGCTCATCGTCGCCATCGCCCTCACGCTGGGGATTCTCTTCACCTGCTCCCTGTTCGAGGCGGTGGTCCTCAGCACCACGGTGGCGGAGATCGAGGCGCTGAAACGGAGCCGGCCCCGCCGCGGCGCGGCGCTCGAGGAGCTGAAGGTCGGCCTGGACGACACGATTTCGGCGATCCTCGCCCTCAACACCGTGGCCAGCGGCGTCGGATCGGTGATCGTCGGCTACCTGGCCGGCCGCGCGTTCGGCAACAGCGCCCTCGTGCTCGTGACCCCCGCCTTCGCCGCCGTCCTTCTGATCGGCTCCGAGGTCCTGCCGAAGAATGTCGGCGTCGTCTACCGCCGGGCCCTCCAGCCGCACATCGTCTATCCGCTGCTCACCCTGCGCCGGGTCCTCACGCCCGTCACCTGGGTGTGCAACCTCATCGTGCGGCTCTTCGTGCGCCAGCCCGCCTACTATCCCGGCTCCGAGGAGGAGATCCGCCTCTTGGCCGAGCGCGGCGCCCAGGAGGGCATCCTCTCGCGCAGCGAGTCGAACATCATCGCCAACGCCCTGTCCCTGGACGACGTGCGCGTCAGCTCGATCATGACCCCGCGCACGGTGGTGATGGCGCTGCAGCGCGACGCGACCGTGGCCGAGGTGATGCGCGAATACCCCACCCTCCCCTTCGGCCGGCTGCCGGTGTACCACCGCAACCTGGACGACATCGTCGGCCTGGCCCGCCGGCGCGACCTGCTCAACGCCAAGGCCAACGACAAGGACAACACCCCCGTCGCGGAGCTCATGCGCGAAATCCAGTTCGTCCCCGAGACCGTCACCGTGGCCGCGGCTCTGCAGCTCTTCCTCAAGTCCCACCAGCAGCTCATGATCGCCGTCGATGAATTCGGGTCCACGGCCGGCGTGGTCACGATGGAGGACGTGATCGAGCACCTGCTGGGCCGCGAGATCTTCGAACAGGACGACCTGGCCGTGGACATGCGCGAACTCGCCCGCTCGCGCCAGCAGCAGGCGGTGCGCGGCATCCGCCGGCCGGTCCCCGGAATCAAGGCGCCGCCCCGCGCCTAGCGCTCTTTCATGCCGCTCGCGTTCTACGTCGACCACTTCAGCCCCTATATCGGCCCCCACTGGGGCAAAATCGGCATCCGCTACTACGGCCTGGCGTATATGCTGGGCTTCCTCGCCGCCGCCGGGATGTTCTTCCGCTACGCCAAGGCCGGCCGTTCCCGGCTGCCGGCCCCGCTGATCGCCGACTTCATGGTGTGGATCGCCCTGGGCACGATGATCGGGGGCCGGCTCGGCTACATGCTGCTGTATTCGCCGGGGGACCTCCTGCACGACCCGCTCACCCTGTTCACCGTGTGGGACGGCGGCATGGCCAGCCACGGGGGCATGATCGGCGTCACCGTGGCCATCGCGTGGTTTGCGCGGCGCCACCACCTGCCGTTCCTGCACCTGGGCGACCTCGTCGTCTCGGCCGCGCCCATCGGGCTGTTCTTCGGCCGCATCGCGAACTTCATCAATGGCGAACTCTGGGGCAAGCCGAGCGTCGTGCCGTGGGCGATGCTCTTTCCCAACGCGCCCGACGGGGGCCGGCTTCCCCGCCACCCCTCGCAGCTGTACGAAGCCGGCCTGGAGGGTCTGCTGCTCTTCCTTTACCTGCAGCTGCGCTTCTGGAAAAGCGACGTCGTGCGGCGCCAGCCCGGGCGCCTGGCGGGCGAATTCTTCGTGGTTTACGCCATCGTCCGCATCTTCTGCGAGCGCTTCCGCGAGCCCGACGAGGGCATCTCCCTCATCCTGGGGCTGAGCCGCGGCACCTTCTATTCGCTGATCGTCTTTCTCGTGGGGCTGTTTCTCATCGCGTGGACCGGGGCGAGGCGGCGGCCGGCCGCCTGAGGCCCCATGGAGAACCTCGAACTCAGTCCCAGCGTCCGCCGCCTGCTGCCGTGGCTGATTGCCGTGGCGTTCTTCATGGAGTCGCTGGACACGACCATCCTGAACACGGCCGTGCCCAAGATCGCCGAGGCCCTGGGGGTGGCGCCGCTGACCATGAAGTCGGCCCTGACCAGCTACACCCTGAGCCTGGCCGTCTTCATCCCCATCAGCGGGTGGATTGCGGACCGCTTCGGCACGCGCCGGGTGTTCTCCGCGGCGATCGGCATCTTCACCTTCGGCTCCCTCCTGTGCGGCCTGGCGACCAACATCCACTATCTGGTCGCCTGCCGCGTGCTCCAAGGCTGCGGCGGCGCTCTCATGGTGCCGGTCGGACGCCTGACCCTGGTCCGCGCCTTCGCCAAGTCCGAACTGGTGCGGGCCATGAGCTTTGTCGCCATCCCCGGCCTCATCGGCCCCATGCTCGGGCCCCTGGCCGGCGGCCTGATCGTGGGCTTCCTGCACTGGCGGATGATCTTTTTCGTCAACCTGCCCATCGGACTCATCGGGCTGTACATGGTTTACCACCACCTGCCCGACTACCGGGCCGAGCGGGTGGATCCCCTCGACTACGTCGGCCTCGTCCTCTTCGGCTCGGGCATCGCCTTGCTCTCCTACGTCCTGGAAATCTTCGGTGAGCACACCCTGAGCCCCCGCGAAATCTTCGGGCTTTTGGGCATCTCGCTGGTCCTGCTCGCCGGCTACGGGCGCCACGCGATATCGGCAGCCTATCCGCTGCTGCGCCTCGGGCTCTTTCGCATCCGCACCCTCCGCTCGTCCGTCGCCGGCAGCTTCATCACCCGGCTGGGCGCCGGCGGCATGCCTTTTCTCCTGCCGCTGCTTTACCAGGTGGGCCTGGGCTATTCGCCGGTGCAGTCGGGCCTGCTCATCATGCCCCAGCCGTTCGCGGCCATGAGCCTCAAGATGACGATGCCGCTCGTCCTGACCCGCTTCGGCTACCGCGCCGTGCTGCTGACGAACACGGTCCTGATCGGCGCCGCGATCGCGCTGTTCGCGACCATCGGGCCGCACACGCCCGTCTGGGTGATCGTCATGCAGGCCTTCGCCTTCGGGTACGTCTCGTCCCTGCAGTACACCAGCATGAACACCCTGGTATACGCCGACATTTCCCCCGCCGACACCAGCATGGCCAGCAGCCTGGCGAGCACCATGCAGCAGATGTCGATGTCCTTCGGCGTCGCGGTGGCCTCGCTGGCCGCCGCGTTCTTCATCACCGACCGGCATTCCTCCAGCGCCGACGCGATGATCCACGGAACGCACAAGGCCTTCGTCGTCCTGGGCGGACTGACCATCGTGTCCGCGCTGGTCTTCCGCGAACTCAAGCCCGACGACGGCGCGAGCGTGTCCCAGCACAAGGTGGAGTCCCCCGAAGGAGGCGTGCCGCCGCATCCCACGGACGCGACAGCCATCGGGCCCCACGAGAAGCGGACAAGTTCCGATTTGGCTGACTAGCAGGGGCTAGCGAATCTGGTTTCGCCGCCTTTCTTTACACTTTTGTTCTCGGGGCGCGAAGGGATGAAAGGGACTGAAATCCTATCATGTTGCTTCACAGAATGATACCGTTTCAGGGGCTCGGGTGGCACCTGCCATGCTAGGTAATTCCCCTATACTCCCATGAAATCAAAGCTTCTTACCCTGCTCAGTGTGGTCCCGCCGCTCGCCCTGGTGTCTCCCCTGCACGCCCAAGACCACCACCACCACCACAATGTGATTGTGGTGAACGACGCCGCTCTGACGCTGGATCCGAGCAGCGGGCTTTACACCTTCAGCGACGACCTGTCGCATCCCTTCTACTACGGCCCGGATCGCACGGAAACCATCATCCTTAATTTGGCCGATCCGATCACGCTCGATTCGGAAATCAATTACGAGTTTGGGTTGGGCGATATCTCCCCCTCCGTCCAAACCGGCGATGAGGCCTACAACTTCACCGTCGATTTGCGGGACGTCGACGACCACACCGTTTTGGAGGACTCCGGTGCCTTCGGCTATGCCGTGACCAATGACTTCTACATCGCTCCCGGAGACCCGCTGGGGCCGATCAACAACGAGTCGACGAGCACCTCCGAAGACATCCCCGCCGGGACGTATGACCAGATCGTTCTCAAGATCAACATGACCCCCCTGGCCCCCGATCCGAGCGCCGAGTCGTTTAGCATCGGTGTGGCCGATTTCCTCCCGGTCTCGCAGGGCGTGCCGGATACCGGCACTTCGCTGGTTCTCTTCGGCTTGGCGGTCGGCGGCCTGTTCGCCGCGGCCGGCTTCAAGGGATTGCGCCCGGCGCGGGCTTTACTGCGCTGACTCGTTGCTGAGAGCGATCACCAGCCGCTGCCACGCGGCGTTCCGCGCGGCACGGTTGGCGGCGCTGGCGTCCGGATTGGCCGCATCGCCCGCGCGCATGAAGCCGTGGCCCGCGCCCGGATAGATCACAGCCTGATATTTTTTCCCCGCCGCGGCCATTTGGATTTTCGTGTCGGGCACCGTCAGTGAAATCCGAGCGTCGTTGCCCGCATAAAAGCCATACACCGGGCAGGCGATGTTCGCCATCGCCGCCGCCGGCGGCGGGGGCCCGTAAAAGACGAATGCGGACAGGAGCTTCCGGCGGTGCGTGGCGTAGGCGAAGGACTTGCCACCGCCCCAGCAGAATCCCGCGACAAATGTCCGGCCATCGCACGCCGGCTGCTTCACCACGTAATCGGCCGCCGCATCCAGATCCGCCATCACCTGGTCGGCCGGCAGGTGCGACACGGCGTAGGTGACCCTGGGGACATCATTCGGATCGAAAGCCTCCGTGCCTCCCCCGTTCGGCCCCTCGCCCGAAAGCAGATCGGGCATGATGGCAACATATCCCGCCGCCGCCACCTCGTCCGTCATCTCCTTGGCCCAATCGGTCAGCCCGAAAATCTCGTGAATGAGAAGCACCGCCGGCACCTTGCCGCTCACCTCCGGATACACGACGAAGCAATGCACGGTCCGCCCATCGTGGGTCACGTCGATCCACTCCTGATGGCGCGGAGACTGCGCGATCGCTTTCTTCGCCCACTCCTGGACGCCCTGCGCCCCTCCCGCCGCCACGATCGCCAGGAACGCCGCCACCATCCGCAAACATCTCGTTTTCATAGGGGAAACGAAATCCTTGACCCGTTTCCCAAAAAGGAAAACCCTTTTCCTCTTACCGCCAACGCCCTCATCGTCTAGCGGCTAGGACGGGGCCCTCTCAAGGCCCAAACAGGGGTTCGATTCCCCTTGAGGGCGCCAACCCAGGCCCAATTGAGTCAACAGCCAGCCCAACCGACGTCGAGGCGAAGGCTGCCCGCCGAAGCCTCGGCGAAAGCGGACGGGCGAACGGACGGCCCCAATTCCAAGTCTGCCCCTTGTCAGGCGTTGACCCGCAGTGCCATTTTTAGAACTGGAGCATGGTTGCCAAGCTTCGCACGCCACCCTGTTGGATATTGGTACGTGACCCCTTATCACGCCCGCACCGAACCGCAGGATGGGGGGCCAGAAACCGTCCGCTTCAGGGGTTGCCCAGCGAGAGCGTATAGCACGCCGGAGACAGCACCTCGACGGTGCCGCAGTTCTGGAGCCGGACCAAGGGGCGGCTTGAGCCGGGCGTGACCGCGGTGACGTCGGCCAGGGTGAGACCGTTCACGTGCTCGAGGACGAGGGGGAGCCGCGCGTCCTTTCCCCTGAGTTCGAACGCCACGTTGCGAAGCACCAGTCCGGTGACGTCACGGGCATAGAGGCCGAAGGCGGGCGTGCGCCCGAGTCGGTCCGGGTTGGGGTAGCCTGTGGGATCGAGCAGGGGCATGGCCGCGGCGTCCGCCGGAGTGCCGCCGCCGGGCGAGGTGATGCGAATGTCTTCCAGAGTCACGTTCTCGATCGGGTGTTCGGGCGATAGGCCGACGATGTGCGAACTCATGGCGCCGACGGCTCTGGCCGTCAGGTTCCGAATGTGGATGTTGCGGACATGGCCGATTCCCGGGGCCGGGGCACCGGCGGTGTACCGGCGCGCGCGGTTGCCCAGCCGGATGAAGATCGGAGCCAGCGATTCAGACGCACGGATGTCGGAAACCTGAACGTCGTCCAACGTTCCGCCGTCGACGATCATCAGGGCGATGGCGCTGAGCGCGGTCTCCACGCCGTTGATGTGCCGGCTTCGGCTCGCGGAGGGCACGACCCGGCAGTGGCGGATGATGATGTGGTGGAACCCGCCGGTCGTCTCGGTGCCCAGCTTCAAGGGATTGCAATGGCTGCTGACGACGCAATTTTCGACCAGCACGTCCTCGCACGGCGCCGGGCCATTGCTCTTGAGGCAGATCCCGTCGTCGTCGGAATCGACCCGGCAATCGCTGACCCGGACGTGGCGGCAGCCATCGATGTCGATGCCGTCGTTGTTTTGGTTGACGTGATTGAAGACCGTCTCGTGCGTGATCGCGACGTCGTCGCAGTTCAGGTAGTGCTGCAGCCACTGCGCCGAGTTGATCAGCGTCACATCCCGCACTTCGACGCGGCGGCAGGAGATGAACCGAAGCCCAAACGGGCGCCGGGGATCGTTGTTCAGGCCGGTCTGAAACACGGGCGCGCCGCCGCGGAAATCGATGCGTCCCGGTCCGGCGATGGAAATGTCTTCCTGCTTTTCGGCGTAGATCAGCGACCGGGTGACCTGACGATCCGTGTTCGAACGATACTCTGGGCGGCACTCCGGGTAGTCGGCCAGACGGGTGCTCCCCAGGAGCGTGGCCCCTTCGGCCAAGCGGAAGTGGACGCCACTGCGCAAAAAGAGCGTGCCGCTGACATAGGTGCCCGGGTCCAATTCCACCACGCCGCCTCCCGCCGCATGCGCCGCATCGATCGCCTGCTGGATTCTTGGGGTATCGGGCGCCGTCCCCTCCGCCGTCGCCAAGGCGGGGGCGACGTGGATCGTCGCCGCACTCGCCGCGCTCAACGCCAGGGCGGGCAGGGCTCCAGCCAGCCATCGGATCCCAGGGCGGCGAGCGCCCCCTTTCGTCTTCATCTTCCTACCTTCGCCCGGATGCACCGGCCTGGCGAGTGGAAGTTCGGCGCTGATTATGTCCCGGTTCTCAAGCCGCGAATCTCCAGCGTGCCGTCGAGCCGCTTTGACAGGTCGATCGGCTCGCCCACCGAGACTTCGCCGGGGGGCACTTGGTAAGCCCAAACTTCGAAGGCGGTCATCTGGGCCGGGCCGAAGACGGTGGCGAACGCGCAATCCACCGCGTCGTATCCGCAGGAGACCTTGATCCGGCCGATGCGGGGAAGATTGAACCGGGCGTCGTAGGCGTACCATTTGCCCCCGAGGTAGACTTCCGTGTAGGCGTGGAAATCCATCGGCGAGGCCGGATCGAGAAAGCCGATGTCCGGCAAATGGCAGGTGACGTAGCGCGCCGGCAGGTTGAGCGCGCGGCACAGGGCCACCGTCAAATGGGCGAAGTCGCGGCAGACGCCGTGCCGGCGCTGCAACACATCCCAAGCCGACAGATCGGGGCTGCCGGAACCGAAGCGATACTCGATATTCTGGTGAACCCAGTCGCAGACGGCCTGAACTTGAGCCTGGCCCGGTTCCACGGCGCCAAACTGCTGCTGGGCGAAATTGAGCAGCTTATCCGAATCGCAATAGCGGCTCGGCAGGGTGTAGCGCAAAAGGTCCAGCGGGACTTCGGCCGGCGAGATCGCTTTCCCCGGGCCGAACCCATGGTTGTCCGGATAGGGCTCGATCGCGACGATGGCGTCGTGCCGGATCTCGTTCTGGCCCGGTTCCAGGACCACCCGATAGAGGATGTTGCCGTGCCGGTCCTCGAATTCCTCGCTCGGCAAATGGTTGCCGATGGTAAGCTTCTCTTCCACCAGCGATTGTCCCTTGCCCCGCCGCGGCTTGAAATTGAGCAGCGCCGGCACGGACTGAAACGCCTGGTAGGTGAAGGCGCAGCCGATCCGCACCGTGAGCAGATTGGCGGGACTGGGTTCGAAAGATGAAGGCATGGCGGTCGGGCAATGACAAAAACAAGATAGCCATGGAGTCACAGAGGCAAACTTGGTTCCGAATTGCCCGGGCATTTGTTTGACTCCGCCGGGTGGGTGATAACGAGTGCAGGGAGTGACAAAACTGCGCATTCATCACGAAACGGTCTATTCCTACACCAACCGGGTAAAATTCGGCCCCCACCGGCTGGTGATCCGCCCCCGCGAAGGCCACGACCTCCGGGTGGAATCCATGGAGCTCTCCCTCTCCCCCTCGGCGGAAGTGACCTGGATCCGGGATGTTTTTGGCAACTCCATCG
>DASRSH010000200.1:0-5723 GCA_035656575.1 Opitutaceae bacterium
CGAGCCCGGCCAAACCCACAAGGAAACGATTGGCTCGGGCTCGCGGGCCGCGGCGGCCGGCGGCTTCACGACCGTCGTCTGCATGCCCAACACGTCCCCGCCCTGCGACACGGCGGGCACGATCCAGTCGATCCAGGACGCGGCGGCCCGCGACGCCGTGGTGAAGGTGTATCCCACGGGCTGCATTTCCGCGGGCATGAAGGGCGAGGCGCTGGCCCCGATCGGCTCGCTCAAGCGCGCCGGGGTGGTGGCGATCACCGACGACGGCGAATGCGTCCAGTCCAACGAGCTGATGCGGCGGGCGGCCGAATACGCGACCATGTTCGGCCTTCCCCTGATGGACCACTGCCAGGACCAGTCGATGACGGTGCGCGCGGTGATGAACGAGGGAGTGATGTCCACGCGCCTGGGACTGCGGGGCTGGCCGCATGCGGCCGAGGACCTCATCGTCTCGCGCAACATCGTCCTGTCCTCGTACACCGGCGCCCACATCCATCTGCAGCACATCTCGTCCGCCTTTTCGGTGGACCTGATCCGCCAGGCGAAGAAACGCGGCGTGCGCATCACGGCCGAAGCCACGCCGCACCATCTGGCGCTGACCGAGGAGGGCCTGGCGGGCTACGATACCAACTGGAAGATGAATCCGCCGCTGCGGACCGAGGCCGACCGCCAGGCGCTGATCGGCGGCCTGCGCGATGGGACGCTCGACTGCATCTCGACCGACCATGCCCCGCATACCGACTACGAAAAGGACCGCGAATTCGACTTCGCGCCCAACGGCATTATCGGGCTGGAGACGGCCCTGCCCGTGGTCCTGGCCGTTCTCGGGGGCGAGGCCCGCTTCCGCCTGCCGCGGATCATCGACCTGATGACGCGCCGCCCGGCCGCCATTCTGGGACTGCCGGCCGGCTCGCTTGCCCCGGGCGCCCCCGCGGACATCTGCCTCTTCGATCCCCGGGAGCGCTGGACCTATGTGGCGCGGGCCGGACAGAGCAAATCGAGCAACTCGCCCTGGGACGGTCGGACGATGAACGGCCGCGTGCGCTACACCTTCGTCGATGGGGCGTGCGTGTGGGATGCGGCCCGGGGAATCTCCGACCGCTCCGCGGCATGATCCTGGCCGACGCAACGCATTCGCTGGTCTCGGCGTCCGAGGCAGCGGGCGCCATCGACTGGCGCACCCAGTGGCCCGGCGCGACCCTGGAAGGAGTCCTGGCGCTGGCCGGCATCGCCGTGCTGTGGCGCGCCTGGGTCAGGCGCCGGCGCTGGCTGGCGCGCAGCGCGCCGCCCTGGCCGGGGACGTTCCTCGACGCCGCGCTGTTTGTCGCCGTCCTCATTGTCGGAATCGTTCTTGTTCGCGCCTTGGCCGGAGTGGTGATCCGCGTGGGGCACATCGGCAGCGGCCCGGCGCTGCTGCTCTTCGGGGTCCTCACCTTCGAAGGCGCCCTCCTGCTGGTGATCGCCCTATTCCATTTTGGCTACCTGCGGCTCCAACTCAATGCGCCCGCGCCCACCCGCGGATTCGGGGCGGTAGTCCAGCAGGGCGCCGGGGTTTTTCTGGCGACGGTGCCATTGGTCGTATTCCTGCTTGGGTGGCTGTGGGAGTCGGTGCTGACCGGGTGCGGCTATCCCGTCACCCATCAGACTCTCGTCGACTTTTTCATGGGGATCGAATCGTGGTGGGCCCGCGCCGTCTTCTTCGCCTTCGCCGTCGTCATCGCTCCGATCACCGAGGAAATCATCTTTCGCGGCATCATTTACCGCGGCCTGACCAAGGTCGTCCCCCGCGGCTGGGCCGTGCTCCTGTCCGCCCTCCTCTTCGGCGCGGCCCACGGGGATTTCTCAACCTTGCTGCCCCTCGTGGCTCTCGGCGCCCTCTTCGCCCTCGCCTACGACGCGACCGGCTGCATTGCCGTCACCATCATCGCCCATGCGCTGTTCAATCTGAACACGCTCGTGGCGCTGATGCTCGGCGTGGGCTCGTGAAACCGTTTGCCCCAGGCCGCTCGGGCGCGGGCACCGTCGGATCGATCGGCGAGGAGGCCTTGATCCGCGCGATTCGCCGCTGGCTCGGCTCCGCCAGCCCGCCGCCTCCCGCCGGCATCGGCGACGACTGCGCGGTGCTGCCGCCGTCTCCCGTCCGCCTCATGACGGTCGATCCTTTGGTCTATGGCCGGCATTTCGACGCCGCGGTTTCTCCCGCGGCGGCGGGCGCGAAGCTGCTCAAGCGCAATTTGAGCGACATTGCCGCCATGGGCGGCCGCCCGGGGGCGGCGGTCGTGGGCCTGGTGCTTTCGCCCAACACCAGCCTCCGCTGGCTGGAACGCTTCCACCGGGGTCTGGCCGCCGCTGCCCGCAAACACTCGGTCGCCATCGTCGGCGGGGATATCGCGCAGGCGCCGGATTGCTCGGCGGCCGGCACCGGTTACTTTTCCGCCCATCTGACGCTGCTCGGGAGCCTCCCTGGCGGAAGGGCCCTCACGCGGCGAGGAGCGAGGATCGGCGACCGAATCTACGTCACGGGCGTGCTCGGCGGCAGCCTGGCTTCCGGCCACCACTTCCGGTTCGAACCGCGCTTGCGGGAGGGCGCCTGGCTGGCGAAGCGGCGCGACGTGCGCGCCATGATGGATGTGAGCGACGGACTGGGGAAGGACCTGCGGGCGCTCACGCCCCGCGGCGCGGCGCCGGCAATCTGGGCCGAGCAGCTTCCGCGGCGGAAAGGGGCCACCGTGCCGCAGGCCCTGTCGGACGGCGAAGATTACGAATTGGTGTTCGCGCTCGCCGCCGAAGCGGACGCTCCCGGCTTCGAACGTGCGTTTCACCGCGCGTTTCCCCGGATCCGTCTGACCGAAATCGGCCGCTTCAGCCCCGCCCGGCGCGTCCCCGCCGGCGCCCTTCCCCCCTCCTCCTTGCGCGGCTATGAGCACCTCCGCTGAGTCCCGCCTGCGCGGCGGCGTCGTGACCGCAACGGCCGAGGAGACCCGGGCCCTCGCCGCCGCCTGGGCCGCCGAGCTTCCCCCGGAAAAAGTCACCCTGGCCCTGCACGGCGATCTGGGCGCGGGCAAAACCACCTTCGTCCAGGGCCTGGCGGAGGCCTGGGGCATCACCGAACCGGTCACCAGCCCGACCTTCACGCTCTGCAATTTTCACCGGGGCACCCGGCTGCTGGCCCATCTGGACGCCTATCGCCTGACCCGCGAGGAGCAACTGGACGACCTCATGCTCGCCGACTTCCTGATCCCGCCGTACTGCCTGGCGATCGAATGGCCCGAACGCGTGCCGGGCTTCGTCCCGGCGGGAGCCTGCCACCTGGATCTGGCGCTGCAGCCGGACGGACGGCACCGCCTCCGGCTGCGCTGACCGGACTAAGACGCCGACGAGTGTTCCGAGAGGGTCTCGGACTGCGGCGCCACCGGCGCATCCTCGGCGGAGCGATGATGGGAGGCCGGGGCCGCTTCCGCCGCGGGCGGTTCCGCGGCCGGAGCCTCCGGCGGGGCTTCCCCCGGCGCGGAGGGCTCGGCGGCGGCGGGCGCGGCGCCACCCTCCCCTTCGCTGGTGCCGCTGGGCTCCGCGGTCTGGGGAGACTCGGCCGCACCGGGCGCCTCCGGCGCGTCCGCCGCGGGCGCGGTTTCCGCCGCCGCCGGACGATCGGGGAAATTCTCGGGATCGTTCTCCTCGTGCTCCACTTCCTTGCGCCGCGCCTCCACCATCGGCGGCGGGGCGTAGAGGCTCCCATCGATGAATTCGGTCACGTAACCCTCGCGCACGAGCCAGAGCAGGTCGCCCTGCAGCCGGGCGATCTTCTCCCGCTGCTCGACGGAGAGGACGTGGGCCGGCGGCGGGGCCTCGCCCTCGGCGGGGGCCGGGGCTTCGGGCGCGGGAGCTTCGGGCGCCAGGCCGAGGAACCGCTTCGGCAGCTCGCCCGCCTTCACCATCGGATGGTTCTCGATGAACTGGATCAGCGCGCCGATGGTCTCGGCGAAGGTCTGTCCCGGGGTGCGGAACTTGCGCTTGACCGCGCAGACGTAGGAGATCCCCTTCGCCCCCTTCTTGAAGATGGTGAAGTGCTCGCGGCGCAGGCGGCCCCGGAGCGCGTTGGCCGTATCCAGGGGAAAACGACGCTGGCGCTCCAGCGTGCCTTCGACCGCGCGGCGGATCTCGCCCGGCGGGAGCGTCTCCACCGCCCGGCCGTGAAAGCGCGCATGCCCCGCCGCGCGCACGATCTTGTCCTTGGCCGAGGCCAGCAGGTAAACCCGCGCGTCGTCCCAGGTGTCGAACGTCGGCGCCGGCTGGCCTTCCGCGACGGGGAGCTTGGAGCTGTAGCGGGTGATCTTCTTCATCTTCTCCAGCCACTTCGCCACCGCCTCGGGATCGCGCACCGTTTCGATGCGCGTCTTGTAGGCTTCGAACGGCATGCGGATGGCCTTCGCCGCATAGTGCTGCTGCACGATCTGGCTGTAGCGATGGTAATTGGGAGGGCCGAGCAGCTCGCCGGTGACGCTGCAGCGGTTGATCACCTGAAAATTGCCCTTGGGCGGCTCGACTTCCACTTCGGCGGAATCAAAAAACTGGCCGAGGTGGCGGCTGAGCACATGCGCCACCGCGGCTTCCTCGCTCTCGAAAGGCAGATTGTCCGGAACGGAAATGAAGATCGGCTCCTTGGCCGGGGACGGCGCCGCCCCCTCGGCCGCAGGAGCTTCGGGCGCCGGCTGATTCTGCCGGCCGGGCACTCCCGGGCGCGGCGCGTTGGGATCGCGGCGGGTCAGCAGCACCGTAAAACGCTCCGGCTTCCCCAGGACCGTGCGGGCGATCTCGAACAGCTCGATCGTGCGGCAGGACGCGCGCACGGTCTTCACCAGCGCGTTGAAGCTCGTGTCCTCGGGATAAAACGTGACCGTGAAGTACGGACTGTCGTAGGGCGCCCGCGGATCATGGCCCGGGCCGCTGCGGCCCTGCCCATATCCCCCGTGCCCTGCGCGCTCGCGGTCGCCGCCGGGCCCCCGCGGGCCCCCGCGATAATCCCGCCCCTCCGGCCGCGGCCGGCGGTCGGCCCCATAGTCGCGCCGGGGCGGTCCCCCTCCTTCGCCGGCGCCCGGGCCCCGCGGATCACCCGGAGGGTTGTCCGTGGATGGCGTATCCGGCCGGCGAAAGGCCCGGCGGTCCCTGCGGTCGGCGGGGCTGTCCCCGCCGTCGCGCCGCTGTCGATTCTCCCCCCGATCGCGCTTGTCGCCGCCGCTCGCTCCCTTGTCCTGGGTCCACTGGGTCCCGAAGCTGAAACCCTGAAGCTGGCTCAGGTCGATCTTGTTGAAATCCGCCGGCGGATTTTCCTTGGGAACGTTCTCGTCCATGGGTGATGACTATAAAGCGGGCTGTTCGCCCGCGAGAGGTGCTTGGTGGTCCTGACGACGGTAAGCTGCGAGGGTGCGGAGGGCTGCGAAACGGGGCAAGCGCTTTTATGGCGCCCGCTTCCTGCGCCGCCTCGCGGCCAGCATCGCCAAGACCAGCATCCACAGCCCGAATGCCAGCACTACCGCCCCCCATACCGCGTTGAGGTCGAAATTCGAGGTCGGACCCCCTCCCCCATGCGCCGCCAATCCGTAAATCACGAGCATCGCGCCAAATAGCGTGAATATCATCCCCAGGGGCAGGCGTAGGTCGAAGTTCATGGCTCGGGTGGCGAATCAGGCAAAGATGACATTGAGGACGGCGGTCGCGGCCAGGAC
>DASRSH010000201.1:0-3992 GCA_035656575.1 Opitutaceae bacterium
CCTCCGCCTTGCAAAGGACGCATGACGTGCGGATTCCACGTCGCCGGGCCGACGCCCCAAACCAGGGGGCCGGCTCCGGCGAGCAGGGTGACGACGGCGATCTTGAGGGTCTGCGAACGGAGTGTGCGGGTTTTCATCGACTGCCTTTCCTTGGAATGTTTTGGGAATTGCGGCTGCCGGACGCGCCAGCGTGAACCAGCCACCATCGTCCGCGCCGGCCGGCGCCGGTTCCGGCGAAAGGCCGCTTCAAGGCACTTCGTAAACTTCCACCAGCGCGACGCCCGATGTTCCGTCGCCGCTCGAGACTTCCGCGGTGTATTGGGCTCCGGCCGCAAGAGAGACCAGGAGGGCGCTGTCGGCCGAGGAGGCAGGCAGGGCGAAGGCGCCAACCTGGCTGAAGGCGGCCGACAGGTTTGCCGCCCCGCCCCAGCCTCGATTGCTCTGCAGCGGATTGCCCGAGGCGTCGTAAAGCGTGACCACGGGCGCCGCCAGCGGATTGCTGATGCCAAACTGGCTCAGCGTCGGGCCGATGCCGCGAATGAGCACCAGCTCGCTCCCGGTTCCTCCAATCGTGAAGCCGGCGATGAGCTGGTTGGTTGAGGACACGTCGGACCGGCAGGAAATATTGATCAGCCGCGCCGTCGCGGTGAGCGCGTCCCTGTCATAGACTTCCGCCAGCGCCGTGCCGGAGTCGCCCGCGGCCCCCGCCACGGTGATGCTGTACTGTCCCGTCGCCAAGGTCTGGGCCATCGCCGAATCGATCGAATTGGCGGGATAGGCAAAGGCTCCCGTGGCGGCAAAATCAGCGGCCAGCGTGGCGCTGTTATCCCACCCCTGGTTGGTGGCGAGGATGAGCTGGCCGGAATCATAGAGCGTCAACAACGGATCCGGCAGCGGATTCGCCACCCCAAAACTGGCCAGGGTCGGCCCCGGCCCGCGCAGCAGAAGATCCTTGGACCCGGCGCCGCCAATCACAAAGCCGGCGGTCAAGACGCCGTTCCCCGGTGAACTCTCCGCCCGGGCGGAAAGGTTGATCAGGCGCGCGGTGGCGGTTGCCACCGTCGCGATCGTCGCCGTGGTCGAACCGGCGCTGTCGGTCACGGTCACCGAGTAGGACCCGGCCTCCGACCCGCTGTAATCCGAAATCGTGTAGCTCGGTCCCGTCGCGCCGGGAATCGCCTGGCCGTTGAAGTACCACTGGTAAGACAGCGCCGACGCGCCCGAGGCGTCGGCCGTGAGGGTCAGCGAGTCGCCGGGATTGAGCGCGTCCGTTCCTCCCGTGTCGGAAATGACCGGCACGGAGGCCTGCGTCTGGGCCGCGGTGACCAGCGTGCGGAGCGTGCCGCCGAAGTTATTCCCCGCGTTGGTGCCGCCGTTTTCCGCCGTGTTGGAATCGGCGATGTAGATGATGCCGCTGCTGGGATCCCAATAGACCTGCGTGGGGGCGGCAAGGCAGGCGGCCCCCAGAGGCCCGTCGACCGTCTTGGACACGTCGGCGATTCCGGCCACCAGCGTCACCACCCCGTTGGCCACCTCGCGGATCGTGCTGTCGCCCTGGCAGGCGACGTAAATGTTGCCCGCGCTATCCAGGGTGACGCCGGTCGGACTGCTCAGCCCCTGGGCCAGCGTCGTGACCACGCCCTGAGGGGAAATCATGCGCACGGCGCCGTTCTTTTGGTCCGCGACATAGACATTGAAGCTGGCGTCGACCGCGACTCCCACGGGATCGTCGAACGTGGCCGCGGTCTTCGTGCCATCGGCAAACCCGCGCGCGCCCGAGCCGGCCAGGACGCTGACCACCCCGCCGGGCGCCACCACCTTGACTGTGTTGCTTTCGCCGTCGGCCACGTACAAATAGCCCCGGCTGTCGCAGGCGACATCCTCCGCGTCGGTGAAGCCCGTGGCGTAGGTGCTCACGATCCCGCCGCTCAATTCCCGGATGCTGTCATTGCCGTCGTCGGCGATATACAGGTTGCCGGCGCTGTCGAGGGCCACGCCAGCGGGCTCATCGAGCGTCGCCACCGAGGTGGAGCCGTTGGTCGCCCCCGCCGTGCCCGGCAAGCCCACGACCGTGGTCACCACTCCGGCCGCCGTCACCTTGCGCACGGTGTTGGCCGCCCCGTCGGCGACGTAGAGGTTGCCGGCGCCGTCGCCGCGAACCGCGCCGGGCGATTCAAACCGGGCCGCGAAGCCGGTCCCGTCGGCGGTGCCCCAGGCCCCGGGCCAGCCGGCCAGCGTGGAGACGCCCGTCGGATTCACGATCAGCAGCTCGGGCTTGCTCGTCGCCGTGCCCGCGGCGTTCGTCGCGACGCATTGAAACTGGTCGCCGCTCATCGCACCCGCCGAACCGGCCCCCAGGACCCGCAGCATCGGCGTGGCGGTGCCCTGATAGCTCCCGTTGTCGCTCAGGTTCACCCACCCCGACGCGCCCGCGGCCTGCCGCTGCCACTGATAGCTGAGCGGCGCCGCGCCGGTCGCCACCGCATAGAAGGTCCCCGGCACCCCCGGCGTCACGTTCACGTTTCCAAATTGCGCATAGATGACCGGGTTGGAGGGCGGAGTGAGCGGCGAGTTGTAGAGCACCTGCATGTTCGGCGCGCCGACGCCGGTCACCAGGTCATAGCCGATGCCGCACGAATACTGCCCGTTATTGCCGCTGGTGATGTCAAACAGCGCCTGCGTGCCGATCAGCGAATAAATCCGCGTGTTGAGGTTTCCGATCGGGCCGCTCCCCTGGCTTGCCCGATATTGGTTGATCATGGCGCAGAACGCGGCCCACACCGGGGTGGCCCAGCTCGTCCCGCCCACCTCCGCCTCCTGCCCCTGGAAATAGACCAGCGCGCCGTGATTGGGGTCGGCCGCCGCCGCCACATCCGGGCACAGCCGCATCGTCCCGGCCGGAACCCCCGTGCCCGCCTGCCATGACGGCCGGCTGAAGACCACGCTGATTCCGCCGCCGCTGCCGGACCAGCCGGTTTCGCCACTGGCATCGTAGGTCGTGCCGCCCACTCCCGTCACATTGGGGTCGCTCGTCGGCACCGAAACCTGGAGTTTGCCGTCCTGATTCGATCCGTCGTCGCCCGACGCATTCATGATGCTCACGCCGGCGCTCGCCAGATTGGCGCAGTACTGGGAGACGATCATGATGTAATCGGAGTCCAGCGCCGTCTCATCGAAGCCGTACGACATGGAGAGCACATGCAGCGACGGCTCGTTCGGCAGGTCGGCGGCGACCTGCTGGAAGATTTCGTCGATGAAATTGGGGTCGGTGTCGTTCGCACCATACACCCGGATCGTGGCGCCCGGCGCCATGCCTCCGGCCCACTCCTCGTCCAGCGTGGCTTCCTGCTGGTCACCCGAGTCGTTCGCCGCCGGACCGGTTCCCACGGTCACCTGCTGGATCGTCGGCGGGGTGGCGAGGCCGATCGCGTTCCAGAAAGCCTGCAGGTCGCTGGAGCTTGCATAAGCTCCGGCAAAAATGGCAATGGTCTGGCCGGCGCCCGTCAGGCCCAGCCCCGAGGCATTGTAGTGCTGGGCGATCTGGGCGGGCGTGTACTCGGACCCGCCGCCCCCTCCGGCGGCCGGATGCACGAGGCGGGCCAGGCGGCGCCGCAGCCGCAGGTGCGGCTGCAGGCCATGCACGCCTAGGACCGGCGTCGCGACGTCGGCCGGCAGGCTCGGCGCGGTAAGCGCGGACGTGTAGTCGGCGTCATCGGCGGCGACGCGCCCGAAGCTCACCTGAAAGGCGGATCCGACCGCGGCGACAGACCCCTGCCCAAATACCGCCAGACGATTCGCATCGGTGCGTGTGACGGTTAGGCCCTGCGCTTTCACCCAGGCGATGACGTTCTGATAGTCGGAAGCACTCGGGTAATAGCGCGACGCCATCTCCGCCGGGGCAATCTGCTGGCCCTGGGCGAGCCGAGTCTGCAACTCCGCGAAATTCGGCATTCGCAGCGCGATCTCGAAGGTGATCGGAGCCGCCAGTTCGT
>DASRSH010000202.1:0-3985 GCA_035656575.1 Opitutaceae bacterium
GGCCAGCATGCCGTTGCACATCATCGCCGGATCCGGCTTCTTGGTCTTGAACCACCACATATAGAGCGTGGTGCTGACGGCCGCGGTGGCCGAGGCCAGCATGGTGTTCACCGCCACCACCGCGATCCGCAGGTCGGTTCCAGCCAGCGATGAGCCGGGATTGAAACCGAACCAGCCGAAGGCCAGGATGAAGGTGCCGAGCATGACCATTGGAATGCTGTGCGGGATGATCGGGTTCACCAATTTGCCGTTGGCGTCGTACTTGCCGTGGCGCGGACCGATCAGCCAGGCGAAGATGAGGGCGATCACGCCCCCCTGCATGTGCACGACCGAGGAGCCGGCAAAGTCGACGTGGCCGTGGCCGATGCCCCAATTGACGCCCATCTGGGACAGCCAGCCGGCGCCCCACACCCAGTTTCCAAATACCGGATACATGATCGTGCCGATGCAGCAGCCGTAGATCATGAAGGCGGAGAACTTCCACCGCTCCGCCGCCGCGCCCGTGGGGATGGTGGCGGTCGTGTCCATGAACACCATCTGGAAGAGGAAGAGGGCGAAGGCCGCCGTGTCGTAGCCGGCGCCCTTGAGCAGGAAACCCTTCCAGCCCAGCAGGCCGATGAAGTGCCCCGCGAGCATGAAGCCGAGCTCATGGTTCAGGCCCGCATAACCGCCCATCGTGGAAATCCCTCCTCCCGCCGGGCTGTTGGGATCGGCCATGCCGCCGAACATGAAGGCGAAGCCGCAAAGGTAGAATCCCAGCATGCCCATGGGATAAATCATGAAGTTCATCGCCATGGTGTGGCCGGCGTTCTTGGCCCGGCACAGCCCGGTTTCGACGAGGGCGAAGCCGGCCTGCATGAACATGACGAGAAAGCCGGTGACGAGCGTCCAGGTGAAGTTGATCGCCACGCGATTGTGGCCGACCGAGTCGGCCAGCTTGACCGCCAGGGGCTCAGCCTTGGCCTGCGCCGTATAATCGTCGAAGGCCTTTTTGGCGTCGGCGTACGCCTTGGCCTTGGCCGGATCCTTGCTGTCGTCCGACGAGAGCGGCGACGGTTCGGCCACCATGAACGTGCCGGCCGGCGACTGGGCGTCGACGGCCATTCCGGTCGATGTGCCGGCCGGGTCCGGCTTGGGATCGTCGGCGCGAAGGCCGGGACGAGTTAGGGCAATGAGCGCAGCTCCCATCAGAGCCGCGCGAAGCAAACGGGTTCCTGTCGATCGCGTGATCATAGCAGGTGCGGTGATCAGCACGCCCGGAGCCACCCGGCATAATATTGTCCTAAATTGTTCGCCGCCGCCGGCGTTTACATTTTGTTTACGACTTGGCCGCCGCCGCGGCGCTGTCGAGGCATTCGCGCACGGCCTCCAGGAGTTCGGCCGGCGCCGTCGGCTTCTGCAGAAAACGATGGCCGGGCTGGAGCGTCAGCTCGCGGCCGGCGATCTCGGCGCTGTAGCCGCTGGTGAAGATGACCGGCAGCCCGGGGCAGCGCTCCTGCAGGCGGGTGGCCACCTCGCGGCCGCTCATTCCGCCCGGCATCACGATGTCCGTCAAAAGCAGGTCGATGGGCGCGGGATGCAATTCCCAGACCCGCAGCGCATCCAGCCCGTGGGTCGCCTCCAGCACCCGGTAGCCGTAGCGCTCCAGGACCGTGCGGGTGAGCAGGCGCACGTCGCGCTCGTCCTCCACCAGCAGGATCGTCTCCGAGCCGCCGCGCGGCTGGGGCCGGGCCGCGTTGGGCGCGGCGGCCGCGGGCGCCTCGGCGGCGGGCAGGAGGATCTGGAACGTCGCCCCGCGGCCGACGTCGCTTTCCACGGAAATGGAGCCGCCGTGCTGCTGCACGATGCCGAAGACCGTCGCCAGCCCCAGGCCGGTGCCCTTGCCCGGCTCCTTGGTGGTGAAAAAAGGATCGAAGATCCGGGCCTGAATCGCGGGCGGAATGCCGCATCCGGTGTCCGTCACGCGCAGGCACACCTGCCGCGGCGCCGGGTCCGTGCGCTCCGTCGTCTGGATGAACAGGCGGCCGCCGTCGGGCATCGCGTCGCGGGCGTTCACCACCAGGTTGAGCAGCACCTGGTCGAGCATGCCGGCGTCCGCGCGCACCAGGAGCGGGCGCGAGTACAGGTTCAGCTGCAGGCTCACGTCCTCGCCGAGGATGCGCTGCAGCATCGTGGCCAGGTTGGTCACCGCCTCGTTGATGTCGAGCAGCCGGGGCTGCATGACCTGGCGGCGGCTGAAGACCAGGAGCTGCCGGGTCAGGCTGGCCGCGCGCTCCGCCGTGGCCTTGATGTCCTGCAGGAACTTCTCCGCTTCGCGCGGCATCCCGGCCACGCTGCTGGCCAGGTCGGCCTGCATCATCAGCACGGCCAGGATGTTGTTGAAATCGTGGGCGACGCCGCCGGCGAGCTGCCCGATCGCCTCCATCTTCTGCGACTGGCGCAGCTGCTCCTCGAGCTGCCGCTGCCCGGTGATGTCCTCGGCCGTGCCGACCACGCGGTGGACGTTGCCCGCGCCGTCGCGCACCGGAAAGGCGCGGTCGCGGATCCACCGGACCGTCCCGTCCGGCCGCTGGATGCGGTAGATCTCGTCGTAGTCGCCGCGGACCTGCTTGACCGAGGCGGCGCGCGTCACGCGCTCGCGATCCTCGGGGTGGATCGATTCGGACCACGCGTTCGAGCGGTAGATGCTTTCGGCGGTGCGGCCCCAGACCGATTCGAAGCCGGGACTGACGTAGAGGATCTTTTCGCGCACCGGGTCGAGAATCCAGAACACCTCGCGGATCGTCTCGACCACCTGCCGGAACCGCTCCTCGCTGCTGCGCAGGTCCATTTCGGCCCGGCGCCGCTGCGCCTCGCGCTCCTGGACTTCGAGGCCGAAGGAGAGGTCCTGCCCGAGCTTCTCCAGCAGCAGCAGCTCCTCGTGATTGAAAAAGCCGGACTCCCCCGCGTAGAGATTGAAGATGCCCGCGGTCTTGCCCGACACGGAAAGAGGCAGCGACGCCATCGCGCGGTAGTTGCGCTCCAGGGCCGCCTCCCGCCACGACTCCGCCAGCGGGTCGGTCGCGATGTCATTGCAGACGGCGGGCCGCCCGGTGCGGAAGCTGCGTTCGGTGACCAGGCACGGGGTGCCGGGGTGGGGAGTGATCAGCTTCTGCACCAGCTGGATCGTGGAGGGATCGGCTCCGGCGCAGGCCTTGACCGCCAGGGCGCCCGCCGCGTCCGCCAAGCCGATCCACGCCATCAGGAATCCTCCCCGCTCCACCGCGGTGCGGCAGGCCGAGGCGAGCATCGCCTCGGTGTCGCTCTCGCGCAGGATCGTCTGGCTGACGTCGCTCAGCACCGCGTACACGCGGTTCAGGTGCCGGACGCGGGCTTCCGCGCGCTTGCGATCCGACAGGTCGATCATCGCCCCGACCATCCGGATGGCCTTGCCCGCCCCGTCGCGAATCACATAGCCGCGGTCGAGGATGTCGGCGTACTGTCCGTCCCGCCGCCGAAACCGGTATTCGTCGGCCCAGCTCGTCCCCGTGCCGTCGATCACGCGGTAGAGGCCCTCCTTGACCCGCTCGAAATCCTCGGGATGCAGGCGCGAGGTCCACGACTCGATGCCGGACTCGATCTCGTCGGAGCGGTACCCGAACAGCCGGTGGAAGCCCTCGTTCCACCAGATCGACCCGCTGAACAGGTTCCAGTCCCACACCGCGTCATTGGTCGCGCGGGTGGCGAGCTGGAAACGCTCGTTGCTCAGGCGCAAGGCGTCGTCGGAGTTCAGGGCGAGCGCCTGGTAATGCGCCATGACCTGCCGCGCGAGGACGCTCAGCGCGTCGCGCTGCAGATCGTTGAGCGCGCGGGGCACGCGGTCGATGATCGAAAGGGTCCCCAGCGCCACGCCGTCGGCGGTGAGCAGGGGCATGCCGGCGTAAAAGCGGACCTTCCAGCCGCCCGTGACGTAGGGCATCGCCGCGAAGCGGGGATCGAGGTGGGT
>DASRSH010000203.1:0-18175 GCA_035656575.1 Opitutaceae bacterium
GGGACCGGCAGCGCCACCCTCGTGCTCACCGTCGCTCAGACCTACACTCTCAGCATCACCGCGTCGCCCAGCGCGGGCGGCACCTTCACCGGCGCCGGCATCTATGCGCCCGGCACGGTGGTTTCCATCAGCGAAACGGCCGCCAGCGGCTACCGGCTCAACGGCTGGGGTGGTTCGGGAGTGGCGGCGGTCGCATCGGCGTCCAGCGCCTCCACTACGGTCACGATGAACGCGAACTGCAGCCTCACCGCCCAGTTCGTGCAACAGGGTGTCGTGACCGTGACCGCGACCGCGGGCGGATCCGCCACCGGCGGCGGGACCTTTGACGTCGGCACGGCCGCGCCCCTCGCGGCGACGGCAAGTTCGGGCTACGTGTTCACAGGCTGGACCGGAAGCTCGGATGTGGCCAACGCCAACTCGGCCGCCACCACGGTCAACGTGACGGGCGCGGAAAACCTCGTCGCCAACTTCGTCGCCGCGGCAAATCCCGAGCAGCTCGGCACCATCGTCTTCCCCAACGCGGTGCCGCCTGGCCTTCCCGGCGTCAACGCCACCACGTCGAGCATGAATGCGGTCGTGACCAACTCCGGCACGAGCACGGTCACGATCACGAACGTCACGACGAGCGGCAACTTCACGCCCACCGTATCCCTGCCGATCACGCTCGCCCCGGGCGCCTCGCAGTCGATCCCGGTGACGTTCGCCCCGCAGGTGCTGGGGCTGCAGACCGGCCTGCTCACGGGCGTGTCGAGCGATCCGTCCAATCCGGTGTTCCAGTTCGTGCTCGAGGGCACCGGGGTGAATCCCAGTTCGCCGCCTTCCGCCACGATCACCGCCGCGGCCACGGCCTACACGGGCTCGCCCTTCTACGTCTCGAGCACGGCCTTCGCCCCCAACAATAACCTGACCCAGCACTCGATCGAGTGGATGTCCCCGGAGGGCGTCTGGAACGTCGACACGCTGAACGTGTCCGGCGGCAACAGCAGCCGCACGCTGGGCATCACGTTCACGGAAACCGGCACCTGGACCTTGCGCGCCGGGGCCAGCGTGGACAACGGGCAGACCTGGTACTACAGCCCGTCGGTGACGGTGTCCGTCTCGAGCGGCACGTCCAGCTACACCTTCGAGTCGATGTCCGTCCCCTCGGGCACCGGCAGTCAAATTTGGTACTCAGCCTCGCCGGTGGTGCAGCAGACCTACCAGGTCCAGCACACCAATCCGACGACCCCAGGACAGTAGCATCGCAACGGACGACGAGAAAGGCGGGGCGCTCCGGCGCCCCGCCTTTTTTTTGGCCAAGCTCCTCGAACATGGACCGGCGCGACACCAGCCCCCCCCGCGGAAGGGGTCATGTACCAAATCCCAACAAGCCGCCTGGGGGGCTGTATTGGAGACCCTCTACGGCCATTTGCTCGTTCTCCGCTTCCTGCCCGTGGTCGGAGCCTGGATCGAAGGGCCGCGATCCGGGGCCAGACGGAGGACCGACTGCAAGCGCTCGCGAACGAGGAAAGAGACGCGCGGACGGGCGGCTGAGCGGGCGCGCGCCGCCCCTAACGCAGGAACTCCTTGACCCAGGGCCGCACGGCGGTGACCGCCGCGAAGCGGGCGGCGCCCAGATCCTCCGCGACCAGGGTAAGCAGGTCCAGGAGCTGCAGCGCGGGGGCCTGGTGGTGGGTCCGGTCAAAATGGCTCAGCACCGTCTCGAGCCGCACTTTCGGAGGCTCGGGCAGCAGTCCGCGCAAGTCGGGCGGCAGCAAGGCCGGCATTCCATCGCGGACCAGGCAATAGCGCGGCGGATCGTCCACGATCCCCGGTCCCGCCCACCCCGGCTCGAGGTCGGCCAGGAGCGCGACCACGCTTTTCACGTACGGGCGGTACACCGCCAGGTCGAAATGGGCCAGGCATCCCGTTGGGACCGGCATGAGATTTCGGGCGAAAAAAACCGGTTTGGCCCCGAAGAAATTGTCGGGATCGAGGGGACGGGGCAGCCCCAGCGGGTGGGTGATGCCAAAGGACGGTTCCGGAGCGGGGAAATGCATGAGTCGGTGCAATCCAGCGGGTAAAAATCGCTGATATACTTCGATCAATACTAGCAGCGCTTCCCGCCCAACCATGACTTTTCCGCTGATTCTTGCGCTCTTGGTCGGCTCCTCGACCCCAGCGCCCATGTTCTTTAACCATACCCTTTTAGGAAACGTGCTGCGCGCCGTTTCCGCGCGGTTTCACGCCCATATCGCCCTCACGGCCGAGGCCAAGGCGCCCATCACGGGCGACTTCAGCCACCTGAATCTCCAGGAATGCCTGGACGAGGCCGCCCGCCAGGCCGGCCTCGAAGTCGTCGCCCTGGGAAAAACGCCAGCCGATGGCTATGAATTGCGCCGGCCCGACAAGGCGGCGGCCGAGGCCGATGCGGCGCGGCGCCGGGCTGAACTGCTGCGCCAGCGCGCGCTCCTCGATGCGTCGACAAACAGCGCTCAAGCGGGGCCCGGCCATGCCGAATGAAGAGGCAGGGGCGGAGGATGCGCCGTCCCCATTCATGAGCGACAGTTCAGCTGAAATTCCCTCCGGTCCCATTGACTCGGGCTATTTCCTGCAGGGCAAGGCGAAAGCCGAGCTGCAGATCCATTGCCGCTTCACGGAGCTGATGCTGCAAAGCCGCGAAATCGAGGATCAGACCCGCGTGACCTACCTCGGGCGGCACGTGCAGCTTTGGGAGGCACTGCGCAGCCTGACCGAAACCTGCTTCTCCCTTTGGGGCCAGGCTGACGCTTCCCGCCGCGACGCCTTCGTCCGCTCCGCCCTGTCGATCAAGGAGCGCTGCGCCAACGAGGGCGAGGATCTGGTCATGGCGGCCCTGTCCAATCCGGTCGAGGCGAAGAGCATCGCCCGCATCCTGCTGCTGGGGCACAATTTTCTCCGCACCCTCGACATCTGCCTGGAGGCCCTGCTGCGCTACCCCTCGCAAAAATCACTCACCCGCAAGCCCATCCGCACCGAAGTCGTCATCGACTGGGCCGTGGGCGGCATCCGCGAATGGGTCTGCAATTATCCCTATACGTTCGAAAAGGCGGGCAAGGCCCGCAAGGTGCCGCAGAAGATGGCCCATGTGACCCGGCATTACTCGACCGACCGCAGCTCCCGCAGCCAGATCAGCCACAAGCAGATCGCCAATATCTTCCTGCTCCGCGACACGACCATCGCGGACCTCGAGCGCCGCGGCCTCGCCCATCTGCGCGCGGCCCTGGAATCCGATCAGCCGGACGCGTTCAATCTGGACGAGCTCAAGAACTGAGCGGCGACCAGGCCGAAAGCCGCGCCGGCGGCCACGTCGCTGAACACGTGCTGCTTGGTCGCGAGCGTGGAATAGAGGATCGCGGCCCCCCACAGGGCGTTGGCCGCCCGCCAGCCGGCCGGGGCGCCCAGCCCCCTGAGCATCCGGTCCAAAACGACCCAGGACAGCGTGGCGAAGGCCGCGTGGAGCGAGGGAAAGGCGTTGCCGCCCGGATCCACGGCCTTGAGAAAGCCGGCGCCCTGCCGCACCACGGTGGTCGGCCAAAGCGCGAAGATCGCCAGGCCGGCCGCCGCCAGCCCGCCGGCCACGGCCCCGTAACGGAACAGGGCCGCCCGATCCGGCAGCAGCGCGGGCGGCAGCGAGACGTAAAACCACAGCGTGAAATAGACCGGCACCGTCCAGCCCTGGTAGGGAATGCGCCGGTCGATCGGGCCCGCCGCCATCACGGCGACGTGGAACTGGGGATGTTTCAGCGTCGCAAAATACGCCGCGAAAAATAGCGCGATGAAACCCGCGGTCCCCGTCATCTTCAGCAGCCCCTCCGTGCGCAGGCGCGCCCGCGCCGCCGCCGCGAAACCGCCGCTCATACCCGGACGGCCGCCGCCACGCCCAGCGCGCCCGCCCCCCGCCGGAAGGCGTGGACGTTGGCCGCGAGCAGGCGCAGCCCCAGGCTCGGCGCGGGGAGCCGCCCCGCGGCCCCGGTCGGGCCGAAAAAGCCGAGGCAGCGCCCGCGCTGCCCGGATCCCGCCCCTTCCGAGATAAACGCGTTCGACACGGGCATCGCGACCATTGGCCCAGCGAAAACCGGGCCAGGCAAGCGCGAAAATCCGCGCGCGGGCGCCCAGGCGTTCAGCGCGAAGCGGGCGTCAGACGCGGGTGCCGGGGGGGAGCGTCGCTCCCTTGGGCACCACGAGGACGCCGTCGCGGATGATCACGCTGCCGCCGGCATAGCTGCCGTCCGCCTTGCCGTCCGCGCTCAGCACGCAGTCGTCGCCGATGCGCGCGTTCTTGTCGATGATCGCGTGCTTGATCCGGCACCGCTTGCCCACGCCCAGATGGGGCCGGCCGCGGACGACATTGTCCTGCATGTGCTCCTCGGTCTCGTAAAAGTCCGCCCCCATCACCACCACGTCCTCGAGCTCCGAGCCCTCGCCGATGAACGAGCGGATGCCGAGCACGCAGTGCTTCATCCGCGAATCCGTCAGGATGCAGCCGTCGCCGATCACCACCTGGTCGATGTCGCAGCGGTTCAGCTTCGATGCCGGCAGATAATTGTCCTTGGTGTAGATGGGCGCCGTCGGCAGGAAGAAATTGAACGGCGGCAGCGGCTGCGCCAGCGCCAGATTCGCCTCGAAAAACGCCCGCACCGTGCCGATGTCCTCCCAATAGCCCTCGAAGATGTAGGCGTGGATCCTCATTTTCCCCAGCAGGGAAGGAATGATCTCCTTGCCGAAGTCGGTCATCTTGTTGCTGAGCGCTTCGGCGAGCGCGGCGCGGTTGAAGAGGTAGATGCCCATCGAGGCCAGGCAGTGCTTCTCGTTCTTGTGCTCCTTGAGCCGGGCCTCGAGCGTCGGGCTCAGCGCGAGCTCCTCCCGCCGCTTCGGATCCTTGGGCTTTTCCACGAACTCCTGGATGGCCAGGTCGTCGGCCACGCGCATGAGCCCCAGCCCTTCCGCCTTGGAGACCGGAAACGCCACGGCCGCGATCGTGACCTCGGCCCCGGTCGCCAGGTGCTGGTCGATGATCGAGCGGAAGTCCATCCGGTAGAGCTGGTCCCCGGAGAGGATCAGGATCAATTCATGCGGATAGGTGCGAAAATGGACCAGATTGCGGCGCACGGCGTCCGCCGTGCCCTGGTACCAGTCCGCGCTCTTCTCGGTCTGCTCCGCCGAGAGGATGTCGACAAATCCGCCGCCGAACGGATCGAAGTGATAGGTCGACTGGATATGCCGGTGGAGCGAGGCGGTGTTGAACTGCGTGAGCAGGAAAATGCGGTTGATGTCGGAGTTGATGCAATTGCTGATCGGGATGTCCACCAGCCGGTATTTCCCGGCCAACGGCACCGCCGGCTTGCACCGTTCCAGCGTCAGCGGCGCGAGCCGCGTGCCGCGCCCGCCGCCCATGATGACAGCGAGTACGTTTTTCTGCGTAGTCATGAAAGAGATTCGTCCTAAAGCCTTGCTCAAGGTGGGAGGGGACGGATATTTTGGCCAACCAAATTATGTGCGGTATCGTCGGATATATCGGCAAGCAGCGCGCCGCAGCGATCATCCTCGAGGGCCTGAAGCGGCTCGAATACCGCGGTTATGACTCGGCCGGCATCGCCGTCCTTGAGGGCGGGCGCCTGGATGTCGCGAAAAAGGTCGGCCGAGTCCAGAATCTGGTGCAGGAAACTTCGCGCCAGGCGCTCAACGGCAACACCGGCATCGGCCACACGCGCTGGGCCACCCACGGAGGGGTCACGGATGCCAACGCCCACCCCCATGTCAGCAGCGACGGCAAGTTCGCGCTGATCCACAACGGGGTGATCGAGAATTACGGCCAGATGAAGTCCTTCCTGGCCGGCAAGGGGTACACCTTCCGTTCCCAGACCGACACGGAAGTCCTGTGCAACCTGATCGCCTACCACTACGCCAAGGAGCCGCCGATCCAGAATGGCCATAGCCGGTTCCTGGAGGCGGTGCGCAAGACCCTGCGCCATGTCGAGGGGACCTACGGCATCGCCGCCCTCTGCGTCGACTACCCCGCGGAAATCGTGGCCGCCCGCAAGGCGTCCCCTCTCATCCTCGGCGTGGGCGACGGCGAATACATCGTGGCCAGCGACGCCTCGGCCCTGATCAGCCGGACCCAGAACGTCGTCTATCTGAAGGACGGCGAAATCGTCCACCTCACCGCCGGCAGCTTTTCCATCACGACCCTCGACCTGACGGACGTCTCGCCCGTCGTCGACAAGATCACCTGGTCGATCAAGGACGCCGAAATGGGCGAGCACGCCCACTTCATGGAAAAGGAGATTTTCGAGCAGCCGCAGGCGCTCGAAAACACCATGCGCGGGCGCTTTTCCGAGGACGGCAGCACGGCGCAGTTCGGCGGCCTGAACCTGACGCCGGCGGAATTCCGCTCGATCGACCGCTTCATGTTCTGCGCCTGCGGCACCGCCTGGCACGCCTGCCTCGTGGCGGAGCACCTGATCGAGCGGTTCGCCCGCCTGCCCGTCGAGGTCGATTACGCCTCCGAATTCCGCTACCGCAATTCGCCGCTGGACCCCAACACGCTCTTTTTCGTCATCAGCCAGTCGGGCGAGACCATCGACACCCTGGCCGCGCTGCGGGAAGCCAAGCGCAAGGGCTACCGGGTGCTGGCGATCAACAATGTCGTCGGCTCGACGATCGCGCGCGAGGCCGACGGAGGCATCTACCAGCACGTGGGGCCCGAAATCGGCGTGGCCTCGACCAAGGCGTTCACCTCGCAGCTGCTGCTCGGGGCGATGGTCGCCCTCTACATCGCGCGCATGCGCGACATGAGTTTCGCCGACGGCGTCCAGTACGTGAATGCCCTCAAGCAGGCGCCCGACCTGGTCCGGCACACCCTGCTCCAGGCGCCGCGGGTGCGCGAGATCGCCCGCCGCTTTTCCCCCGAGGTCGACATGCTCTTCCTCGGCCGGCTCTCGCTCTTTCCCATCGCGCTCGAGGGCGCCCTCAAGCTCAAGGAGATCTCCTACATCCACGCCGAGGGCTATCCCGCGGCGGAGATGAAGCATGGGCCGATCGCCCTCATCAGCGAGAAATGCCCCAGCGTGTTCTTCGTCCCCAAGGGCGAGATCTTCAACAAGATCGTCTCGAGCATGCAGGAGATCAAGGCGCGCAAGGGCCCGATCATCGCCATCGTCACCGAAGGCTGCGAACTGCCGCCCGGGCTGGCCGACGAGGTGATCCGGATCCCGGACTGCCATGAGGCCGTCCTGCCGATCGTGGCCTCGATTCCGGTCCAATTGCTCAGCTACTACATCGCGGTGGAGCGCGGGTGCGATGTCGACAAGCCGCGCAACCTCGCGAAATCCGTCACGGTGGAGTGAGCACGCTGGCCGGAGTGCCTTGGCCCTTGTGGGAGTCGCTCTGGCTGACGGTCCGGCTGGCCGCCATCACGACGGTCGTGCTGGGGATCGTCGGCCTCCCCCTGGCGCATTGGCTTAACGTGACGCGGTGGCGGGCGGCCCCCGCCCTGGAGACCTTGGTCACCATGCCGGTCGTGCTGCCTCCAACCGTGCTCGGCTTTTTCCTGCTGGTGGCCTTCTCCCCGCTCCACCCGCCCGGTTCGTGGTGGCGGGCGGCGACCGGCGGCAGCCTGGCATTCTCCTTTTCGGGGCTGGTCGTCGCCTCCTGCTTTTACTCGCTTCCGTTCGCCGTGCAGCCGTTCCAGGCCGCGCTCCGGTCGGTGCCGCGCGACCTGCTCGATGCCGGCCGGGCGCTGGGGGCCCCGCCCTGGCGAGTCTGGCGGCGGCTGCACCTGCCGCTCGCCTGGCGCGGGATCGCCGCCGGGCTGACGCTGGGCTTCGCCCACACCCTCGGCGAGTTCGGCGTCGTCCTGATGATCGGCGGGTCGATCCCCGGCGTCACGCGGGTCGCGAGCATCGCCCTGTACGACGAAGTCCAGGCGCTGGACTACGGTCCGGCCTACCGCTTCGCCGCGGTGCTTTTGGGCATCTCGTTTCTGCTCCTGCTGACCGTGTCCGTCCTGCAGCGGCGGGTGCTGCGGCTGACCACGTGAGGGCCTGGGGCACCGCGCTGCTGCTGGGAGCGGCCGCGACGCTGCGGGCCGCCGTTCCCGGCCTGTCCGTGACGGAAATCCGCTCCCCGTCCGTGATCGTGCCGGTGGCGCCCGCGCTGGCGTGCGACCGGGAAGGGCGCGCGTGGCTCGGCTGGGTTCAACCGTCGGCCGGCGGGCAGGCGCTCTTTTGCGCCGACTTCCAGGAGCCCGGCGGCTGGGGCGGGGAAGTCTTCATCACCTCGTCGGAGGGAGCTCGGGCACCGCAATTGACGGCTTCCCCGGACGGGCGCCTGGCGTCGATCTGGCCAGAGCGGAGCGGGGGATTCTCGTGGGCCCGGTCGATCGACGGGGGACGGTCCTGGGAGAGCTCCGGGGCCGACTGGCCCTGCACGGCGGCCGACGGCTGCGTCCTCGCCAGCGGAGACCTGCTGTCCGCCTGGGCGGCGCCGAACGCCGCCACCATCCAGGTCCGCTTTCTGACCGGATTCTACGCCGCGGCCCCCGCCTACACGGTCGTGCGCGATGCCGCGCCGGCCAATTTCCAAATGCGCCCCCTCCTGGACGGCGGCGCCCTGCTCCTCTACGTGGCCGAAGCCGCCCCCGACCGCCAAGCCATCGCCTCCGCCCGCCTCCACGGCCGCCGCTGGGTCAAGGGCCGCGTCATTCCGCTAAGGGGTCACGTACCAAATTCCAACAAGCCCGCCCCGCCGCAAGCAGCCGAACAGCCGGCGCTCGCCGCGAGCCTGCGCTTCGATGTCGACGGCGGGCGTGTGGCCGCCGTCTGGGCCGAAGCTGGCCGGATTTACGCGTCCTACTCCCCGGACGCGGGCGCCCGCTTTTCCGTTCCCGCCGTTCTGACCTCCTCCCCGGCTCCCTCGCCGGCAGCCGACGTCGCCATGCTGCACGATACCGCCGCCATCGTCGTTTACCGCATCGGCGGCCAGGTCTGGGTCCTGCGCGTCAGTCCCGAATGGGATCCGGGGCCGCCCGTACCCGTCCTTGCTGCGGGCGCCGTGGGCGCCCCGCGCATCGCGCTGGTCCACGACTATGCCGGCGCGGAGGACAGCGCGTCGCTCGTCGTCGCGGTGCGCACCGCCGAACCCGCCGCCCTGCGCACGTTCCTCGTTCGCGTCCCCGAATCCCGGCTTCTCGCCGCGGCGGCGGACGACTGCCACTGCGCGCCGACGCCGCAGCAGCTGCTTGGCTACTCCGTCCGCGGCACCGTCGCGCGCCTGGACCTCGCGGCTCGCTCGCTGGTCCTCGAAACGGACGCCGTGCCGGGCGTGATGGATGCCGGCGAGCACGTCTTCACGCTCGGGCCTTCCGACCGCCCGTTCCTCTCGCCGGGCGATGAATGCCTGGGCCGGATTCAGCGCAGCGGCGACGGCTGGCGGATATTCGACCTGCGCCGGCTGGAAACGGCGAAATGAGCGCCCGTGGAGGCGGCGGGGACACCGCTTCCCCTTCAATCCGGCTGGCTTTCGACGCCGAACACCGCGTCCGCATACGCCCCGATTTCGAACGGCTGCAGATCTTCCGGTTGCTCGCCCAGCCCGATGAAATAGATCGGAAGCTTGAGCTGCCGATAGATGCCCACCAGCGCGCCGCCGCGGCTGGTGCCGTCGAGCTTGGTGACGATGAGCCCGGTCAGACCGAAACTCTGGTGAAACACCTTCGCCTGCTCGATGGAGTTGGCGCCGAGCGAACCGTCGACCACCAGCCAGCGATGCTGGGGCGCGGCCGGATCGTGCTTCTGGAGCACCCGGCGGATCTTTGCCAGCTCCTCCATCAGGTTCGATTTCGTGTGCAGGCGGCCCGCGGTGTCGACGATGAGATAATCCCGCCCGCGCGCCTGGGCGGCCTTCCAGCCATCGAAGGCCACGGCCGCGGCGTCCGCCCCCGTGTGGCTCGCCACCAGGTCCAGATCCAGGCGCTTGGCCCAGATCTGCAGCTGCTCCACCGCCGCCGCGCGAAACGTGTCTGCGGCGGCCACGGTGACGCCGCGCCCCTCCTGCTTGAGCCGCCAGGCCAGCTTGGCGCAGGTGGTCGTCTTGCCGGAGCCGTTGACCCCGATGATGGCGATGACCGTCGGCCGGACCTCCGGGCTCCCCTCCGGCAGGCGCCCCTGGCTGCCGGCCAGGACCCGGCGCAGCACCGCCGCGCCGATCTGGCCGGCCTCGCGGCCGCGCATTTCGGGATCGCGCCGGTACGCTTCCTTGATCTCCGCCACCACTTCGCCCGTCGTTTCGACGCCGAAGTCGGCCGTATAGAGCGCCTCCTCCAGCTCATCGAGGGAGGCGGCGTCGATCTTCCGCCCGCCGAACAGCCCGCGCGTCTTGCCGGCGATGGCGGCAACGGTCCGGCTCAGCCCCTCCTTGAACCGCTTGACCAGCCCGAACATCCGCTCAGCTCTCCGCCTTGCGGGCGTCCCGGCCGAGGCGATCCTTCAAGCGGTCGAGGATCCCGTTGATGAAGCGCTTGGCGTCCGCGTTGGAGAATTCCTTGGACAGGTCGATGGCCTCGTTGATCGACACCACCGGCGGAATGTCCTTGCGGTGGATCATCTCGTAGATCGCCACCCGCAGGATCGCCAGATCGATGCGCGCAATGCGGTCGAATTCCCAGTTTTGCGCCAGGCTGCGGATGTGCCCGTCGATTTCCGCGCTGTGCTCGATCACGCCGTGGATGATCTCCTCGCCGAACGCATAATGCTCCCGCGGCTGCTCCTGGTTTTCGAAAAACAGCCGCAGATCCTCCAGGAGGTTGGCCGGAGGGTTGATGCTCCAGGCGTAGAGGTATTGCACGGCCGCGACGCGGCCATCCCGGCGCAAAGCGAATTGTGCGCGGCTCATTTCAGCAAGTGCCTGCGCAGCGCGGCCATGGCCAGCGCGGCGCGGGCGAATTCCGCCCCCCGGTTCAGGGGCCCGATGCAGCGCGCCGCGGCCTGCGCCTCGTTCTCGGCCACGACCACCCCGTTGATGACCGGCCGTTCCGTCGCCAGCGCGACCTCCTGCAGGGCATGCGCCACCGCTTCGGCGATCAGTTCATAGTGGCGCGTGTCCCCGCGGACGATCACGCCCAGGGCGACGACCACGTCGGGCTTCCGGCGCCGCGCAACCTGCTGCACGGCGAAGGGAATCTCGTTGGATCCGGGGACGCGCACAACCGAAAGGTTGGTAGCTTTGACACCGGCCGCCAGCAGCCCTTCCCGCACGCGCGCGAGCAGGCCCTCCACCAGCCGCTCGTTATAGGACGCGGCCACCACCGCGACCCGAAAGGGCGCGCCGGACACCGGTGCGAGGGAAGGAGCCGCAGTGCTCATAGTCGGAACCGGGTAGTCCATCCGTCCGGCGCCCCGGCGCAAATAGAAAAGCCCTGCTGGGCGCTAAATCGGAATCTGCTCGACGATTTCCAGGCCGTAGCCGTCCAGGCCCACGACCCGGCGCGAACTGTTGGACAGCAGGCGAATCTTGCGCAGTCCGAGGGCGGCGAGGATCTGGGCCCCGATGCCATAGTCGCGGAAGCTCATCGGGACCTCGCTGGGAGGCCCTTCCAGCCGTCGGACGATGTCCGCCCCGCCATTGGCGTGTTCCATATAGACGACCGCGCCCCTTCCGGCCCTGGCCACCGCCTCCAGCGAATGAGCGAAAGTCGTGTGGGTATCGAGTCCCTTCATGCGCAGAACATCGCCGAACAGATTCTCGCTCTGCACGCGCACTAGGGTCGGTTCCGGCCCGAGAGTCCCGCGGGTCAACGCAAAGTGATGGCGGTTGTCGATCTTGCTGCGAAAGACATGCAGCGTGAACTCGCCGTATTCGGACACGAACGGCCGCTCGAGGACCTGCTCGACCAGCTTGTCCCGCCGCGCGCGATGCTCGATCAGCTGCGCGATCGACAGGACCTTCAGATCGAAGCGCCGTCCGAATTCCAGAATCTGCGGCAGACGCTGCACCGTGCCGTCGTCGTTGACCAGCTCGCAGAGGACTCCCGCCGGATGCAGGCCGGCCATTTGGGCCAGATCGACGGCCGCCTCCGTGTGACCGGCCCGCTCCAGCACCCCGCCCGCGCGGGCGCGCAGCGGAAAGACATGCCCGGGCTGCACCAAGTCCTCGGGCCGCGACTGCGGATCGGCCAGCAGCCGGATCGTGCGGGTGCGGTCGGCCGCGCTGATTCCGGTCGACACTCCCTCCGCGGCGTCGACGCTGACCGTGAAATCCGTCCGATGCGTTTCCCGGTTGCGGGCGACCATTGGGCCCAGGCCCAGCCGCCGCAGCTCGGGCTCGAGGGTGGGCACGCAGACAATGCCGCTGCCATAGCGGATCATCATGTTGACCGTCTGCGGCGTCGCCTGGCCCGCCGCCATGATCAGATCCCCCTCGTTTTCCCGATTCTCGTCGTCCGTCACGATGACCAGCCGGCCGGCGGCGACGTCGGCGACGGCGGATTCAACGCTGACAAAGGGCAAAGGCTGGGTGGGCATCGGTTAAGCGGAGTCGGCCTGCAAATCGATCCAGAAACGGGCTCCTTGTCCAGGCGCCGAATCGACCCCGGCGGTTCCGCCCATCCGTTCGGCCCCTTTGCGCACGATCGCCAGCCCGATGCCCGTGCCCGGATAGGCATCCTGGCCGTGCAGACGCTCGAACACGCGGAAGATGCGCTCGTGGTACTGGGGGGCGATGCCGATGCCATTGTCTTCCACCCAGAGGCGCACGCGCTCCTGGCGGCGCTCGGCGCGCACCGTCAGCTGCGGACTCGCCCCGGGTGCGACGAATTTGGCGCCGTTATCCAGCAGGTTCGCCACGACTTGCACCAAGACGACGAAATGCGCCCGGACGGACGGCAGCGGCTCCTCCACGCGGACCTCGGCGCCTTTCGCTTTCAGGGCCGCGCCCACCTGTTCGCGCGCCGCCGCCACCACCTGGCCCAGCGGCACGGCGGCCAGCTCCAATTCCGTCCGGGAGAGCCGGCTGTAGTCCAGCAGATCGCTGATCAGCCCGTCCATGCGCCGCGCCGCGCCGGCAATGTGCCGCGCATAGCCCCGGCCGGTCTCATCCAGCGAGTCGCGATAATCCTCGAGCAGCGCTTCGGCAAAGCCCTGCAGCCCGCGCAAGGGGGCGCGCAAATCATGGGCCACGGTATAGGCGAACCCTTCCAGATCCGAGTTGATCCGGCGCAGCTTCTCCTCGTTGCGCGCCCGCTCCGTGTCGTCCTCGATCGCGATCAGAATGAGGCCCGTGTGGTTGCCGGGACGGTAGACCTTGCGCGCGCTCAGCAGCAGATGACGGCGCCCCAGCCGGGGAAAATCGTGCTCGAAGGCGAACTGCGTCAGCTCCTGACCGTCCGCGAAGACCCGATGCAACTGGGCCAGCAGTTCCGTGATATTCCAGGCTCCGCCCCCCAGCTCTGCAAGCGGCACACCCACGGTCTCCGCGTTGGCAAGACCGAAAAGCAAAAAGAACGACCGGTTGGCCGACACCACCCGCAGGTCCGCGTCGGCCACGATAAGCGGCTCCCGCACCGTTTCGACGATCGACTGGGCATATTCCCCCGCCTGGCGCAACAGGTCCTGTTCGCGCTCCAGGGCGCGAAAGCGGGACCGGACGAAGCCAAAGGTGACGAGGAATTGGACCAGCATCAGCGCTCCGGCCAGCACGGCCAGCGCCACCCCGATGCGCCGCAGCCGCGAGGCCCTGGCCTCCCGCAATCCGAGGAGGCGCTCCTCCTCCGTCCACATCCGCTGGATCGTGGCGCGCAGCCGCCCCTGGGCGCTCTCCCCCTGCCCGGAGGCCACCAGCCGCTCGCTTTCGGCAAACGCCCCCCGCCGCACGCTCGCGATGAGTTGGTCGCCCAAATCCACCTGCGCCTGCAATTCCTGGCGCAGCGACCGCACATGGCCGCGTTCCACAGGATTATCGGCGGTCAGCTCCGCCACCTGGTTCGTCTCGCGCCAGGCCTCGTCGACATGGTCCCGGTAGGTTTGCAGCCAATTCTGCTCGCGGCTGACGACATACCCGCGCAATTCGCCCGCCATTCCGTTGACGTCCGCCTCGAGTGTCCGCAGGACGCCTTCCACCTCGAGGGTATGCGCCACCCAGCGCTCGGCGTCGCGCTCGCTGCGCAGACCGACCCCCAGCACGACGATGACCACCAACCCAAAAGCGCCCAGGGCGATCCAACCCAGGCTGATCAACCGCGACCGCAGCGACATGAGCGGGACAAGTCTGCGGGGGTTCCGGCGCGAGGCAAGCTACCTTCGCCCGCGCAGTTCGGCCCAGCGGGCCAAACGCTCCGCAATCCGGGCCTCCGCTCCATTGGGGCCGGGAGCGTAGAGCTTGAGCGGGGTCTCGAGATAGGCCTGGCCCGATATCCCCTCGGGAAACTCGTGGGAGTACAGATAGCCTTTGCCCTGCCCCATGCGCTTGCTGGCCTGCCCGCTCTTGTCACGCAGGTACGACGGCACCTTCTGCACCGGCTGCTCCTGCAGGACGCGGCGGGCTTCCCCCAAAGCCGCCGTGGCCGAATTGCTTTTGGGGGCGGTGGCGATGTACAGCGTGGCGTGCGCCAGCGTCAGCTCGGCTTCCGGCAGCCCGATGAAATCGACGGCGTGGTGCGCCGCCACGGCCAGCGGCAGAGCCTGCGGATCCGCGAGCCCAATGTCTTCGCTCGCCAGGATGACGAGCCGGCGGGCGATGAACCGAGGGTCCTCTCCGCCCACCAGCATCTTGGCCAGCCAGTACATCGCGGCGTCGGGGTCGCCGCCCCTGCAGCTCTTGATGAAGGCGGAAATCGTGTCGTAGTGCTCGTCCTCATCCGCGTCGTAGCGGATCCGGCGCTCCCGGGCGAAGACCTCCAGTTCGGCCGGGGTGATGGCCGCCCGCTCGGGCAGACTGAGCGCCAGGACCTCGAGCGCGTTGAGGGCGCGGCGCAGATCGCCGTCGCAAAGCACGGCCAAGTCAACCAGCACCTCACGCGAAGCCGTGACTGCCCGCGCGCCCAGCCCGCGTTCGGAATCGGCCAGGGCGCGTTCGAGAACCTCGGCGATCACCGCGGGCGCAAGCGGCTCCAGCCGGAAGAGGTGACTGCGGGACAGAAGCGGCGGGTTGACGTAAAAGCCCGGATTGTGGGTCGTCGCGCCGATCAGGCGAATGTTGCCCTCCTCCACGTCGGGCAGCAGCAGGTCCTGCTGCGCCTTGTTGAAGCGGTGCAGCTCGTCGATGAAGAGGATCGTGCCCCCGCCCGGCCGCCGCCGGGCCGCGGCGAGAATCTCGCGCAGTTCGGCGACATTCGACATGACGGCATTGATGCGGACAAAGCGCGACTGCGTTTCCGCCGCGATCGCCTCGGCGATGGAGGTTTTGCCGGACCCCGGGGGTCCGTAAAAGATCAGCGACCCAAAGCGGTTTTGCGCGACCAGCCTCGGCAGGAGCGATCCGGGCCGCAGCAGATGCTCCTGGCCAACCACTTCGGCGAGCCGGCGGGGCCGCATCCGGGCTGCCAGCGGCGCTCCGGGGCCCGGCTGGGCCGCCCGCGCTTCCGCCCGCTCCGCCTTTTCGGCGGCAAAAAAGTCGGTCTGTAGGTTTTCGGACATCCCGGCGGCCAGCAGTCGCCACCTGCTATTTTCTTCCGATGGCAGAAAAAATCAAAGCCGAAGGCTCCGGGGGCCTCTTGGCTCCCGACGGCGCCGGGGATGCCGCAAGCGCCCGCCGGGAATGGCGCCGCGCCCAGGGCCGCCGGACCATTCGCGAGCTCCAAGGCGACCGCCACCGCGCGCCGCTGCTGTGGATGGTCATCCCTTTTCTGACCGGCGCGGCGCTGGAACGCCTCGGCGGCGCTTGCCCTTTCGAGCATCCCGCAGCCGTGGGAGCTTTGTTCTCCATCCTGGCGATCTTCGCCTCATTCGGCCGGTCTCCCCTCGCCCACGCCGTGTGGGCGGCCACCCATTGCGCGGCCATGGCCATCGCCGGGCTCCTCGTCCTCGCGGGACGAACACCGGCCGGTCATCGGCACGTCCCGCCCGCATACGAAACGCTTCGCGTCCGCGTGACCCGAATGGGCGCTCCGCACGCCGCGGCCTTCCGGTCACGCTCGACCCAGGCAGGGAGCGTCCCTCATACGACGCGCGCCGCCACCGGCTTCGGTGCGGTCGTGCCGACCGGAGAACCCATTGCGTTTTCGCTTCCGGTGCAACCGGGCGAAACGCTGCCGATCCGCGGCGAGGAAGTCGTCCTCTCCGGCCGGAGCAAGCCCGTTCCGGCCTGGGGCGGCGCCGACTCCTATAACGGCTACCTCCGCGGCCTCGGCATCCGCCGCCAAATCGAATCGGCGCGCATCCGCTCCGTCTCCCGGCCGGCGTCGTGGTACGCCCGGCAGCGCGAGGCCCTCGCCGCGCGAATGACCGTGCTGCTGGCCATGGGCTTCGGCGGCCATCCCGAACTCGCGGCGATTTACCGCGCCATGATGCTCGGGAAAAAGGACGGCCTCACCGCCGCGCAGAAGCGGCTCTTTGTCCGCAGCGGGACCATGCATCTCTTCGCCATCAACGGCCTCCACATCGGCATCGTCGCCGTCTCCGCCCACGCCCTCCTGTCGCTGCTGCGCGTGCGCGGGCGCGCCGCCGCCGTCCTGGTCCTCGCGGTCCTGTGGATCGACGTCGATTCGACGGGCGCCGCGCCATCCGCCGTGCGTGCCTTCATGATGGTCGGCTTGCTCGAAATCGGCCGCGCCGCCTGGCTGCCCATGAACAGCCTGGCCGCGGTGACCGGCGCGGCTGCCCTCATGCTCGCACTCGACCCGACGGCTGCGTTCGGGGCCAGCTTCCAGATGTCCTTCGGCGTCGTCGCGGCGCTGATTTTGCTGGGCGTGCCTCTCGCCGCCCACCTCCGCGAGCGGTGGAATCCCTATCCCTCGCTTCCGGCGTCGACGCGGACCCTCTGGCAGCGCCTGCGCGCCGCCGCTACGGAGCATGCGGCGACGGCCGCCGGGTTTTCCGCGGCCGCCGCCCTGGTGAGCGCCATCACGGGCGTCACCTATTTTGCCGCATGGTCGCCCGCGGGAATTCCGGCCAACCTGCTGCTGATGCCCCTGGCCACCCTCGTCATCATCGCCGGCTTTTCGGCCATCGTCGCCGGCCTGGCGCATGCGACGGCACTGACCAGCCTGTTCAATGCCGCCGCGTGCCTGCTCCTGCGCGCCATCACCTCCGCCCTCGCCCGCATCGTGGCTTTCCCGGGCGCGTCATTCACCGCTCATCTGCGCGCGCCCTGGATCGGCCCGGCGGCTCTCGCCGCGCTCCTTGCCCTTTGCCTGCGCGGCTATGCGGTTGAGTGGGACGAGCAGCGCGGCGGTTGGTGGCCTCCCTTCCTCGCCACGGCAGCCATGATGATTTTCGGCGTGAACTATGGCTGATCCGGCATTGAAATAGGGGCATGAAATCCGCGTACGAACTGGCGATGGAGCGGCTGGCGAAATCGGATCCCGAGGCCAATCGGCCGCTGGATGCCGCGAAAAAGGCGAAGCTGGCCGAGATCGATCGCGTGTACCAGGGCAAGCTCGCCGAGCGGGACATCTTCCTCAAGGAGCAGCGCGAACGCGCCCTGACCGCCGCGAACGCCGACGAGGTGGAAAAAATCACCAAGCAAATGGCCAACGAACGCGCCCGCCTCGAAGAGGAGCGCGAGGCGGAAAAGGACAAGATCCGGCGTTCGTAATTTAGAATGCGCCGATTGCTGCTGGCACTGGCCGTCGGAGCTCTCGCTGCCGGTTGCAGCGGGAACTACGACCTACCCCCGGTGGACTCCGGGGTGGTCGACCTTCATGAGGGCGTTCCCGATCGCGTGCACACCGCAAACCTTTCGGCGGAGCAGGTCAACGCCTTGGCGGATTGGTTTTCTCATCACCGCACCGGCTGGACACTGAGCTTAGCGGATACCCCTCCCGGAATCATGGTTTACTTGAAGCGGGAGGGAACCGGCGTGGCGTACGCCAATATCCTCGGATCCTACATTTACTCGGCCGATCGCCGCAGATTGCTTACAACGCAGGAACGCGAAGATCTCGAGACGATCCTGGTCCGCGGCTCGTTGGCTCTTCAGCTCGATACGCCGCCCAGCTAATTCA
>DASRSH010000204.1:0-25141 GCA_035656575.1 Opitutaceae bacterium
CAGGCCGACCGACTCGACGCCGGGCAGCGCGGCGACCCGGGCGGTCAGTCCGTCGAGGTAAGCGTTGCTGGCGGCGAGGGAGGCAAATGAGCGCGGCGGATCGACGCGCCACGAGGCGGCGTGTTCGGGCTCAAAGCCGAGGTTGACCTGGAGGAGCGCGTCGAAGCTGCGCAAGAGCAACCCTGCGGCGACCAGCAGCATGCAGGCCATGGCCACTTCGACGACGACGAGGCCGCTCCGTGCCAGGGCGGAGCCGCGGCCCGCGGTGCGCTGCTGGGTGGCGTGCGGCAGGGCCAGGGAGCGGTGGCCAATACAAAGATGAGCCGCGGGCAGCAGGCCGCACGCGACTCCCGCGAGTGTGGTGAGCCCGATCGTGACCGCCAGGGCGAGCGGATCGATGGACGCATTTTGGATCAGGGGCACGCCGAAGGTCTGCAAGCGCGTCAGCGCGTGCGTGGCCCAAACGGCCAGGGGGATCCCGATGCCACACCCGGCAAAGGCGAGCAGCAGGCTCTCGCTGAGCGTCTGCCCGATGAGATGCCGGCGCCGGGCGCCGAGGGCGATGCGGATGGCAAACTCCGCCCGGCGGGCATTGAGCCGGGCCAGAAGCAGGTTGGAGAGATTGACGCACGCGATCGTCAGCACGCAGATGACGGCGGCCGCGAGGAGGAGGAAGGCGGTGCGGAAGCGGCCCCGCAGCGCAGTGTCGAGCGGGGAAACGATGGCGCCAAAGTTTCCTATATTGGGAAGGCTCGAATGGCGCAGCTGCTCGCTGATGACCGTCAGTTCCGCTTGCGCCTGGGCCGCGCTCATCCCGGGCTTGAGCCGTCCGATGCCGAAGAGGGTATTCCCCCATCGGGCGGTCTCCGCGGTCAGCGGAAAGGGCGTGATGACGTCCACGGCGTTGCCCGGCGTGAAGATCGAATCGAAGGCGAAGCTGCGCGGAAGAATGCCCACGACCGTGGTCGGCGTGTGGTTGAGAATCAGCACCCGTCCCACCACGGCCGGGTCGCCGGCGAAGCGCCGCTGCCAGAACCGGTAGGTCAGGATGACGGCCCCGGGCCCCTGCCACCGGCATTCCTCGCTCGTGAAATTGCGGCCATGGAGGAGGGGAACGCCCAAAGTGGGGAGGAAGTTGTCGGACACGGCGACGTTGCGCAGCCGCTCCGGATCGCCGGAGCCGGAGAGCAGAAGCCGGCCGTAGTCGGAAAAGGCGAAATACGCGGCGAGCGATGCGAACGACCGGTTGTGCTCGCGCCAGCCGTTGAACACATCGACCCGCGTCGTGCGCCCGGAGAGGCCGCCGCCGAATACGTTTTCGATCCACACCAGCTGGGCCGGGTCGCGGAAGGGCAGCGGCTTGAGCCGCACGGCGTCCAGCAGGCTGAACATCGACGTGCACGCGCCGATCCCCAGCGCCAGTGTCAGGACGGCGGTCGCGGTGAAGCCCGGGGACTTGCGCAGCGAGCGAAGGGCGTGCTTCAGGGTCGGGGGCATCCCTTATGAACCCCGCGGCCCCGCCAGAGTTACAGAAAATCCGCTCACTCGATCACGACCACGGTCGAGCCGGCTTTCGCCCCGGTCGGCAGGGTCACCGTGATCTTCTTCAGGCCCACGGCGATCAGGTGGACCTCCTTGAGCTTCTGCGTCGGGTCCGCCACGGCGAAGGCGATGTGGCCGGGGACGGAGGTCCGGGCGATCACGATGCAGGGCGCGTCCGCATAAAAGCTGGCGGCGGCGCCGAAGCCGGGAACCGTCCCCGGCCCGTGGAAGACGGCGGCGACGAGCTTGTGGGCGTCGTCGGCCACGGCCTGGACGATGCCGTTGCTGACCACCCGCAGGCGCGGCCGCTTGAGCCATTGACGGGCGCGGTCCTGGGACATCCGGGGCAGGATCGCGTACGCGTAGTGGGCATGGGTCGGTGCGGTGCCGTGCTCCAGCCACAGGTTGAAGACGTTCATCGTGACCTTGTCCGGCGAAGCGCCCTCCTTGCGGAGGAGGGCCCACGATCCCGTCTGGGGGCCGGCCGTATAGGTCCAGGGCGTGTCATCCATCCGCACGTAGGCGACCTGGTCGTGCCAGACGGCCTGGGGGCTGAGGGTCACGACCGACCCGCGCAGCAGGCATTGATTCACATCGGTGTACACCGGGGCCGGCGAAGGGCAGGCGATGTCTTCGCCCAGGCACACGATCCCGTCGGGAAAGCAGAAATACGCCTTCTGGGCCGTCAGATCCTCCTTGCGGATGTCCATGGCGGCGACGCCGACCGGGGCGAACTCCGCTCCGCCCACGAAGGGACAGGGATTGGTCTGCGAAACCTTGCGGCCGTACGGAAACGGCGCCGTCGTTTGCTTGAAGGTGATTCCCGGCAGCTTCCGCCAATCCCACACGGGCTGGATGTTGTCGTATTCGTCGCCGCGGACCATGAGCTGCGTCATGCCATCGCATAGGTGGTAGCCGCGGTAGTTTTCGTCGTTGATCTGGGTCTCGGTCCGCAGGACGCGGGGCGAATACATCTTCACCGAAAAATACCAGGCGCCCGGGCGGTGAACCAGAAAGTCGGACCGCCAATAATACCGGTCGCCCCGCGGGGCGCCGGCTCCGGGGGGCAGCGTTCCGGCGACGCGGTCGGCGAAGCGCCGCCAGTGGGGGGCGCTGGCGGGATCGAGTTCGCCGAGCAGGAGGCCCGCCTGCGCGATCGCGCGGGCTTTGCCCGTTTGCGCGTTCTCCTCGTCGATTTGGCGGCCGCAGGAGCTGAGGTCGAGGTAGCGCCCCCACACCACCCATTCCTGGAACCCGGCCTCGAAGCGGGACAGGACGGCAATGGCGCTCGGCGGGAAGGCGAGGGGAGTGCCCTTCACCAGCAGCGCGTAGGTCGCCGCGCTGGGCACGAACGACAGGCCGTAGTTGCCGGCGTTGAGCTGGGGCCCGTGCTGGTGAAAGCTGTCGTCGGGCTGCACGCCCTCGGCCGTGGTGACGCGGACTTCGCCCACGATCAGGCCGATCATGCGCCGCATCATCGCTTCGTCATCGGTGAGGGCGCCCAGGACGAAGAGGTTGCCCGCCTCCCACACGAGATTGGTGCCGGTCATCCGGTCGACGTGGCTGCGCGCGAGCAGCGCGCAGGCGCCGGTCCACACCTCCGGCGCGCGCCGGCGCAGGTCGTCGCGGGCAAGGACGAGGACGGGGGCGAGCGCCTGCTGCATGCCGATCGTGTTCTGCCACCAGTTGTCGCTTTGCGGATCGCGCCCGATCCAGAACTTCAGGCCGCGCAGCACGGCGGCGCGCAGCACGGCGGGCGGGGCCGGCGGATGCGCGTCATGCTCGGCCACGGCCAGCGCGAGCAGCCGGTGCAGGTGCTCGGCCGGCCCCCAGAGGCTTCGGGAGCGGCTGGCGTAGTTGATGTCGCTCCAGCTCCCGTCGGGATTCTGGGCGCGGAGCAGCCCGGCCGGCGACATCGGCGCCGGGCCATGCATCGGCGTCGCGCCCGGCGAACCGCCGGCATACTCCTTGGGCGCCAGGATTTCGGCCGTCATCCGTTCGCGGACGATCTGGGCGGTGGATGCCGCCGGCGACTGAGCCCACGCCGGCGCAGCGGCCCCGAGCGCCAGAACTCCTGCAAGCAAAGCACGCATCCGGGTAATTTCGATTGCGATGCAGGCGGGCGCAACACCACGCTCGCGCGCGATGAAGGCTTCGTCGGCGGCCGTACCCCAGCGCTGGATCATGATCGCTTTGTGCTTCACGGCCACCGCGATCAATTACATCGACCGGCTGAACCTGAGCCTGGCGGCCCCCTTCATGCAGAAGGATCTGGGCATCAGCCCGAAGGATATGGGGCTCATCTTCGGGGCCTTCTTCTGGACCTATGGCATCATGCAGCTCCCGATGGGCTGGCTCGTCGACCGGCTGGGGGCGAAGAAGCTCTACGCCTTTGCCTCGACGTGGTGGTCGCTGTTCACGGCCAGCACGGTCCTGGGCCGGGGGCTGGTGTCGCTGTTTGGGCTGCGCCTGCTGCTTGGCGTCGGCGAGGCGGGAGCGTATCCGTCCAATGCCAAGGTCACCGCCCTGTGGTTCTCCCCCCGGCAGCGGGGATGGGCGACCGCCATCTTCGACAGCGGCTCGCGCGTGGGCGCGGCCCTGTCGTTTCCGCTGGTGGTCGTCCTCATCAAGTACCTGGGATGGCGGGGGGCCTTTATCGCCACCGGCGCCCTGGGGCTCATTTGGGTCGTCGTCTGGCTGATCTACTACCGCGATCCCACCCCGGCGGAGGCGAAAGCCATCGGCTCGCTCGCCGCGCAGGCGCCGGGCGAGCGCATCGGCAAGGATCACCTGCACATCAAGTGGATCCACCTCTTCCGCTACCGGACGGTGTGGGGGATGATGATCGGCTTCGCCTGCCTGAACTTCGTCATCTATTTTTTCATCACCTGGTTTCCGACTTACCTGGTGCAGGCGCGGGGGTTCTCCCTGGCCAAGCTGGGGTACCTGGGGATGCTGCCGGCGACCTGCGCCATCTTCGGCGGCTGGATCGGTGGCATCGTCTCCGACATGCTCTACCGGCGCTGGACCGTGTCGGTGACCCGCAAGACATGCCTGGTCCTGGGCATGCTGCTGTCCTCGGTGATCGGGATCGCGGCCTTTGTGGACAGCACGTGGCTCGCGCTGGCGCTGCTCTGCGTCTCGTACGCCAGCCTGGCCTTCACCGGCGCGAATGTCTGGTGCCTTCCCGCCGACGTCGCGCCCTCCGCGGCCTATGTCGCCTCGCTCGGGGGGATCCAAAGCTGCGCGGCGAACCTCTCCGGCGGGGTCACGACGTTCCTCACCGGCTATCTGCTGGAGCTGACGAAGGGGTCCTTTGTCCTGCCGCTGGCGATCGGCGGCGGTGTGGCCGTCCTCGGCTCGGCCGCCTACCTCTTCCTGATGGGGCCGATCAAGCCGCTCACGCTGCGGCCAGAGCGGCCAGCTTGAGCGCGGTGTTCCAGTTGCGCGCCGTGCCGGCGACGCCGAGCGCCCGGGCGATGACGGCGCCGGTGAGGCGCGAGGTCCCGACCCCGTCGGGGAAATAAATGAAGGTTTCGCGGCCCCGCACGGCCGCCCGCTCGCGCCCGGTGATCGCCGCCTGCAGCGCCTGGGCCGCGGCGGCGGACGGGGCGCTCTTGTGCACCAGAATGAGCAGATGGCTGGGATCGGCCTTGGCCTCCTTGGGGAAAGGATTGGCGGCCAAGATCCGGTCCCATTCCTCGCGCGAGCGCGCGTGGAACTCCGTTTCCAGGCCCAGCGAGCGCCGGGCTTCCCGTTCCAGCATGGCCTCCAGCGCGGCGCCGGCCAGCCGCGCGCTGCCCAGGACGACATTGCCGCTTTGCAGGAGGGTCCGGGGGTTGTCGAAAGGGAGCGTCTGCAGCCACGCGCGCAGGCCCGCCATGGGCAGCGGCCGGTTGCCGCCCACGTTCACGCCGCGCAGGAGGACGATGTGGTTGTGATGTGGGGTCGAAGTTTGCACGGGTCGGGAGGCTGCGTAGGATTCCAGGATGCCGGCCGCCGCCCAACCGCAACGATCGCTGGAACAGGGAGGGCGGCGTTTGCCGGGGCCGCGGGACCGGGCGGCGGTCGATGACCTGCGGAGGCGCGCCGCGCATGTCAAGCGCGGGGCGCGGAAGTGTGATTCTGCCCGATGAGACCGCGCATTGGCCTGTCCGTCCGGCTCATGTACCCCGATCCCGGCCGATCGGTGCTGGCTTCGCGCACCCTGCACTATGCGGAGGACAACATGGTGCAATGGGTGGTCGCCGGCGGCGCGGCCGTCTTCGCGATCCCGGCGCCGCGGACCGCGGCGGCTGACGACTGGGCGGCGTATGCGGATGCCCTCGACGGGCTGGTCCTGCAGGGCGGGGCGGACCTCGCGCCGCAGTCCTACGGGGAAACACCGCTGCGGCCGGAGTGGGCGGGCGATCCCCAGCGCGACGCCTATGAGCTGGACCTGCTGCGGGCGTTCATCGCCGCGGGCAGGCCGGTCCTCGGCATCTGCCGGGGCTGCCAGCTCATCAATGTATCGTTCGGCGGCACGCTCTACCAGGATATCGCGGCGCAGCGGCCCGAGGCGCAGACCCACCGGGACGATTCGCGCTACGAGGCCCTGCATCACCGGATGACCCTGGAGCCGGCTTCCGCGCTGGCGGCCCTTTATCCCGGAAGCGGCGGCGGGCTGATCAATTCGATTCATCACCAGGGCATCAAGGATCTGGGCCGGGAGCTGGAGGTTGAGGCGCGCTCGGATCCGGATGGGCTGGTGGAGGCCGTGCGCTGGCAGGGAGCGAGCTACGTGCGCGGCATCCAATGGCATCCGGAACTGATTCCGCCAGGGGATTCCGGCCTTTTGAGCGGCGATCCGCTGCGCGCGGACTTCCTGCGCGCCGCGGCGCGTGCCCGCGCCTGAGGGCCTGGATTCGGCCCCGCGGCCGGACCGAAGCGGAACTTTTTGACCGCCGTCCGCACCTTGGCGGAAGCATGATGAACCGGGGCATGCGCCGGGAGCTGGCAGGGGTGGCCGCGCTGGGGGCGGCGGCGATGCTGCTGTGCGGACGACGCAAGTCCGCGGGCGTCCTGGGCCTGGCCTTCGCGGGACTGCGCTGGTGGCCCGATCCGGGCGAAAGCTTTGCCGGGCAGTCGGTCGTGATCACCGGCGGATCCCGCGGCCTGGGGCTCGCCTTGGCCGAAGCTTTCTTGCTCGAGGGCGCCAAGGTCGCCCTCTTGGCCCGGGATGAGCCGGAACTGGAGCGGGCCCGCGCTCTCCTCATCGAGCGCACCGGGCATCATCCGATCACGGTGCCCTGCGACGTCACGGACCGCGCCGGGCTGGCCACCGTCCTGCCGCGCGTCAGCCGGGCATTCGGGCGGGTCGACATCCTGGTCAACAATGCCGGCGCGATGGTCGTCGGTCCGTTCGACCGCACCCGGCGCGCGGATTTTGAATCGCTGATGGACATTCATGTGCACGCCGTCGTCAGCGCCACCCAGGCGGTGATGCCCGTGTTCCGCCGGCAGGGCGGGGGGCGGATCGTGAACATCTGCTCGGTCGGGGGAAAGATCGCTGTGCCCCATCTCAGCGCCTATTGCGCGGCCAAGTTCGCCCTCGCCGGGCTGTCCGAGACGATGGCCGCGGAGCTGGCCGGAAGGCGCATCCAGGTCACGACGGTTTTCCCCGGCCTCATGCGCACGGGCTCGGCGATCCACGCCGAAACCTTCGGCCAGCCGGAAAAGGAGTTCACGTGGTTTGCCCTGGGGGCGATCCTGCCGGGCCTGTCGGTCTCGGCCGAGGGCGCTGCCCGGCGCATCCTCAATGCGGTGCGCTACGGCGACACGGAGGTCGTCTTTCCCTCGAGCGCGAAGCTCGCCGTGTTCGCGCGCACGCACTATCCCGAATTGTTCGCCTTCGTGTGCCGCCGCGCGGCGAAATACTTCCCGGCGGCGCGCGCCGGCCTGCGCAGCTCGGGCGCCGCCAGCGCCGCCGCGCTCGACCGCCGCTTCTGGTTCAAGCCGATCCGCATCCTGGCCGAGCGCGCCGAACGCCGCTGGAACCAGCAGCCCAACGGCGCGAAGACGGGAGCCCTCGCCGGCTAGAATTCGAACAGCGCGGAGACGTGCTGTTCGTGCCCGAGTTCGTCGGTCATGTCGTCGCCCCAGGCGTCGAAGGGCGCGGCGGACTGGACCGCCTGCCGGCAGGCGTCCACCAGGGCCGCCGGCGTCCCCTCCGGAAATTCCGGCGGCCGCATGTCGGCGATCGAGCCGTCGGAACCGAGCGTGAAGCGGATGGAGATCTGGCCGCTGAACGCCGCGGACTTGGCCGCGTCGGGCACCTGAAAATGCTCCTGCACCTTCTGCACGAGGTTGCTGAGATAGGAGCGGTAGTTGTTCCAATCCTGGCTGGCGACGCGCATCGTGATGTCGCGGAGCGCGAGAGCGGGCGCCGCGGCGGCGTCCGTGTCGCCCGCCGCATCTGGCGCGCTGGAAGTGTCGTCGTCCGTCGCGGGCGCAGGCGCGGGCGCTGCCGCCGGTTTGGGCCGGGAGGCGAGAGCGGCGAGCTGCTGGCGCGCCGCCTGCCGCAGCGGGTCCGCGGCCTGCGGGTTGTCCGCCAGGGCCGTGAAGGCTTGCCGGGCCGAACCCCGGTCGCCCACGCGCCGATAGAGCAGGCCGATGTAAAAGTGCATCAGCGGCTTCAGCGCCGGACCGGCCAGGGCCGGTGTGAGGTCGGCGATCGCCGCCCGCGTGACCTTGGGGGCCGCCAGGTAGGCCCGCCCCAGCTCGGCGTACGCCCGGCCGTAGCCGGGCAGGAGGGCGAGGCAGCGGCGCAATTCCTGGACCGCCGTCACGGCCGCCTCCCCGCCTGCGCCGACGGTGAGCGCCCCCGCGCCAAGAGCGTCGTCGAGCCGTTCGCTCGCCGAATAGTAGTAGGCGGCCCCGTCGCGGGTCCCGGCCGCGATCGCATTGCGGTAATACTGGGCGGCCGCGCTCTTGTCGCCATCCATCAGCGCCTGGTGCGCCAGCGCGACATTGACGGCGGCGGAGTGGGGCGCCAGAGCGCGGGCGCCGTCGAGCTGGACTTCGGCCGCCAGCTTGTCGTGGGTGATGAGCAGGTCGAAGAGCTGGGCCCGGACGTCGGCTTCCGGCGCCGGCCCCACGCGCAGCTGCCGCTCCAGCGCCGGGCGGTCGAAGGGCAGCCGCAGGGTCCGGGCGCTCGAAACCGAATAGACGCCGTTATTGAGGCTGTGGCGGCCGGTGTGGAAAAAGGCCGCAAAGGCGTCCAGCTCCGACGGCGAATGTTCGAGCAGGCCGCACAGGCGCTGGAAGCGCGCCCGCGCATCGGCGGCATCGGTGCCGGCCAGGACCGTGTGCATGAGCAGCCAGCATTGCGCCTGATAGAGGCCGTTGGAGGTGTGGCCTATCAGGCCGTATTCCGGCGAACTGGAGTTGATGCTGAAAAAGTGGTCCCAGGGCATCAGGCCGTACTCATTGAGCGGGTTGTCGAACCGCCGGTCGGTGTCGCCCAGGATGCAGGTGTCCCCGCTCAGCTCGAAGGTGGCGAAGAATTCGCCGGTGCCCTGCCGCACCGGCAGCGGCAGGAAATAGCCCAGGCCCTGCAGCATCCAGGTGGCGTCGCTCTCGAAGACGGTAAACAGGGCCTCGTCGCGGTCGCCGTCGAGCGCCAGCGCGGACACGGGATGGCCGTCGAAGGTCGATTCCAGGTTCACGAGCGTCTCCCGCTGCTCCTGGGGCATGTCCGTCGCGTAGCCCTGCAAGGTGCGGGCGTTGCGAAAGAGCATGATGGTCGCCGGCGGGCTGCGCCGCCCGGGGGGAGCCACCAGCTCGTCGAATGCCTGGCGGAAGGCTGCATACTGCATGGCGAATGCGGCGACGTTCCGCTGCGAGGCGTCGCTGTAGACCTCGACGCCCGGCAGGTCGGCCCTTAGCCACACCCGGCTCGCCTGCGCCGTGCCCGCCAATCCCAGCGCCAATGCGCCCACCTGAAATGCCCGCATGGCCGGCACTCTATGTCAGGCCAACGCAAGCCTGTCACGCCTAACTCTTGGCCGCCTCGCGGATGAGATGGCCCAGGATGCCGATGGCGCGGTCGATCTCCGGCGTTGGCGGAAAGCCGCAATTGAGGCGCATGAAGTTGCGAAAGCCGTTATCGGCCGAGAAGAGCGGCCCGGGGGCAAAGCTGATGCCGGCTGCCCGCGCCTTCCGGAACAGTTCGAGCGAATCGACCCGCAGGGGCATCTCGCACCACAGGACAAATCCGCCTTCGGGCCGGCTGAGGCGCATTTCCGCCGGGAACGAGCGGCCGATGGCGTCGCGCATGGCGGCGACCTGGCGCCGGCAGGCTTCGCGGTAGGAGCGCAGGTAGCGGTCGTAGCCCCCGTCGCGCAGGTACTCGGCAATAGCCAGGGAAGGGAGGAGGGGACTGGCGCCGGTCTGAGTCTTTTTCAGGGCGAGCAGCCGCGCATGCCACTTTCCGCCCATGATGTAGCCGACGCGATAACCCGGCGCCAAGGTCTTGGTGAACGAACTCAGGTACAGGATGTTGTCGTCCACGGCCTGCGCCCTCAGCACATGGGGGCGCGGCCCGCGGTGCTGGATTTCCCCGTAGACGTCGTCCTCGATGATCGGAATGCCCCGGCAGGCGGCCAGCCGCACCAACTCCCGCTTGTTCTCGTCCGGCATCACGTAGCCCACCGGGTTGTGAAAGTTCGGCACCAGCAGCATGGCGCTGACCTTGTGGCGCGCGAGCGCCGCGGCGGCGGCGTCCAGGCAGATGCCGTAGCCGGGGCCCACCGGAATGGGCAGGGCCTTGAGGTGGTGCTCGCGCAGTTGTCGCAGCAAGCCGTAGAAGGTGGGCGATTCGACCATCACGGTGTCGCCCGGCATGCAGGTCGCGCGCAAGGCCAGCGAGACCGCTTCGGTCGCGCCGGAGGTGATGAGAATCTCGTCGGGGCTGGCGACCGTGATGCCGGCCGACAGGGCGCGCCGCGCGATCTCCCGGCGGAGGGCGAGCGAGCCGGCCATGACTTCGAAGTTGATGGAGGCGGGCCCCAGCCGGCGCGCGACCGTTCCGATCAGCCGGGCCAGGCGCACGCCCGGCAGCAGGCTGGGCGCCGGCAGCGCCGTGCCCAGCTGCACGATGCCCGGCTGCTCCTGGTCCGCCCGCAGCTGTTCGAGGGGATCGGAATGCGCCAGGTCCGACACCTTCGGCGCGGTCTGCGAGCGCAGGAGGGCGGGGATGGAGTCCGCGGCGGGCGCGGCGACGTAGTAGCCGGATTTCGGCCGCGCCTCGATCAGGCCCCGGGCCTCCAGCGTGGCGTAGGCATTGAGCGCGGTCGGCACGCTGACCCGCTGCGCCGCGCTGAAGGAGCGCACGGACAGGATCTTGTCGCCGGGCCGCAGGGACTGGCGCCGGATCATGGCCTCGAGACTGTCGGCCAGCCGCAGGTAGATGGGCGGGGACATGCGGCCCGATTTTCGCCGGGGCCTTCGCGGAGGGGTAGGCACAGGTGCGCGCATGGCGAGGTTATACAGTTGCCTTTGGATCTATCTGTATAAGCTATTGAGTCAAGAGACTGTATCTGTGTGCAGGCGGCCCGGGCCGCTACCCTGGCGGGCATGCGCTCCTGCCGCCTGCTCCCCGTCCTCGCCCTCGGGGCAACCGTCCATGCCGCCGCCGATCCCCACCTCGCGCACGTGTGGCGGGCCCGGCGTCTGCTCGGCCCGGAGACCTGGGCCCGCGCCCTGCGGATCGCCAACCGCGCGCCGGGGCGGTACCCCGCCGAGGTGGATGCCCTCGTCTTCGAGCTGGAAGGCGCCCTGTGGTTCTACACCGATGCGGATGGGACCCAGAGCCTGTCGCAGTACCTCAACCGAACCGAGCGCGATAAGGCCGACCTGGGGCCGCTGCTGCGCGCCATCGAGCCCGGCTTCGCCGCTTGGGAGGATGCGCCTCCCTGCCTGGAGGACTCCGTGGCCGGCGCCTTGCCCAACGGCTGCTTCATTCAAAGCCTGGGCCTTCTGCGCGAGCGCCGGATGGCCGGTCTTGCCCTTGCCCGTCCGCGGCTGCTCTCGTACTACGTCCAAACCCCTGGCGGCTTGCGCGGCCACACCGTTCTGCAATTCCGCGAGGGCGACGCGTGGCGGGTCGTCGATCCACTGCGCCCCAAGGCGCGCCTCGTCATCCATCCCCGAAACCCGGATGATCCGCGTGCCTGCGCCATCCAGCTCCGTCCGGACGTCGCCTCGGCGCGGTTTTTGCCGCTCGATGGCGCCTTCCCGGCCATACAGCCTGTCCCCCTTCAGCGTCCTGGCCGGCGAACACAACCTGTCCCCGTGCATCCATCCGACTGCACCTTAGCCGTGACGAACCGGGGCGGGGCGGGCCATGCTGGCTGCTGTGCAACCCGCTGGTGAAACCGAACGTCTCTTTGTCGCGGTGGAGTTGCCCGGGCCGATCCGGGCGGAACTGGCCCGGCTGCAGGACGAGGCGGAGGGCATCGCGTGGTCTCCGCCGGGGCAGTTTCATCTCACGCTCCGCTTCCTGGGTGATGTCACGCCCGATCGGCGCGAGGCTCTCGAAGGGCGCCTGGCCCAAGTCCGCGTGGAGCCGTTCATCCTGCCCGTCGAGGGTGTTGGAGCCTTCCCGCCCAAGGGTCCGCCGCGCGTCGTCTGGATGGGGACGGGCCATGGCCACCCGCGGCTTTTTCAGCTGCGCCAGCAGGTCGACGATGCCCTGCTGGCCGCCGGGGTCGATGTCGATGTGCGCACGTTCCACGCCCACGTCACCCTGGGTCGCTGCGGGCCGGATGCGGCGCCCGCGGTGAAGCGCTGGCTCCTGCGCCATGAGCAGGCGGTGGGAGCCCCCTTTCGGGTCGATCACTTCGCCCTGTTTGCCAGCCTTTTGCGGCCGGACGGAGCCGCGCATTTCCTGCGCCGCCGGTTTGCCTTGGAACGGGCCTCCTGATTTAGGAATCCGATGGACGCCCATCTGGTCGAATTCCTGAGCATGCTGGTCCGCTGGCTGCACGTCATCGCCGGCATCGCCTGGATCGGCTCCTCGTTCTACTTCATCTGGCTCGACAACAGTCTCGAGGCTCCGGCGGCGGACTCCCCGGAAAAGCAGAAGGGAGTCGCGGGCGAACTCTGGGCCGTGCACGGCGGCGGCTTCTACAACCCCCAGAAATACGCCGTCGCGCCCGCCCGCCTGCCCGACCGGCTGCATTGGTTCAAGTGGGAAGCCTACACCACCTGGCTGTCCGGCTCGGCGCTGCTGATCCTCGTCTACTGGCTGCGCGCGGACATTATGATGGTGAATCCCGCCTCGCCGATTTCGGCCGGCGGCGCCGTGGCGATCGGCGCCGCCAGCATGGCGGGAAGCTGGATCGTGTACGACTTGCTCTGCCGCTCCCCCCTAGGCCGGCGCAATGGGCTGCTGGGCATCATCGTCTTCCTTCTGCTCGCGGCGCTGGCGTATGGCCTCTGCCGCACCCTCGAAGGCCGGGCGGCCTACATCGAGGTCGGCGCCGCCATCGGCACGATCATGGCCGCCAACGTCTTCTTTGTCATCATCCCCGGCCAGAAGCGGATGGTGGAAGCGATGCGCGCCGGCAAGTCCCCCGACCCCCGGGACGGGATGCGGGGGAAGCAGCGCAGCGTCCACAACAACTATTTCACGCTCCCGGTGGTGTTCATCATGCTGAGCAACCACTATGCGCTCACCTACGCCCATCCCCAGGCGTGGGCGATCCTCGCCGTCATTGGCGCCGCGGGCGTCAGCATCCGCCACTTCTTCAATCGCCGGCACAAGGGCGTGTACGCCTGGCAATACCTGGGCCTGGGCGCCGCCCTTTTGGCCGTCACGGCCTGGTGGACCGCGCCCCGCATCGTTCCCCTGCCCCCCGTGCAGGGGCCGGTCGACTTTGCCCGGGTGCGGGCCATCGTCGGCCGGCGCTGCGTCACCTGCCATTCGCCCGTCCCCACCTTTCCGGGGATCGCCCAGCCCCCTGCGGGCGTCGTCCTCAACAACCCCGCCGGGATCCTCCAGAACGCCCAGCGCATCTATCAGCAGGTGATCGTCACCCGGATCATGCCCCTGGGCAACGCGACGCAAATGACCGACCAGGAAAGGGCCGTAATTGCCGCCTGGATCAAGGCTGGCGCCACGGCCCAGTAGCACTATTGTCGCTCGAAACGGGGCGAATACCCGACCCCCGCCCCGGCAGTATTACGGAACCCCCACTCAGGCCCAAGCTACTATCCGGCCATGCCTTGCCCACGCCTTCCCCTCCTCGCCGCTGCCCTCCTGGCGGCCTTCGCTGCGGGTTGCGCCTCGAACGAGCCGCCTCCCGCCGTCGTCCACTATCCGGTCACGTATCAGGTGCCGCTCGGAGGAGCGCCGGTGTCGCATGTCGGCAATCCGCACCTGGACATCAGTGCGACGCAGGACGTGTCGGTCTCCCCCGGCCGGCCGCTGTACCTGGCGATTCAGTCCCCCGCCGCGCTTACGGTCTATGTCTACGAACGGGTGGGGGTTGCCCCCAACGCCAATCTGTTGACCCATATCGACGTGCCGGCGAACCAGCCTATCCGGGAGAGGCTGGTGCCACCCACCTCTTCGCTCGAATTTCTCTTTTCCAACCCCGCCGCGGACGCGGGCGGGGCCCTGGAAATGACGCTCTCCGACCAGCCCCTGGCCGGAGGCCCGCTGCAACCACCGCCCACCTTCATCGGTCAGTAGCCCGACCACAGCATCCCTTTCGAATGGCCGCCGGTCATCATCGGAGGCCTCGATGGACCCCCCTCCGGACGCGGCTGGGGGGTTTCGCTTTTTTGGGACTCAGTCCTGGACAGTGATCTCGGCCGAGTCGCGGAGAATGAATTGGGCGAAGAGGGTGGCGGCGGGCGGGGCCGCCGTGCCGCGATAGGCTTGGATGATCCGTCCCTCCAGAATGCCGGTGATTTCCGAAACGCCGGCGTTCGCATTGACGGTGGCGGATGCGCCCGCGGTGCCCGTGTTCAGATTATAATAGATGTAGCAGTTGTCCGTCGGATGGGTGTCGTTGATCGTGAGGTTGTATTTGCGGCAGACAATGCGCTGGACGCAGAGCTGCCAGAGGCGGCCCGGACCGGCGGTCCATGCGGCGGCCTGGGCCGGAGAAAGGCCGCTGACCCACGAGGGAGGCAAGGCCGCTCCGGCGCTCGTCCACTCGGTATTCCAGGTGTCGTTGAACAACGCCAGGTTCGCGGGATCCTGGGGGTTTGAAGGGTTCGGCAGCGGCGGCAGCACCACGGTGCCCGGCGGAGCCATCAGTGAGATGAGGAGGAAACGCTGCTGCGTGGCCTCCGTCGCCGGTCCTTCCAGGAAGATGCGGGATTGATGGTTGGCGTTCTGCAAAACCGCCGCGATCCGCGGCTGCAGGAGCCAGGTGGGCGCTATCCCCACCGCCGGAGTTTCACCCAATTGGCGGGCCAGTTTCGCGAACCAGTCGAAGGTATTGGTCGTCGCCGGCATGTACGTGACGTCGCAGGAGGAGGAAAAGGCGGTCGCGTCGACGCCGGCCGGAATGGTTCCGGGCAGGGCGGCCAAGTTGGTGCCCTCCAGATCGTCGGACTCGAACGATGCCTGCACGGCCGTGGCCAGGCGCTTGAGCTCCGCCGTCTCCGCCGCGACCCGCGCATGAAGGATGCGCGCCCCCACGGCGGGAAAGGCAACGGCGACCAGCACGCCGATGACGGCGCACACGACGACCAGCTCCAGGAGCGTGAAAGCTCGGAGGGAATCAGTGCGCGGCATAGACGACCTGGTACAACGCCTGGAAGAACGCCAGCATCAGGGTCCCCACTCCGAGCACGATGAGGACGGTGAGCACGGGATTGATGAGCGCGATCGCGAACTCCAGCCTTTCGCTGGCCCGGGCGTGAAAATGGCGGCTCACCTGTTCCATGGCGTCGGCGAGCTGGCCGGATTCTTCCCCCACCTCCAGGGCCAGGATGGCGAGCGGCGGAAAGAGGGCCGTCCGCTCCAGCGCCGCCGAAAGGGGAGATCCCCGCTGCAGCATGTCCACCCTGGCCGCGCGCAGTCCCGCGCGCAGCGCCCCATTGTCCGAAAGCTGCATGCAGATTTCCAGGATGGCGGGGGCCGCCTGGTTCGAAAGGTAGAGCGAGCGATAGATCTTGCAGAAGAGCGCCACGGCGAACTCGCGGTACAGGGAGCCGAAAAACGGCAGCGCGAGGAACAGGCGGTCGGCGCGATCGGCGGCCGGGCGCCACCGCCGAAGCAGGGGGAACGCAAGCGCCACCGCCACGAACGCCGCCAGCGTGGCGGGGAGGGCGGTCTGCGCCGCGTGGCCCGCGCGGAGCACGTTGCGGGTCAGGGGCGGAAGCTCGCCGCCGAGCGAGCGGAGCAGGTCTTCCAGGCGCGGCATGACCACCGCGATGAGAAAACAGAGCAACCCGCCGGCGAGCAGGCAGACGGCGATGGGATAGGCGCATGCGCGGCGCAATTGCCGGCGGTGGACGGACTCGTATTCGATGCGGTCGGCCAGGTCCCCGAGCCGGTCGGCCAGTTCGGCGGATCCCGCTCCTTCGCCCGCGGCGATCATCGCGACGTCCGTCGCCGGAAACGTCCGCGGAAATTGGGCCAGGGCGTCGGAAAACCTCCGCCGGGATTGCGCCACTTCCAGATGGATGAGCGCCAGGAGCCGCCGGCTGGGACGGTGCGGGAAGCGGTCGCGGAGGTTTCTCAGCGCATCGGCCAAGAGCACCCCGGCGCCGAGCAGGAGCCGCAGCTGGCGAAACAGCAGCGCCCGATGGGCCGCGGCAATGCGCACCCGCTGCGGCTTCATCGGGGCAGGCGGATCGTGACCGGCTCGTCCCGCAGCGGCAGAAAAACCGCGCAGGATCCGCGCTCGAGCACCACCCCGTCGTCGAGGAGGGACCGAACGAGGAGCCCGCTGACCACCGCGCCGGGCTCCAGCACCGATCCATTGATCACGCAGGCGCCGCTGCCGGCCGCCGGGCCGCGGAGAATCGCCGACACGCTGAAGTTATGGTCGTCGGCCGGCGGCGGCGGATGAAAGCGGCAGCGAAAGGGGTTGGGCACCGCCTCGAGGTCGGCCCGGGCTTCCCGGGCCGCCAGAAATCCCGGGATGTCGATGAGCCCCCGCGCGTCGGGTTTGAGCGCGTCCGCAGGCGCGGGCGGCGGAGCGGGCGCCGCTGCGGGCACGGCCGTCAGGGACGCCGCAGACATGGCCGGAGCCGGAGGCAACGGGGTTAGGCAGAGGACGGAAGCGAGGGCCAGGAAAGTCACGCCTGAAGATAACACTTGCACGATTCATTTTGCGGCGCGGCGCGCGGGCGGCTTCTTCGCCGCCGCCTTTTCCGCCTTGGCGTCGGCCTTCTGGCGGGCGCCCGATTCCTTGTCCCGCAGCTTGCGGAACGCCGCCAGCTGGTCCATCGCCTCGAGGGCGCCGTCGGCCGGGGACTTGGCGCCCAGTCCGGCGACAAACCCGGCGGCGCCGAATCCGGCGGTGCGCGCAAAGCGGCTCGAAACGAAGGGGCCCACGGGCCCGGAAGCATTTCCACGCGAGGCGGGGGCGCGGGGAAGCGCGGCGGAGGCGGCTTGCAGCCAGCGCGCCGACAGGCTTCCCCCCGCGCCGGCCGAAGCGGTGGCGAAGGCGTTCATCGCGCCGGTGATCAAGCCCGTCGCGAACGTGGCCAGGAACGCCCCCGCCGCGCCGCCGCCCTTGAGAAAGGCGGCGACGATTCGGGGCGTTTTCAGCGCCAGGTAGATGGCGAGAAAGACGTAGGCGACCAGATAGCAAAACATGGCCAGGGGAATGATCTCGCCGCCGGTTCCGATGATGGCGACGGCGCCGGCCGCCGCGTAGGCCGCGCCCCCGGCGGCGGCACCCGCCGAAGCGGGGCCGGCGGCCAGCGGTCCGAGTATGAGATAGCGCAAGACCAGCCCCATGAGGGCGTCGACGAAGAGCATCAGGAACTGGTAGGCCGGCGCCGCCGCCGCCAGGGCGCCCAGCGCCCGCAAGGTTCCGTGAAAGGCCTCCTCCGTTGCCGGCAGCAGCCAAAACGGGAGCGCTAGCACCAGGACGAACAGGTCGATTTCGAGCAGGGCCGAGGTGCCCGCGGCAAACAGGAACGACACCATTCGCGTCAGCACGATGCCGACGCTGCGCGCGGTCCAATCGAGGGCGTCGCGCGCGGCCGCGAACAGCCCGCCGGCCGCCGCGGCGGCCGCGTGTTCGACGGACTGGCTGAACCACGCCTTGGCCCGGGCGGCCAGGGACGGCGAGGCCCCGAGAATAGGCAGCAGCGTGCCATCCAGATACGTCAGCGTGTCGCCCAGCACGTTCTTGGCGTAGAGGGACCGCGCGGATTCGAACGCCGCGCTGCTGGCCGGGACGGCGGGGAGGGACAGCGCTTGAGCGGCGGCGTTGTCATCTCCGCTCAAGGCGGCCGACAGCGGGGGCAGGGAGCCCGCGCCGCCGGAGGGAAAGGCCACGGGCAGCGGGCCGCCATTAACGGGCAGCGCCGCGAGATCCAAGATGAGGGGGCCGAAGTTCTGCACCACCGAGCGGCCGATGGCGGCGATCACCTGATCGTCCGGCACACCGGCATCGTTCCACCGGGTATCGTCCAATTCCGGCAACGTGCCGCTGAGCTGCGCGGCGGCGAGGGCGCTGTTCACGGCGGCGGCGGTGGCATTGTACCAGGCGCCGATCTGAAGCATTTCGGCTCGGGAAGCGTTGTCCGGATAGAGGGCGATGACCCGCCGCTCCGCCGCCTGGCGCACGGCCTCGGCCCGGGTCTGCGCCAGGGTCAACGGGCCGATGCCGCCCGCCTGCAGCGTTTGCGTCATCGCCTGGGTCCCAATGGCGGCCACCGCGGTCGTCAGGGTGCGATTGACGGTCATCAGCACCCCATAAACCAGGGGCAGGTTGGCGATGAGCAGCACCCCGGTGGCCAGGCGGAAGTAAATCTGCGCGAGGCCATTCAGGGGATGGCGCCCCCGCACCGAATACCGGTTGTTGAGAACGTGCTGCTGCGCGATGATCGCCATGATCCCGAGCGAGACCGTGATCATGCCCCAGTAGAGCTCGTGGAATGCGCCCGTCGCGACGAACTGAAAGGGGTTGAAGCCAAGAAGCGCCAGCGTCGGGCCGCCATTCGCCGCCCGGTAGGCCGCCGCGAACTGCGCGATGGAATCGGCGCCGAACGTCGTCGGCGCGCCCAGGGCCTGGTCGATCTGGGTTTGGGCGTCGGCCAGCCCCGCGGAGAGCGTGGTGCCGCCAATCATTTCAGTAGCCGCCGTCCAGGCGCAGCTCCGCCGCGTCGCGCCGCTCTTCGGCCGCGCTTTCGAGCAATTGGGTCTGGGCCGCCGCCGAGCGGACAAACGCCTCCTGGGCTCCGCCCGCCTGGACGGCGGCTTCCAGGAGGATGCGATTGGTTTGAACCGTGAGCTGGGCGTGGGCGTTTTCCTGGTCGGCCACGGTTCTGGCGGCGCCCGAGGCGGTTTCGGCCGCCTGCGTTCCTCCCGCCAATGCCTGCAGGTTGGTGCGGCGCGTCTGGGCCTGGTCCAGCCACCCAGTGCTCAGCAGGGAGGAGACGTCGGCGACGCTGCGCGCGCCGCGGTTGGCCTGGTCCTCCGGCGTTTGCTGGGCCAGCCACTGGGCGTAGGCGGTGGAATCCAAGGCCGTTTCATTCAGGCCGGTGCGTTCGGCCGCGCCGAGCAGCAGGGCGGCGCGAAAAAGCTGATCGGGATGCTGCACGGCGCCGACCCACGCCGACACGGGCAGGCCAAGAAAGGCATCCAGCTGGCCGTCGCTGCGCAGCAGGCTGCCCAGGGTCGCCTGTTCCAGCCCCGGAATCGACTGGAGCGAGGCCTGCAGCTGCGCCGCGGTGGGCGCCTGGCCGAACCCCGCGGCCTCGCTGCCGTTTCCCAGCGACTGCGCGAGCTGGAGGAGCTGGGTCAGCTGCTGGGTGGACACGCCCAGCAGGCTGCCCAAGCGGCTCAACTGCTGCCCGGTCTCCTGCACCAGGCTGACGGTCTGCGCGACGTTGGCCGGATCGTAAACGATGTCGCCGACGCCAAACAGCGCGTGGCTTCGCAGCGGCAGCAATAGGACGATGGCCGCTCCGCCCATGAGCCGCCGGAGGCTCACCGCGGCGGGTCCTCCAGCCCGGGGGCGTTCGTCGTGCGCGGAGCAAACCAGAGCCCGTCATAACAACCCGCGGGATAGGCAATGGGACCGGGTTCGCCCGGCGCGGGAACACCCGGCGCCGAGGCTTGCCCCGGCAGAGGCAACGCCGTCTGCGCCGCCCACGCGCGCTGCATGATCTTCAGGCGTTCTTCCCGGCGGGCGGATTCGGCCCCGTCCGCCTGCAGCGGGGGCACCCGCGGAGTTTCCACGCAGCCGGTGAATAGCAGCGCCAGGCACAGCGCGGCGGCGGAAAGGATGCCCCGGGGATGCTCGCGGGCGAAGCGGCGGATGGCTTCGGCCCGCGAAAGGCCGCCGGCCTGCAAGGCGGCGAGCGCCCGGCGGTCTTCCGGCGAGTTCGCCGTGAAGGCGTATTTGAGCGGGGTCGACGCGCTCAGCAGGTGCAGGCTGCGCTGGCCGTGGGGAGTCTTCTGGACCAGGAGGAACTCGGCGTGGCTGCCGGGCAGCGTCGCGAGACCCTGGATGCACCGCATTTCCTCGCCGCTGAGGCGCTTTTCCTCGGCGATCACCCGCGCCTTGTCGAAATTATCCTGCTTCAGGATGAACAGGTTGTCCGCGGCGCCCACAAAGGCGTTGCGGGCGTGCGCCTGGGTCAGGAAATCCTCCAGGCCCTGCGAGATCGCGCCCACGCACACGCCGGTTTTGCGCAAGGTGCGAAAGCAGTATTCCATGAATTCGGCGGTGGCGGCGTCCTTCAGCATCATGCCCGCCTCGTCGAAAATGAGGCATTTGGGCTCGCGGCTGGAGGCGAGCGCCAGGGCCGACACGGCCGCGACGATTGAATTGAAGATCACCCGGGCCAGGTCCGGGTCGCGCTGGTCGTTGGCGACGCGCTTCAGATCGAAGACCAGCACGGGCGCCGTGAGATCGACCTGCGACGGGCCGTCGAAGAGATTGGCCAGGGATCCGTCCTCGCACCACAACCCGAGACGGTGGGCCAGCGCCCCGGCGCGGTTGTCCTGGAGCAGGGCGGCGCGCACATCGCGCAAATAGACCGGCTGTTCGAGGTCGCGGTGATACGCGCGGCGCAGCGCCTGTTCGAGCAGCACCAGTTCATCGGTCGACAGGCGGCGGCCGCGTTCCATGACCAGCCCCTCGATCCAAAGCGCGCGCGAGCGCAAGACCTCGGGATCGGGCGCCATTCCCGGCGGCAGGGCCAGCGGATTGAGCCGGTTCGCTCGGCTGCGGATGTCGTAATCGATGTAAACTCCTCCGCTGGCGGCGCAGAAGTTCGCGAACGATCCGCCCAGGTCGACGATGATGGCCTTGGCGCCGCGGCGCCGCAGGGCGATCAGGTTCTCATCCTCCAGGACCGACTTTCCCGAACCGGTGCCGCCCACGATCAGGTGGTGGGGATTGGCGAACAGGCTCTCGTCCGGCACGATCCAGTTGAACAGGCTGCGCGACGCCGTCTGATAGAGCGCCCCGATGGCCTTGCCGGCATCGAGATTGGTGGGCTGGCCGAAGAGTGGAAGCAGGCGGACGAGCTGCCGGGTGGAGTAGTCGAGGAGGCGGTACCGGTCCTTGTCCTGGGTCCAGAAGGGCTGCATGGCGCGCCAATAGGCCCAGAGCGCGCGCTGCTCGTGGATGAAGATCGTGTCCCGAGCGCGGGTGAGCGCCAGCGCCGCGGCGACCGCATCGCGCAGTTCCGCCGCATTCGGCGCCCACAGGTGCAGGTAGCACGCCGCGCGCCACGTCGCTTCCGACTGCGCGCCCATCTCCTCGAGCTCCTGCGTCAACTGCAGGGTGGCCGCGCGCTCCGCCGGGTCCGACGCGGTGTGCGAATCGCCCTGGCGCTGCTGGAGCAGAAGCTTGAGGCGCTTCAGCCGCTTGAGGCGGTCGCCGCGCTCGGCATTGACCACCAGCTCGGCCCGCCTCAGCCCGGCGAGCAGCAGAAGGTCGTCGAACACCGGCCGGCCAAACTCGGCGGGAGGCTCGTAGAGCGTCAGGATCGCGTGGCTCCAACCGTCGAGTTCGGCGGATCCGGATGCATCCCAGGAGAAGGCCGAGTGGGCGTAGCGTTCGTTGAACGGCGGCCGGGGAGCGCGCGGCGGGCCGGGATCGGAGCCCAGTTCGAATTGCCGGGGGTTCCAGCGTTGAAAGAAGAGCCGCAGGACCTCCGGCTCGCCGAGCGCGGCCGGCTGCCAGCCGAGGGATTCGAAGATGGCCCTCAGGTTGCCGGCGTGAAGCAGCAACTCGGCGGCGCCGGCCTCGAATGCCTGGCGGTCGCGGCGGAGGGCTGCGGTGCCGCCGGTGAAGAACTTCAGGATGCCCGTTCGGGCCGGCTGCTCCGCTGGCGGGCACTTGCGGACGAGCAGAAAATAGACCTCGATCCAGCGCAGGCGCCCTTCGCGCAGCAGATCGGTCAGGTTCTGCTGCTGCTCGCGCTGGACCTCCCCGATCAGCCCGGGCGAGAACGGGCTGAGGGCCAGCGCGTGCTCCAGCTCGCGCGCCCGGGAATGCTGCGTCCAGATGACCTGAAAATCGAAATGGTCGGGCAGCGTGTTCAGGAAGCCGCCCAGGCGCCCATACGCTTCCGCAATGGCGTCGTCGGATTGGGTGGGTGTGTACGGGGCCGCCAGCCGGAAGCCGAAGCCGAGGGAGCGGTCGGCGTTGACGACCACGCCCTGTTCGCAGTCGAGGGCGGAGAGCTCGGCGCCGAAGGCGAACGCGCTCATGGAATTCGTGCGGCGGAATTTGCGCGCGGCGGCGATCATGGACCGGAGGGGTCAGGCCGTTCTTCGCGGCCCGGCCGGAAGTGGCGCGGGGTGACCCACGCGCGAAGAAGATGAATGTCGTAGCCGGGCGCCCGGCCCAGGCGGAACGCTGCCAGATAGGCGGGAAAGGCCACCAGCAGGGCAAGCATCACGAGATTGCTTTCGAGCGTGACCATGTCGGCGGCGAGGCCGGCGATCAGCAGCGCGAAGTCGCGCGGGGTGAAGATGCCCCAGATGTAGATCGAGCGCGAAAGCTGGCGGTGATAGCGCAGAGGCTCCATCCTAGGGCGAGCCGAGAAGATCGAGGCCGCGCTCGAGGCGGCCCAGGAGGGAATCGAGGTCGGCGCTCGCCGGATCGGGTTCATGGGCGGCGCGGCGCAATTCGTCGGCCGCCTCCCGCACGAGCCGGAGGCCTTCCCGGCGGTCTTCAGCCGGAAAGTAAAAGTAAATCGGCAGGCGCACCTCGAATTTCCCGCCGGGAGTTTCGAGCGTGACGGGCTTGCGCTCGTCCAAGACGCGCAAGTCGTAACCGGGGAGGTGCGGGGGCAGAAGCAGGGGCTTGACCCCCGGCGGCAGCTGGGAGATCGACAGCGTCGGAATGTCGGCGCCGGCGGCCGACGAGCCGCCGGGAGGAGGCGCGAGCGCGAGCAGACAGGTGAGGGGAAACATGCGCCGATAATAACAAGCGCGCGTTTCGCCCTGCAGAGGCTGGCCCGGCTAGCCGAACACTTTGTCTTCCAGCCGGTCGATGCGGTGCAGCAGCGTGGCCGAAACGTCGCTTGCCGACCTCAGCGCAGCGACCTGCTCGACCATGCGGTGCTGCTGCTGGGTGAGCAGGTCGATGCGCGTGTCCAGTCGCTGCACGTGGAAATCCAGTTTTGCCTCCAGCCGTTCCTGGCCGCGCTTAAGCTCCTGAAATTGCGGGGTGACGAGTTCCTCGACCGTTTCGCGCATGACGGTGCGGAGGGTGCGAGCGAACATGCCGGCAATGAAGCCGGAGGAGCGTTTCGGGTCAATGGGATTGGACATGCCCGAAGATGGCACGCGCACGAGGAAAGAAAGTGGGGGGCCGCCGGTTGCTATTATCGGGCATGGCACGAAATCGATTTTTCCTCGCCGGAGTCGTGGTCGGATTGGCGGTGCTGTTTGCCACCGCCCCGGTTCACGCCCAGAACGCCAGCGCCGTCTTCAACGGGCCCCAGAACATGGATCAGGGCCTGCAGAACGGACTCAATAACATCACCGGATACGTTTACTCGATCCTCAAGTGTCTCAGCCTGATCGGACTGGGAACGGCGTATTATTTCGTCACCCACCACGGGATCGGCAAGGCCGTGCTCGCGACGGTGGCCGCGGTCCTGCTGTGGTTTGCGCCGGTGATCGCCAACATCGCCGAGAATCTGGGCAGCATGGCGGCCCAGCAGTCGGCCGCCGCCGCCCCGGGGGGCTGACGGGAGAATCCCCTTGCTTCAGGCGGCGGCCTGGTATTGCCTGACCCTCCTTCTGTCGGGCCGTAGCGTAGTCTGGTAGCGCGCTTGCATGGGGTGCAAGAGGTCGGGAGTTCGAATCTCCCCGGCCCGACCATTTTCCCTCTGAACAACCCCGCTCAGAGTGAAGTTAACACGTGTTTACTGGTGCTGGTTGGTCCTGGTTGCTGCCGATGAAACCAAAAAATGACCACCAACCGCCCACTGCCGGTGGACGCGATCCGCCCACCGAAGAGCAAGTGTTCTCCTTTCACGGGGATCCACTTCGAACACCGCGAGGATAAGCCAAACCCATTCGTCATGCGCTGGCGCCATGGCGGCAGGCGAAAGTTCAAGGCCTTCGCCAGCGAAATTGACCGCTGGCGGGCCGCCGAGTCGATGAATGCCAAGCGCGAGGAACACGGCCGCTCCGTCCTCACGTTCGACCCGGCCGGCTGGCGGGAGTACCAGGACGCCAAAGCGATCGTCGGGGCCGCGGACCTGCGCGTGATCTGCCGCGAGTGGGCCGACCGCAACGGTCACCGACTGCGGCACGTAGGCATCCTCACGTCCGACGCGATCGAGAAATATCTGAAGCTGCGGCACGCCGAGGACGTCCGGGAGAGGACCGACACGTACCGCCAACTCGATATGCACCTGGCCCGGCGCTTCAGCGCCGCCTTCGGCAAGGAGCGCCTGGCGGACATCACGGCGGACCAGATCCGGGCTTGGCTCGCCGCGCTCAAGGACCCCGACACCGGAGAGCCCATGGCACCTGTCACGCTGCGCAACCACCGCAAGAACGTCCTGGTTTTCTTCAAGCGCGCGGTGGAGGAGGGGTGGATCGGGACCAACGTCGCCGCGAAGGTGAAGCCCATCCAGGTTGACGAGGAGGACGGCGTCGTGATGCCGCCGGAGCACGTGCGGGCCCTTTTCGAAGCCAACCGCAATGAGCCCGTGGTCGGCCGGCTCGCCCTCGAGGCGTTCGGCGGACTCCGCGCATCATCCGCAGGCCGCATCCAGCGCGAGCACCTCGATTTCGACGCGCAGGGCATCACAATGCCCGGCAGGGTCCACAAGAGCGGCCGACGGAAGTACCGCCAGGGCCACCCGGACGTCCTGTGGGAATGGCTGCGCGCGGCGCCGGCGAGCTGCTGGACCGATATCACGCCGGCCGCCTACA
>DASRSH010000205.1:0-2913 GCA_035656575.1 Opitutaceae bacterium
CTGCTCTGGCTCAGCAGGCAGCCGGTCACGTCCGGCCAGCATGAGATGCGGTCGGTCACGTCCTTGAGCGAGATATACTGGCTCTCGGGGAAGCCGAGCAGGTCGTTGACCGACATCGGCGGCTTGACCGCCGGGGGCTCCTCGCCGGTGAGACCGGTATAAGCCTCGCGGGTCATGCCCGGAACCTTGAGCAGGTCCTCGAGCTTGGCGTAGGTGCCGATCTTCCCGCGATGCGCGATGATCGCCGCGGCCACCAAGGTCGTGACGCCCGGGATGTGGTGCATCAGGTCGTCCGCGGTGCAGGTGTTGAGATTGAACGCCACGGCGGCGGCGGAGCCGTCGACACCTTGATCAGGCTCGGGCGCTGGTGCAGCAGCGATGGGCTCGGGCGCGCGAATCGGCTCAATCACCGGCGAGGCAGCGACGGGCTCGGGCGCGCGGATCGGTTCCGGTGCGCGAATTGGCTCAATCACCGGCGAGGCGGCGACAGGCTCGGGCGCGCGGATCGGCTCCGGTGCACGAATCGGTTCAGGCGCCGGCGCGGCGGCTTCGGGCTCGAGCGCGCGAATCGGCTCCGGTGCGCTCACTTCGGGTTCCGGGGCAATCTCCGGCTCGGCTGGCGACTGGGGCTCCGTTTTCGCCACCGGCGCGAATTCCGTGCCCGGGAGAATCGTCACCGGCCGTGTCTGACGCTCCGACGCCGGGGTGAAGGAGGTAACAGGCACCGGCCTATCCGCCGTCGGCTCAGCGGGTGCTTCGGTCGCGACGGGCTCTTCAGTTTCACCCAACTGGGCCATGGCGAGCGCGGCCAGGCGCTGCAAATCATCCTTGTTCGCATCAGGCGGCGAGGGCGGAACGGCCGCTTCAGCCACGGGCTCCGGTCCGGGAGCTTCCGGCTCGGGCGCTTCCGCTACAGGTTCGGGCGCGGGCGGTTCAGGCGGCATCAGCTTCGCCTCTTCCCTCTCGACGATCAACCCAGCGGAGGCGGCTCCGCTCGCGGCTGCGGCAACGGCCGCGGCCTTGGCGGCGCCGGTGAGTGACTGGCTCAGCGAGGCCAGTGTGCCGGTGCGGCGCGCCGCGGTCGGCAGCGACGTCGTATGCCGCGGCGGCGGCGGGGCGGGAATCGGTCCCGTCGCGCGCGGCACGGGCGGCACCGGCGCGCCGGCCAGCGCGACCGGCGGCAGGGAGGGCGGCGGCGGACGCTCGGACGTGATGGCAGACGACGGCTGCCGTGGCGGCAACGGCGCGGACATGCGCGTCGGCGTCGGTATCTGGCCCGTGGGCGTGCGCGCGGCGGTCGGCGGCAGCGCGGGCGCGGTCGCGGCGGGCGGCAGCGGCGTGGCGGGCACGGGCGGACGCTGCGGGGCCAGGCCGGGCGGCGTGGAACGCGCGGTGGGAATGGTCGGCGCGGCCAGGGTCGTTGCCGCTGTGCGCGTGGGCGCGAGCGGCTCGACGCTGGGCCGGCGCGGCGGCGCGATGGAACGCGTCCCGCCGCTGGGCACAAATTCTTCCTTGGGCGCCTCGCTCTCGTCGATGATGTTGGCGCCGGCCTGGCGGCGCGCGGCCTCCGCCTGCTCGCGGAGCACTTCCTCGGTGAACGGATCGGCCATGTTGATGACCGCGGCGTCGACTTCCTTCTGGTCCGGGCGCAGCGCGAGCAAGTCCGGCGGGATGCGCATGACCACATCCATCAACGGCAAGCTCACGACCGTTTGCAGGTCGTTGGTCAGCGCCTCGACCGGCTTCAGGAATCCCGGCGGGATGTGCGGCATGAGATCCTGCACCGTCATCTCGACTTTTCCGGAGGGAAGCTGACCGAGGATCATGCTCATCGGCAGGGCAACTTCCGTCGCCGCGGCGCCGGTACGCTCCAGCTCGGTGATATCGCTCGACAGCGTCTCCGCCGGCATGCAGCGCAAGATCATCCCGGCCGGCAGGTTGATTTTGCCTGCGGGCGCAGCGGCGGCCAGGGAACGGGTGTTATCGGGACGCACCGCCCCGGGAGGGGTGGGCAAAACGATCCGCTGGGTGGAACGGGTGGACTGTCCCGTGCCCGGCTTGCTCGGCCGAAGGCCGGTCTGGCCGGTCCGCGGCATGGACATCGGCTGGGTCGTCGCGACACTGCCTGGGGACACGCTGCCGGGCATCATCCCCGTCGGTTGGGGCGGCTTGATTGTCGGAAAAGAAGCGCTGGGGGGAGGATTCTGGACTTTCGGAGGCGCTGGTGGCGTTTTACCCACAGGGGCAGCTACTTCCGGAGGTTTTTCTTTCTTTTTGCCAAACGAAAACAAGGCCATAGATTAAAAGGGGGATGAGTCGGGCTTGTAAAGCTTGTCAAGCTCCCGTGATGGTGCACTATTATATTTCACTTGCAACAGCAAATGTCGTCAAGCCGATGAGCCAGCCTAATTCCAACCCCGGTCCCACGCCCGAATCCACGGGAACGACTGGTTTTAGCGCACAGGCGCAGATGGGGTTGCCCGAGGTCCTGCAGATGTGCTGTCTGAGCCGTCGAAGTGGGCAAATAACGTTCCGATCGGGTGAATCATACGGCTTTATTTACATCCAACATGGGCGAGTTTTGCACGCCCTTTGCGGGACTATCGAGGGCGAAGAGGCAATTTACACCATGCTGACCTGGCCCGGCGGTGGTTTCTCGCTCGACGAGGATATTCTTCCTCACAAAAAGACCGTCTCCTCCACGTGGGAGCAATTGCTCTTCGAGGGCGCGCGCCGCGCCGATGCCGGCACCGTCCGTTCCGCGAAAGTGGGGCCGACCATCACCACGGCCGAGCCGATGACCATCCGGATGTACGACAGCCAGCCGAAGCTGACCGTAACACGGCCGGATTTACCCGAGACCACCTTCATCCTCGATCAGGAATATACCCATGTCGGCCGTGCGCAGGGGAA
>DASRSH010000206.1:0-16180 GCA_035656575.1 Opitutaceae bacterium
CGCGCTGCTGCAGCGCGTTGAAGAATTCCGGCAGATCGTCCCGGACGTGCTCCGGTTCGATATGGCCGCCCTGCCGGACCGACGCGGCCATGCCCGTCCAGCCCACCACCTGGGCAAACCGGGCCAGTGCGGACGGACTCATGAACTTGAACGACTCGGCCGACCCGACGATGGGCAGAAACGGGGCGCCGGCCGCCCGCGCCACCCGTGGCGCCGCGAGGGCGGCGGCGCCCATGGCGGCCGTACGGAGAAACTGGCGACGGGTGAAGACGGACGGAGAGCGGGACGCGGATGCCATTCCCATAGCTTTGTCCGGTCCGCGCCCCTTCGTCACGACATCTCTGCGGCCAAGGAAAAGCCTTGAAGCGGCGGGGAAACTCGTTGGGCTACCCCTTCATGCCTGCGTGAGCCTGCCCCGGAGAGGTGACAGAGTGGTCGAATGTGCATGATTGGAAATCATGTGTACCTGCAAGGGTACCGAGGGTTCGAATCCCTCCCTCTCCGCCACGCACCAAGATCGAATCCTACCCCAAGTGAGGCAGCGGTGGAGGGATTCGAACGGTTCGAGGCCGCGAAGCGGCCAGGACGCCCGAAGGGCGGTCGCGTCAGCGACTGGCCCGACAGGGCCATCCAATCCCTCCCTCTCCGCCAGCCTTTCGCAATGCGAAAGGCTGCCCCGGCAAAGCGCAACGCGCGGCGCCGGGCGCTTTCAATTCCGCTGCCCAAAATCCCCCAGCTTCCCCCCGCCCACGGTCGCCCCCAGCCATTGGATCACCTCGGGGCCGACCCCGACCTCAAGCATCCACGACAGCATCAAATGATCGTCGATCGTTCCGGTGTTGGTAAAATGAACGCTCATCACGGCATGTGGGCTCTTTGTCCGTGCCGCCAGTTTCAGCGTATTTTCGGGCGGCACCCAGTGGTCGTGAACCGCGTAAACATAGAAGATGGGCGCCGCGGTCCGGGCCACGCTGCCGAGGACGCTGGCATCCGCCCATGAGAAATGCGCGAGCTGCGCGGCCCGATCCTCCGCCGCGCCAAACGCCGCGTCGGAAAAATAACGCGCCACCTGGGGCTCGACCGCGCGGGCGAAGTCGATCACGGCCCGGCGCGGGTCGCTGAAGGGCTCGAGCGCGACGACGGTCTTGACCCGCCCGTCGTGCCCCGCCCACTGCAAGGCGATGCTGGCGCCGTAGGAGACGCCCAGCGCCGCGACCGGGCCGGCGATCCATCCGCGCCGCGCGGCGTCGTCGAGGACCTGCCCGAGGTCCTGATGCTCGACCGCCCCATAGGTGATCCAGTCCCCGGTCGAACGCCCCTGGCCGCGCAGGTCGACCAGGATGGCGCGGTAGTGGTGCTGGGCGAGAAACAGCGCCCAAAAGAGAAGGGATTCCTTGCTGTCGGTATAGCCGGGAAGGACGAACACGGTGGCGAGCGGGGCGCCGCCGCCCCGCAGCGCCCGCGGCGGATAGGCCCACTCGGTCGTGGGCCCGAAGGCGACCCGGCCATCGGTCAGCTTGAGCGGACCGACGGAATGCTTCAAGCGATAGTCGCCCGGATTCACCACTGCCACGGACAGGGCAGCCGCCGGCGGCCCGACCGGCACCGTCCAGGCCGCGGCGTACATGCGGTCGGCCCGGTCCCGAAAGGCGGCAAAGTTCGTCAGACGCAGATCCGCGCGCGGCGGCCGATGATTCGGCGCCCGCACGATCTCCACCGCGACCCGCTGCCGCAGGCAGCCGGAGAATCCCATCAGCACCAGAATGACGCCAGCCAGACGGGAAGCTCCCGGGAACGACCTCATTGCATTTGAGTACGCCCCGCCGGGCTGCGCTTGGCAATGCCACAACTGCGGGCGGCGAAGCGTCGGCTGAAACGCCCCCCCCGGGATCAGCCTAGGACCGATCAGCTTGCAGCCAGCTCGCGCAGCAGGTTCCGGCTGATCACGATCCGCTGGACCTCGGAGGAGCCTTCGCCGATTTCGCTCAGGCGGGCGTCCCGCCAGTAGCGCTCGAGGGGGAGATCGCGGGTGTAGCCCAGGCCGCCGTGAATCTGGAGCGCGCGGTTGCAGATGCGCGAGCCGGCTTCGGAGGCGAACAGCTTGGCCTGCGCGGATTCCAGCGTGTGCCGGGCGCCCGCATCGGCGAGGGTGGCGGCCTGGAGGACCAGCAGTTCCGCCGCGGCCAGCTCCGTCGCGCAGTCCGCGAGCATGAACTGGATGGCCTGGAATTCCGCCAGCGCGCGGCCGAACTGCCGGCGCCGGAGCGCGTGCCGCAGCGCGGCGTCCAGGGCCGCCCGCGCCAGGCCCAGGGAGACCGCGGCCACGCCGATGCGCCCCTTGTCCAGGCAGGCGAGCGCGCCCGACTGCCCCGATCCCCGCGGCCCCAGCAATTCGGCGCGCGCGCGCACCAGCTCGAATTCGCTCGTCTCACTGGCCCGCAGGCCGCAGGTGGGCACCTTGCGCCGGGGGCGGATTTGCCCCCGCTCGACCAAAAAGGCGCTGATTTCCTTCTTGCCCTCCCGGGTGCGGCCCGAAGCCGCCATCACGACCAGGATGTCCGCCTTGCGGCCCAGCGTGATGAAGCGCTTGAAGCCGTTCAGCTCCCACGCGCGCCCGCGGCGCGTCGCCCGCGTCTGGATGCCGCCGCTGTCGCTGCCGGCCTCCGGCTCGGTCAGCGCCCAGGCGCCGATCCATTCGCCGGTGGCGAGGCGGGGCACCACCCGCCGCACCTGGGCGGAAGAGCCGTGGCGCAGCACGTGGCCGGTCGCGAGCGCGTTGTGCGCCGCGATGTCGATCGCCAGCGCCGCCTGGTGGCGGGCCACCTCGCGTATCGCGAGGGCGTAGGCCGCATAGCTCAGGCCGCGGCCACCCAGCCGGCGCGCGACGGTCACGCCCATGAGACCCACCTGTCCCGCCCGCGTGAAAGTCTCCCGGGGCAGCTCCTCCGCGCGCTCCCAGGCTTCGGCGTTCGGGGCCACCTCGTCGGCGGCAAAGGCCTCGACTCGTTTCAGGAAGGCCCGGTCGGCCGCGGACAGCGCCCGGCGCCAGAGGGAAGACCCATCCGCAAGCGGTTCCATGGGGTGAATCGCAACATAATCTTTGCGCGGTCCCCTTCAAGCGCACATGCTTCTTTCATGGCCGCGACCGCCGAACCCCGGACTGCGGAGGGTTGGTCCGAACTGTGCCGCCGGCTGGCGGCGGACGAGGAGCGGCTGCGCGCCGGGGGCGGGGCCGACGGGCTGGCGCGGCAGCACAAGCTGGGACGGCTGTTCGTGCGGGAGCGATTGGCCGCGCTGCTTGATCCCGGCGCCCCCTTCCTCGAGCTCGGCCTGTGGGCCGGCCACGGCATGTATTCGGAATGGGGGGACTTCGTCGGCGCCGGGGTGGTGACGGGGGTGGGCACGGTCGCGGGCCGCCGCGTGATGATCGTCGCCAACGACGCCACCGTGAAGGCGGGCGCGTTCGTCCCGATGACCTGCAAGAAGATCCTCCGCGCCCAGCGCATCGCCGGCGACTGCGGCCTGCCGCTGCTTTACCTGGTCGATTGCTCCGGCGTCTTCCTGCCGCTGCAGGACGAGGTTTTTCCCGACGAGGACGACTTTGGCCGGATCTTTCGCAACAACGCCGTGTTTTCCGCCGCCGGCCTGCCCCAGTACGCCGCCATCCTGGGCAATTGCATCGCCGGCGGCGCCTACCTGCCCGTCCTGTGCGACAAGGTCCTGATGACCGAGGGCAGCGGCCTGTACCTGGCGGGGCCGTCCTTGGTGAAGGCGGCGATCGGCCAGGAGGCGACGAGCGAGGAGCTGGGCGGGGCGGCGATGCACGCCGCGCTCAGCGGGACGATCGACTTTCAGGAGAAGGACGACCGCGCGTGCCTGGAACGCCTGCGGCAGCTCGTCGCCCTCCTGCCGCCCGACCCGGAGGCCCCGACCGGATTGGAGCCCGAGCGCCCGGCCGCGGACCTGCGCCGGATCGTGCCAGCGGACGGCCGCCATGAATACGACGTGCGGGACGCTGCCCGGTGCCTCGTGGACCGGGAGAGCTGGAACGAATACAAGGCCGGCTACGGCAAGTCCCTCGTGTGCGCCTACGCCCGGCTGGATGGGAGCCCCGTCGGCGTCGTCGCCAACCAGCGCGTGCGGGTCAAGGCCGGGCGCGGCGAGCTGCAGATGCCCGGCGTCATCTACGCCGACGCGGCCGACAAGGCCGCCCGGTTCGTGCTCGACTGCAATCAGAGCCGGATTCCGCTCCTTTTCCTGCAGGACGTCTCGGGCTTCATGGTCGGCAAGGAGGCCGAGCAGTCCGGCATCATCCGCAGCGGCGCCAAGCTGGTGAACGCGGTCTCCAATTCCACCGTGCCGAAGCTGACGGTGATCCTCGGCGGCAGCTTCGGCGCCGGCAACTACGCGCTGTGCGGCAAGGCGTTCGACCCGCGCTTCATCTTCGCCTGGCCCCAGGCGCGCTATGCGGTGATGGGCGCCGCGCAGGCGAGCGACGTCGTGTATCAGATCCTGGCCCGCCGGCAGTCCGGCCGCGCGGCCGAGGAACTGAAGGCGCTGCGCGAGCGCGTGCGCGCCGCCTACGAGGAGCAGACCGATATCCGCTACGGGGCGGCCCGCGGCTGGGTGGACGCGATCGTGGCGCCCGAGGACACGCGGGCGGTCCTGATCCACGCCCTCACGACGGCGCAGCGTCCCGCGGCGGGCGTGCGCTATGGCGCCGGCGCCCGTTTTCGCACCGGCGTGCTGCAGGTATGAACCCCCGGCCGCTCAAGATCGCCAATGCGGCCGGGTTTTGGGGCGATCAGCCGGGGGCGGCGCGCAAGCTTCTGCAGCGGCAGCCGGACCTGGATTTCCTCACGCTGGACTATTTGGCTGAGCTTTCGCTTTCCATCATGGCCATACAGCGCGAAGCCGATCCGGCGGCGGGTTTCGCGCGGGACTTTCTCGAGGTCCTCGGCCAAGTGGCGCCGTTCTGGCGCGACGGAGGCAAGGTCCGGATCGTGACCAACGCAGGGGGGCTCGATCCGCGCGCCTGCGCGCAGGCCTGCCGCGAGCGCCTGGACCGGGAGGGGGTGGGGCGGCTCCGGATCGGGGTGGTGACCGGCGACGACGTCCTGCCCCGGTTACAGGCCGATCCCGGCCGCTTCCCCAACCTCGAAACCGGCGAAGCCCTGGCTCCGTACGCGAAGCGGCTGGTCAGCGCCAATGCCTATCTGGGGGCCGAGGCGCTGGCCGGCGCGCTCGGGCAGGGGGCGGACATCGTCATCGCCGGCCGCGTCGCCGATCCTTCGCTGACCGTGGCGGCCTGCCTGGCGCACTTCGGCTGGCGCCTGACCGACCACGAGCAGCTGGCCGGTGCGACGGTGGCGGGCCATGTCATCGAGTGCGGAACGCAGGCCTGCGGCGGCTTCTCGACCGACTGGCTCGGCCTGCCCGATTCGGGAAGCATCGGGTTTCCGGTCGCCGAAGTGCAGGCGGATGGCAGCTTCGTTTTGACCAAGCCGCCGGGCACCGGCGGCGCCATCGGAGTCCCCCAGGTCAAGGAACAGCTCCTGTATGAGATCGGCGATCCCGACGCCTACCTTTCCCCGGACGTCACCGTGTCCCTCCTGGGTCTGCGCCTGGCCCAGGCCGGCCCCGACCGCGTCGAAGTCCGGGGCGCCCGGGGGCGGCCGCCGCCCGCCGCCCTGAAGGTGAGCGCGGCCTACCGCGACGGTTACAAGGCGCACGGCCAGGTGGTCATCTTTGGCCACGACGCCGTGCGCAAGGCCCGCCACGCCGGCGAGGGCCTGCTGCGGCGGCTGCAGGGCGACGGGGCCCGGTTTCGCGACACCCTCATCGAATGCCTGGGCACGGGCGCCTCGGTCCGGGGCCTGGCCAGCCGGATGTCGGACACCGACCTGATGGAGACGGTCCTGCGGGTCAGCGTCTCGGCCGAGGAGGCGGCGCCCGTGCGGGCGTTTGCCCGCGAAGTGGCCTCCCTGGTGACCTCGGGCCCCTCGGGGGTGACCGGCTACGCCGCCGGCCGTCCCAAGGTGCTGCCGATCTTCGGCTTTTGGCCGTGCCTGATTGACCGGGGCGCGGCGGAGGCCAAGATCGAGCTCCTATGAGGAAGCGCCTCCGCGACATCGCCTTCGCCCGCAGCGGCGACAAGGGAAACGCGGCGAACGTGGCCCTCTTCGCCCGCACCCCCGCGGCGTATCCATGGATCCGCGACCAGGTGACCGCGGCGCGGGTCGAGGAGTGGTTTCGCCCGCTCGGGGTCGGGACGGTCGTGCGCTTCGAGGCGCCGAACCTGGAGGCCTTGAACTTCCTGCTGCCGCACGCGCTCGGCGGCGGCGGCAGCCGCTCGCTGCGCATCGACGCCCAGGGCAAGACCCTCGGGCAGGCCCTGCTGGAGATGCCGGTGGACTGCCCGGAGGACGGGCCATGAGCGAGGCGCTGGTGCGCCGGGAGGCCGACGGCGCGGTGTGCACGCTGTGCCTGAACCGGCCCGAGAAGCGCAACGCCCTCAACGTGGCGCTGCTGCGGGCCCTCTGGGACGGGCTGCAGTGGGCCAACGGCAACGCCCGCGTGGTCATCCTCCGGGGCGAAGGGCCGTCCTTCTGCGCGGGCCTCGATCTGGACGAGGCCGCGCAGCCCGCGACGACCGAGGACTCGAGCGAATTGATCGCCGCGGTGTACCGCGCGCTGGCCGAGGGGCCGTTCGTGTCGATCGCGGCGGTGCAGGGTGCGGCGGTCGCCGGCGGCGCCGGATTAATGACCGCCTGCGATCTGGTCGTGGCCGCCGAGGACGCCCGGATCGGCTATCCCGAGACGCGCCGCGGCCTGGTGGCAGCGCTGGCCGGGGTCTTCCTGCGGCGCCAGGTGCCGGACCGGGCGGCGCGGGAACTGCTCCTGACCGGCGTCATGATCGGGGCGGCGCGCGCCCGGGAAATCGGGCTGGTGAACCGGATCGTGCCGGGGGCCGAACTGCACGCGGCCGCGCGCGCGTTGGCCGCCGAGGTGCTGGGCGGGGCGCCCGGCGCCGTGGCGATCAGCAAGCGCTGGCTCAACGAACTGTGGCCGCAGGCGCTGGGCGCCAGCCTCGACGACGCCCTGGAAGTGCACCAGCACCAGCGCGAATCCTCGGAGATGATCGAGGGGGTGGCGGCGTTTCGCGACAAGCGGCCGCCGGTGTGGGGGCCCAAGCCATGACCGCGTCGCCGGAGGGCGAGGTGGTCATCCGCACGATCGCGATGCCGGCGGACGCCAACGCGAACGGGGACATCTTCGGCGGCTGGCTCATGTCCCAAATGGACCTGGGCGGGGCCGTGCTCGCGCGGGCGCAGGCCCGCACCCGCGTCGTGACGGTGGCGGTGGAGGCGATGAGCTTCGTCCGGCCCGTGCTGGTGGGAGATCTGATCACCTGCTACGCGCGCGTGCGCCGGACGGGCCGCACCTCGCTGCAGGTGGCGATCGAGGCCTGGGTGCAGCGCTTCGCCGACGGGGCGCACCACCGGGTGACTGAAGGGATCTTCACCTACGTCGCCATCGACGCCGCCGGCAAGCCCGCGCCTATCGCGGCGCCTTGAAGGCTTCCAGGCCGGTCTTGACGTCGTGCAGGAAAGCGGCGGCGCCGGCGCCGTTGACGACGCGGTGGTCGAAGGTCAGCGAAAGGGTCGCGACGTCGACGGGAAAAACCACCCCGTCCTCCTCCACCATGCGCGGGTGGGCCGTGCCCACGAAGAGCGTGCCCATCGCTGGCGGCACGACGATGGGCGTGCCGCCTTCAACGCCGAAGGCGCCGAGGCTGGTCAGGTTCAGGGGGGCCTTGACGTCCGGCAGCTGGCCGGCCCGGGCGCGGGCGATCGCCTCGTGATACGCGTCCGCGAACGCGGCCCAGTCCAGATCGGCGGCGCCGGCGATGACCGCGGTGGCCAGCCGCCCCAGATCCAGGGCCACGGCCAGCCCGAGGTCGAAGTGCTCGGTTTCATCGATCTGTCCGCTGCCATCCACGGTGCGGCGGAAGGGCGGATGCCGCTTCATGGCCTGCACCACGCACCAGGCGGCGATGAGCGAGGGCGTGAGATCGAGTCCGGCCGCCTTGGCGGCCGCGCGCGCCTCCGCAACGGCCTTCCAGCGCGCATCCATCTGCATGTTGGCCGGAACCACCCCGCCCATGCGCCGGACGATGGCCGGGGAAAGCGCGGGCTCGGGCTGGCCGGAGGCCGCGCGCGCGGGCCGGGCGGGGGCGATCGGGGCGGCGCGCGGCGCCAGCGCGTCCTGAAGCGCGGCGCCCGACGTGCGATCTTCCGGCCGCTGCAGCGCCTGCAGGCTCGGCGGCGGGGCTGATCCGGCGGCCGCGGACAGGATGAGAAGTTCACGGCCGATTTCGGCCGTTTCCCCCTCGTGAATGCGCCAGGCGCGGACCGTTCCCGCGGCCGGCGCCTCGATGGGGTAAACGGCCTTGTCCGTTTCCACTTCGCACAGCGCCTCGTCGGGCGCGACGCGGTCGCCGGCCTGCTTGAGGATGGAAACGATGCGGACGGTGCGGATCCCTTCGCCCAGAATGGGGACGCGGATCGTGAGCTCCTCGTCTTGGGCCGGCGGCTCCGCCGCCGCCTCGGGGGCCGCCGGCGCCGCGTGCGGTGCGGCCGCTTCGCGCGGCAGGGCGGCATGCGCCATCACGTCGGCGATCGCGGCCGCGATGCGCCTGGCATCCGGCAGCGCGGCGAACTCGTACACCGGATTGTAGCCGATCATCACATTGCCCTTGGAAACCAGCAGGGGCGGCGCCTTGAGCCGGCTCCAGACTTCCGGCTGGCCCGCGAGATGCGAGATGATCATCTGCCCGACGGAACAGTTCTCGGTGTCCTCCTGGACGACGACGAGCCGGCCGGTCTTGCCGACGGAACGGGCAATCAGATCGCGGTCCCAGGGCACGATCGAGCGCAGGTCGATGAGTTCGACGCTGACCCCTCCGCCGAGCAGGGCGACCGCTTCGAGGGACTTTTCCACGGTGTTGCCCCAGGCGACCACCGTCACATCCCGGCCCTCCTGCCACCGGCGGGCGCGGCCCAGCGGCACGGCCTGCACCGCCTCCCGCACCTCGCGCTCGACCCACAGCATGTGCTTGGGGATGAGGACGAGGGTGGGATCTTCGGAGTGCATCGCCGTCCACAGCAGGCCGGCGGCGTCCTCGGGCGTGCAGGGGATCACCACGTTCAGCCCGGGATAGTGCGCGAGCGCGGACTCGTTCGCCTGGGAATGCCAGAGCGATCCGCCAGGCAGGTAGGCGCCGTACGGCGCGTAGATCACGGCCGGGCACGTCCATTTGCCGTAAGTGCGCCAGCGCAGCGTCGCCAGGTTGGACACGAGCTGGTTCCAGCCGGGATAGACGAAGTCGATGAACTGCAGCTCGAAGACCGGGCGCCGCCCATAGCTGGCCAGCCCGCACGCCACGCCGAGGATGGTCGATTCCGCCAGCGGCGAATTGAACACCTGCGCGGGGAATTCGGTGGAAAGCCGCTTGGTCAGGGTGAAGACCCCGCCCTTGGGATCCTCGATGTCCTCGCCGAACATGACCCGGCGCCGGTCCGCCTGGAGCCCGGCGCGCAGCGTCAGATTGATCATGTCGCCCATCCGGTAGCGCCCCGGCCGGAAGATCTGCTCATCCAGGTCCGGAGGCGGCCCCGCCACGTTGGTCTCCAGTTCGGCGGCCGCGGGATTCTCCGCCCGTTCCGCCGCGGCGTAGTCCTCGCGCACCCGCTCGCGCGTTTCGGCTCCCAGCCGGGCAAACTCCTCGGCGGCGATTTCGCCGTCGTCGATCATCCGCTGCGACAGGACCTTCAGCGGATCGCGCTCGTCCAGCGTGGAAAGCTCCTCCGCGGGGCGATAGATCTTCTGGTCGTCCGAGCTGGTATGGCTGGACAGCCGCTCCATCCGGATCCACAGGAAGGCGGGGCCCTTGCCCTGGCGCACGCCGGCCATCGCCTCAGCGCCTCGCAGGTACACCGCCTCGGGGTCCCACCCGTCGAGGACGATCCAGTCGTCAGCGTTGAGGACGCCCAGGGCCAGCGGGTTGATGCGCCGCGTGCGGCTGGAAATCCCATAGCCGTTGTCCTCCACCACGAGCAGCAGCGGCAGCGCGCGCTCCTTGGCAAAGGCGGCGGCTTCGAAAAAGTCGCCCTGCCGGGTGGCTGCGTCGCCCACGGTCGCAACGGTCAGGCTCGGCTTGCCGTCCAGCTTCATCCCCCAGGCCATCCCGCAGCCCGGGAGCAGCTGCGAGGCGGTGGGCGTGGGCACGCTCCACACATGGAATTCCGGATAGCTGTAGTGCGACGGCATCTGCCGGCCATGGGAGGACGATTCCCGCTTGGCCATGTAATCGAGCGCGAGCTGGCGCGTTGTCACCCCGCGGCCCAGGACGAAGGCCCGGTCGCGGTAATAGGGGCAGGCGTAGTCGTCCCGCTCCATCAGCATGCCGAGGGCGGCCATGGCTTCGTGACCGCGCCCCGAGACGTGAAAATGCCCCTTGCCCTGGCGATTGAGGCTTTCCTCGCGCAAATCCCCGTGCCGGCTCTCGAGGATCGTCAGGAGGAGCCTGCGCTTCAGGGCCGGAGTGAGCGTGGAAGCGAGGGGGAGCATAAAGTGAGAACGGAAGGGCGGAAGGCCGGATAACCCGCGCCGCTCATCAGCGCGAAATCAAGGTCATCCCCCGATTGGACCACGCCCTCGGCCAGGCAGGTTCCCGCCTCCGCCGCCATGACGGACATGAGAGTCTCCACGATCGCGTCGGGATCGCAGGGTTGGAAGCGGCGTTCCGCCTTCGGCAAGGCGGCGGCCGCCGGGGAAGCCGCCTGCGCCTTGCCGTCCGCTCCGTAGCGATAAAACCCGCTCCCGCGGCCTTGCTTGCGCCCCAGGGCCCCGCGCGCCACGAGCTGATGGCACAGGTCCGACGGCTTGAGCCGCTCGGGAAAGAAGCCGGCCAGTTCGTCGAGGATCGCCGCCGCCACATCCAGACCCACTTCGTCGAGGAGCCGCAGCGGCCCCATCGGCCACCCGAAGCCGCGCATCGCCTCGTCCACGGATGCGGGGGCGGCGCCCGCCTCCACCAGGCCGAGCGCGGCATTGAGGTAGAAAAAGAGGATCCGCGTCACGAGCAGGCCGGGCGACGAGCGGCAGATGACGGGCGCCTTGCCGAGCAGGCGGAGCACGGCCAGGCCCGCCTGCGCTGCGTCGGGCGAGGTCTGCTCCGCCAGCACCAACTCCACCAGATCCATGCGCTCCACGGGATTGAAGAAATGCAGCCCCAGGGCCCGTTCCGGCCGGTCGATGTCCTCCGCGATGCGCTCGATCGGCAGGGCGGAGCTGTTCGAAGCGAGAATCGTCTCCGGTCCGGCCAGGCGCGCCAGTTCGGCGAAGAGCGCGCGCTTGGCCGCGAGATTTTCCGTGATGGCTTCGATGATCAGGTCGCAGCCGCGCAGTTCGGACAGCTCCGTGGTGGTCGAGATCTGGGCCAGCGTGTCGCCGCGGGCGTGGGCCCCGAGGAACCGGTCGGCCCCGAGCGCGCGGTCGGGGTCGGCATCGTGCAGGCAGACGGCGACGCCCCGGCCGGCGAGGCATTGGGCGATGCCGCAGCCCATGACCCCGGCCCCGACCACGCCGACCCGTTCGAGCCGCGGCTGATGCCGCGGCAGGCTGGCAGCGGGGAACCAGCCGGCCAGCGAGCGTTTCTTTGCCGCCGTGCGCAGGAAAAAGGCGCGCAGGCGGCGCTGGCATTCCGGCGTCGGCAGCAGGCGGGCAAAGGCCTCGCCTTCCCATTCCAGCGCCTGCGCGAGGGGCAGCGTCTCGAGCCGGGGGATCAGATCCTGCGCCACTGCCCGTGCCTCCTGTCCGGGGCTCGGCGGCGAAAACGCCAGCGGCCCCGGGGTCGGAGCGGGGCGCGCCGCCGGGACCGCTCGCGAGACGGCTTCCTGATTCAGGCGGTCGGGCGGAACGACCGCGTCGATCAGCCGGGCGGCCAGGGCTTCGGCCGGCGGCAGCAAGCGGGCCTTGAGGATATGGGCCAGGGCGCCGGAGGCGCCCACCAGGCGGGAGAGCCGGACGCACCCGCCCCAGCCGGGAATCAGGCCCAGGCTGGTCTCTGGCAGCCCGAGGCGGACTCCCTGCAGGTCCGCTGCGATGCGCAGGCGACAGGCGAGGGCGAGCTCGAATCCCCCGCCGGCCGCGGTCGCGGCAATCGCCGCCACGGTGGCCGCCGGGAAATCGGCCAGCTTTTGAAAAATCTCCTGGCCGCGCCGGGAAATCGTTTTCGCCTCGTCGGTCGTGGCCACGTCGTCGAGCGCCTTGAGATCGGCGCCGGCGCTGAAGGCGTCCGGCCGGCCGCTCACTACCACAAGCCGCGCGAGGGGGCGGGCCTCGTGATCGGCGCGGGCGGCGTCCACCGCCCGCTCCAGGGCCGAGAGCATCGGGCCGCCGAGAACGTTGGGCGACGACGGATCGTTGAGCTCGACCCAGCCCACGTTCGTTTCGTCGCGCCAATAGCGGCACAGGGGCATGGTCAGGTGATCCGCTCCAGGCAGAGCGCCAGGCCCTCGCCTCCGCCGATGCAGAGGGCGGCCAGGCCCCGGCGCGCGCCGCGTTCGCGCATCGCGTGCAGCAGGGTCACGACGATGCGGGCGCCGCTGGCGCCGATCGGATGGCCCAGGGCGATGGCGCCCCCGCGGACGTTGAGGCGCTCCGGGTCGACCTCCAAGTCGCGCGCGAAGGCGAGCGGGACGACGGCGAACGCCTCGTTCACCTCAAAGAGATCGATGGAGGCCAGGGGCCAGCCGGCGCGGCGGGCGGCCTCCCGGGCGGCGGCGATGGGGGCGGTCGTGAACCAGAGCGGATCCTGCGCGGCTCCCGCCCACGAGACGATCCGCGCCCAGGCGGACGGCGCGGCGCCTTCGGCCGCCAGGACGACCGCAGCGGCGCCGTCATTGAGGGAGGAGGCGTTGGCCGCGGTGATGGTGCCTTCGTCCGCGAAGGCGGGCTTGAGCTGGCGCATTTTCTCGGGCTGGAAGCGCGCCGGCCCCTCATCCTCGGCGACGGCGCCCACGGGCGCGATCTCGGCCCCGAATTTTTCGGGGGTTTGCGCCGCGCGGGCGCGGCGGAAGCTCTCCGCGGCCCAGGCATCCTGCTCCTCCCGCGAAAAGCGGTACTTCTCTGCGCAGCGTTCGGCGCACGCCCCCATGTGCATCTGGTAACCGGGGTCCCAGAGTCCGTCGTGGATCAGGCTGTCGACCGCCGTCTGATGCCCCAGGCGCCAGCCCTGCCGGGCATTGGGCAGCAGGTAGGGCGCCAGGCTCATGTTTTCCATGCCGCCCGCGGCGGCCCACTGGGACTCGCCCGCGGCGATGAGCCGCGCGGCCTGAATGATCGCCTCCAGCCCGGACCCGCACACCTTGTTCACGGTGACGCAGCGCACGGACGCGGGCAGTCCCGCTTTCAGCGCGGCCTGGCGGGCGGGGGCCTGGCCGGCGCCGGCGGTGAGGACCTGCCCCAGAAACACGTCGGTGATCGCGGCGGCTTGCGGCTCCTGGCCGCAGCGCCGGAGCGCTGCGCCGAGCGCCGCCGCGCCCAGCTGCGGAGCGGGGACGGCCGCGAGGCCGCCCTGAAAGGCGCCCAAGGGGGTGCGCGCCGCCGCGGCAATCACAATGCCGGGAACCATGGAGGAGTGTAGGCCTTCGCCCGCATTCCCGCCATACTCCAAAGGAGGTAAAGCACGGCAGGGCCTGCCCCCCATGCCACTGCTGTCGGAGCCCCGCGCTTGCGAATCGGCGCCGGGCGCCCAGCGTGTGGCATGATGCGCGTCGCCTTTCTCGGCTTGGGAACGATGGGGTCGGGCATGGCCCGGCGGCTCTTGGGCGCGGGGTTTGCCCTCACCGTGCACAACCGCACCCGCGCCAAGGCGGAGGAATTTCTGGCCGCCGGCGCCGCCTGGGCGAACTCCCCCCGCGAGGCGGCCGCGGACGCTGACGCCATCATCACAATGGTGGCGGACGACCCGGCGTCGCGTTCGCTGTGGCTCGGCCACGACGGCATCCTGGCGGGCGCCCGAGCCGGCGCCCTGGGGCTGGAGTGCAGCACCATTTCGGTGGAGTGGGGCCAGGAGTTGTGCGCGGCCGCGCAGGCCGCGGGGCTGCGCTTCCTGGACGCTCCCGTCACCGGCAGCAAGCCGCAGGCGGCGGCGGGCGAACTCGTCTTCATGGTCGGAGGGGAGGCGGCGGTCCTGGCCGACGCCCGCCCTATCCTGCAGCCGATGGCCGCCCGCATCGTCCATGTGGGAGGGTCGGGCGCGGGGTCGAAGGTGAAGCTGCTGAACAACTTTCTATCGGGCGTGCAGGTCGCCTCCCTGGCCGAGGCGCTCGCCCTGATGGACCGCGCGGGCATCGATCCGGAGAAGGCCATGGAGGTGATCCTGCCCGGCGCCCCCGGCAGTCCGATGGTCCGCAACGTCTATCAGCGGATCAAAGCCGGGGACGACACGCCGCTCTTTGCCCTCAAGCTGATGGCCAAGGACCTGGCCTACGCGCAACAGGAGGGGGCCCGCGAGGGCTTGCCGCTGCGGACGGCGGCGGCGGCGCTTGCCCTCTTTCAGGCCGCCGTCAGCGCCGGCGATGGCGACCGCGACCTGTCGGCCGTGGCGCGCCACTTGCGCGCCGCGGTCACGGAAACTCGAAGGTGACCGGCGCGAAGGGCGTGCCGTGCACGGTGATGGGGCCGATGCGGCCGTGGAAAGCCGGCGTGTGCTTCACCCAATCGGCCTGCAGCTGGAATTCGGAGGTGTCGCCGACCGTCTCGCCGGTGGCGCTGCTCGCCACGGCGTGCAGGACCGCGGGGTGGCCATTCCACTCCAGCGGGAGCGACGACTGCGAGATGCGGATGAATTCCTCCATTTCGCCGTCGAGCACCCACACGGTGAGCGTCCCCGCGTCGGGATCGCGCAGCATTTCCAGGTGGTCGAGGTCCTGGCCCAGATCGATCACCGTCCCGCCGTGCGGGGGCTGGTCCTTGTGCGATCCGGGGGCGGGCGCTTCGGAAGGAGCTGCGGAGCGGCGCGAGCAGGCCGCCGGCGCCAGCAGCAGCGCGGCGGCGCAGGCGGCCAGCACAGGGCGACAGCGGGTCATGACAGGGGGGCCAGGTTGGAGGCCACGTCCTCGCGGTAGGCTTTCCAAGCCGGAATGAGACCGCCGGCGGCGCAGAGGGCGATCATGGCCAGCGGCGCCCATACCATCACCGGGCTGAAGGTGAAGGGCGTCAGCACCACGCCCGTCTGCGCCCGCACGATCTGGCCGATGGCCGTGCCCGTGATCAGATACACCGCGAAGGCCGCGATCATTCCGATCAATCCGATGGCCGCGGCCTCGAGGACAATGGCGGCAAAGACCGTCCCGCGGCGCGCGCCCAGGGCGCGCAGGATCGCGATGTCCCGGCGGCGGGCGGCCATCGAATTGTAGATGGCGACCAGCACGCCTCCCGCGGAAATGACGGCGATCAGATAGGCGAGCAGCGCCAGCACGCGGTCGAACCAGCTGATGCGCTGGAAGAGGTTGGCGACAATGGCCGATATCGGCCAGGCGAACGTCAGGCGGTTGCCCTGCCGATTGTAAAGCGTGCTCATCATGAACCCGAATTGAGGCGAGCGCATCTTGACCAGCACGGCGCTGATGTCGTGGGCGGCCTTGGGATCGTGGCCGGTCATGGTCTGAAGCCCGTGCAGGGGGATCCAGATGACCCGGTCGGCGGGGGTGTTCGACGGCTTCAGGATGCCCGTGACGTGGTAGAGGTCCGGATGGATATCCAGGTTGGGATCGTTGGCCGCGTAAGCCAGGCCGTGGTAGGGATGAAACGTGTCGCCCACCTTCAGGTTCAGACGGCGGGCGGCGAAGCTGCCGACCACGGCCTCCTTGCGCATCGGGTCGAACAACCGGCCGTCGCGCAGCTCGAAGTGCTGCCCCGGCGCGTACTCCACCTGGGTGAAGTACTCGGGGATCGTGCCGACGATGCGGTAGCCCTTGAAGTTGTCCCCCACGGCGATGGGGATGGCGAGCTGGACCCAGGGATTGCGGCGGATCGTGTCGTAATCGGTCTGGGGCAGGTTGCCGGGCGAGACGTCGAGGTGGAAAATGGAGTTGAGGACCAGCTGCAG
>DASRSH010000207.1:0-30967 GCA_035656575.1 Opitutaceae bacterium
TGCAGAGGCAAAAGTCGGCGGTGAGCTCTTTCGGTGTGCCGCCGGCGCCGCCGGTCGTGTCGGCGAGATCGGTGTAGGTCAGGCGCACGCCGGCGGCGGATGTGCGGCGCGCCGCCGTCACAACGGCGCGGTAACGGATCACGCCGCCCAGCTTGTTCGCGAAGGCGTAAGCCAGGCGGTCCATCCCCCCTTCGGGAGTGAGCATGGTCGGCTGCCAGTCGAGCTCGCCGGGAATCAGGCCGGTTTGCCCGACATAACCCGACCGGATCAGGGTGTCGAAGGGGACCGGCCGGGTCGGCTGAACCGGTTCGCCCACCGTGCCGGGGAGGGTGACGAAGCCGCGGGGGCTGTCGTCGCTGCCCAATTGCAACCCCGCGGGCGGATCGTTGTCGGGGTAGGTCAGGGAGGAGTTGAGGAAGCCCGCTTGGCGGAGCGTCTCGATCAGCTGTCTGCGGTCGGCAGAAGAGAGGGCCAAGTCGAGCTTGTCCTGGTTGACGGCTTTGGCGAGGAGCTCGGCGGTGTACCCGATCCAGTCAGCATGGACTTCGCGCAGGCGCATGCGCTTGAAGCCCGGCGCGTAGACGTAGCAGGCCTCATTGACCATCGGAAAAGGGATGAGCGGCACGCCCAGCTCCCGACAGTAGGCGAGCGACGTCGAGTGCGTATGCGAGATTCGCATCGGGCCGGCGTTCATGAACAGCCCCGGATCGAACCGGCAGGTCTGAGGCGGTCGGCCGAGTTCGGCCTCGACGGTTCCGCGACGCACGGTCCAGTTGCGTCCGCCGGGTCGCCCGCGCGCTTCGAGGACCGTGCAGTCAAAGCCCAGCTTGCCCAGTTCGTAGGCGGCGGACATGCCGGAGACCCCCGCACCGAGGATGGCGACGCGCCGGCGCCCGGGCCGGGGGCGGCCGGTGAGCGCGAGCCGGCCGCCGCTGTCCTGGGCGAGAAGGCCGAGCGAAGACATTGCGAAAGCCGCGGAACCGCCAGCCCGAGCAACCTGCCAGAGAAATTGCCTTCGGGTCATAGGGGAAATCGCATTCTATGCCCCGGCCATTGCGGGGATGCGACCATTTTGTGCGCTGGCTCCGCTCGTTCGGGGGGGAGGAACGCTGCGGCTGAGTGGCGTCGCGATTCAGCCGGTCAGCAACCCGTTGCCCGGCCCCACATCATGAAAATCGCCTCAGTCTCGAGAGAAGACGCCGGGCGATAACCGGCTGAAACCTTCGAGCCGTGGGCTGAGAGCCCGCGCTTCGTCGGTCTTGATCCGCTTTTATGCAACATCGGGGCTGGGACCGCGAGACGGGAGACTTGGGCCCGAATCCGCCAGGGTCCGCCGGCGGACCTCATCGCGGACGTATTCCAGCAGCACGGTTTGGCTGATGCGCCGCCGTGCGGTCTCGGTGCGGATCCATTGCAACGCCGCCTTTTGCTGCGGCACGGACATGGTCGCGATGCCCAGCGTCAAAGTGGTGCCGCAGGAGCAGTTGGCCATGGCGACGCCGCCGATCGGCTTCTCCGGGTCCCAATTCCCCAATTCGGCGTCGTAATGGCGGCCGACTCCCACGCGCTGAGTTCCGGCGATGTACTCTCGCAGCGTGGCAAAGCGCCGGTGGCACGCCGGGCATTCCATGGGGAATAGCCCTTCATAATGCCTGCACATCATGTCGATTACCTCCGCATCGTTCACCGCTGGTCCTCCCTGTCGCAATGAAAGCGAATCGAACCGCGCCGCAAGTCGCGAGCCCGCCGGTCGTGCGGGCTGGCGATCGCGAACAATCGGCTTCAGCCAAGCGGGAATCGGAGCAGCGCGAAATTCAATTCGGCCCGCTGGCAGGCTGCAAACGAGTCGAAACGCGGTCGAAGCCCAAAGACGGCAATGACTTGAGGCCATGCCGCATAATCGGGTTGAGACTGTCAGGTTCTCGGCGAAGGATGAGGCTATCCGTTCGTCCCCATGAATTGCCGCTGGCTGCGACATCTCCTTCCCACTCTCGTTTGCGCACAGGTCCTGCTATTTGGCAGCCGGGGACGGGCGGAAGATACGGGAACCGTCCGCTATTCCCACCTGTTGGAACAGGGGACAAAGCTCGTTCGAGCGGGTTCCTATGCCGAGGCGGTGGATGCGGCCAAGCAGGCCATTGGCTTGGCTCCGCGAAGATGGGAGGCGTATTTGATGGAGGCCATGGCGCTGGCCCACGAGGGAGATGTCGATGGGATGAAGGCCGCCTTGGCCCAGGCTACGAAGCTTGCGCCGGTCGAACGCAGGCCCGCCATCGCGAAAACGGGAGAGAATCTGGCTCAGCTCGCCCAAAATCGATACTCGCCCGATGGGCCGATATTCGAGCTGACGAAGCTTGACCGGCTTCCGAAACCGCTGGTGGAGACTCCGCCGGAGTGTCCCGCGGACATGGCCAAATACGGGGGATGGCACGCAGTCATTGTGGATTTTATCGTCGATCGGCAGGGAAACGTGCGCAATGCATTCGCGATCAAGGCGGACAATGCCGAGTTGGCTCGGGCCGCTGTCGGGGCAGTGGCGCATTGGAAGTTTCAACCCGGAGCTCATAACGGACACGTGGTGGCGACGCATTTGCAGGTTCCGATTGTATTCAGTCTGAAGTGAACATCGCGGGCAGGGGCAATGCGGCGCCCGCCCATGGCACGTCGGGAATCCCCGCCTTCTCTATTTCGCCTTGAAGCCAAGCCGGAAGAAGAGCGCGCCGGCCTGGCCGCCGGCGAGGGGGCCCAGGATGTAGACGGTGAGCCAGCCGCTGCCATTTGCCGTGAAGGGGACGCTGCCCCAGCCGGCCAGCGTGCTGAAGAGGCGGGGGGCGAAGTCGCGGGCGGGATTGAAGCAGGCCATGGTCAAGGGGCCGAGCAGCGAGATGAGGAGCGTGATGGTGAGGCCGATGGCCGTCGCGCCCAGAAGGCGGGGCTGGGACGCGTTTCGTTCGTCCGCCGTGCACAGTATGACCAGGACCAGGATGGCCGTTCCCAAGGTTTCGGCGTAGAAGGCGGTTGCGGGGCCGATCAGGGCCGGGGTCTTGGAGTCAAAAGGGCGGCCGCCCGGATTGGGGAAGAACTCGCCAAAGATCATGGCCGACGCCTCGCTGCCTGGCTGGCCGCGGATGATATGATGGGTTTGCTCGAAGACGTGCAGCGGGCCCGCGAAAGCCAGATAAAGCGCCGCCGCCGCGACGAAAGCGCCGAGCAGCTGCGCGGCGGCATAGCCGGGAACGCGCCGCCAGGGAAATCCGGCCGCCGATGCCATCGCGAGCGTGACCGCCGGGTTGAGGTGGGCGCCGCTCAAGGGGCCGGTAACCCAGATCGCAATGGCGATGCCCAGCCCCCAGACGATGGCCACCTGAAATATCCCCACCTGCGCTCCCGTCAGAACCGCGGCGCAGAGGCTGCCGCAGCCGAAAAAGACGAGAAGGAAGGTCCCGATGAATTCCCCGGCGGCCCACGCGGGAAGGCCGCCGCGGGCCGCGGGGCGGCTCAAGGGGCCGCCGGCGTCGCCGGCCTGCCTTCGATGGGAAACTGCTTCCCGATGGCGCGAACCCGCAGGGGCTCCAGCTGCGGGTCCGGCAACGCGCAGAAGAGGTCGAGCCGCCGGGCGATCTGGCTCGCGACCTGGACGAAGAGCCATTTCTGCTCCTTCTCCGTTCCGCGGCAGTCGGCAGGATCGGGCGAACCAAAATGAGCGGTCACCGGATGGCCGGGAAAAATCGGGCAGGATTCCTTGGCGTGATCGCAGACCGTGATGACGAAATCGAAGTTCACCTGCTTGAATTCATCCCAGGACTTGCTGCGCGCGTCCGAGGCGTCGATGCCATAGTGCTCCTTGAGCACCCAGAGGGCGAGGGGATGGACCCGGCCTGCCGGCTTCGCGCCCGCGCTGCAGGGTTCAAAGCGGCCCCGGCCTTTGGCGCGCAGCAGATACTCGCCGATGACGCTGCGGGCGGAGTTGCCGGTGCACAGGATGATGACTCGGTAGGGCGGACGGTTCATGCTGGAGGCGTGGGGTGGGGGACGGGCCGCAGCAGGCGGGCCCGCCGGCGATGGAACGGACAAATTTCCGGCGGCGCTCCCGGTCGCGCCGGAACGCATCGTCTTCCTGCACGCAGTCCTGCAGGCAGGCGAGGTTGGCGGCCAGCTCCTTCGAGCGTTTCGCCGGCAGGGAATAGATCATCCAGTTGGCCTCCTTGCGGGCCTCCACCAGCCCCCGGGCCTTGAGGTAGGCGAGGTGTTTCGACACCTTCACCTGCGATTCGCCCAAGATCTCCTGAAAATGGCAGACGCAGAGTTCGCCTTCGGTGAGCAGGTTGAGAATGCGCAGCCGCGTCGGGTCGCACAGACACTGGTAGATCTGGATGAGGCCCATGGGATCAGCAGCCCGGGCCATCGCCGCAGCCGCAGCCGGCAGGGGCGGGCGCCAGTCCACACGCCTCGCGCGCCAGGCAATCCGTATGCTTGTGAGCCAGCTGAACCCGCAGTTCGCCGCCGCTGGCCTCGGCCGCGCCGAGCTGGTATTGAGCCACGCAGCCGGCTTCGTACTCCACTTCGACTTCCAAGTCATCCGCCGCCGCCACCGGAGCGGCGTGTTCCAAAATTTGGGCCAGCTTTCCCGCGGACAGCCGGTGGCCGGGATCGCTGCCGGACACCCAGGTCTGGAGGAGGCAGGTTTCCCGCCGGCGAAGCGTGCCGCCGCAGTCGATGAAATGCTTCACCACCCGTCCCACCTCGGTGACGTGGAAATGGGCCGGGATCGGGTTCCCCTCCGGCAGCACGAGGCGGACATTCCGGTCCGCATTTTGGCGGAGGTTTGCCTTGAGCGTCCGGAGGTCCATGCCATAATAGGTATATTCCTATATAGGTATATGCAAGCGGAAATCCCCCTTCGTCCCCTGCGGCCCTCCGATTATCCCTCCGTGGTGGCGCTCTGGCGGCGCTGCGACGGCGTCGAGATTGCCGAGGGCGACGATGAGGCGTCCTTTCGCTCCTATCTGGAGCGCAATCCGGGCCTCAGCTGCTGCGCGGAGGCCGGGGGCGTTCTCGCCGGGGCCGCCCTGTGCGGGCATGACGGGCGGCGCGGGCTCATCTATCACCTCGCGGTGGCGCCGGAGTTTCGCGGGCGGGGGCTGGGCCGGGCGCTCCTGGAGCGCGGGCTGGCCGGATTGCGGGAACGCGGCATCGCCCGGGTGCTGATCCTGGTCGCCAAGGACAACGCCCCGGGCCGGGAGTTTTGGCTGGCCCAGGGGTTCGAAGCGATTGCCGGGGCGATGCCTTACGGATTGGACTTGAAGTGAACGAGGGAGAGTGAAGCCCGCGTCCGCTGGCGACGGCGGGTTTGCTCTCCCACCCGCTGGAGGCGAGGGTCGACGACCAGAGGATCGGGATTCGGGGCGCGCGGGGGCGGAAAAGGCCCCACGGGAGATAACTCGCTTCGACCGCGCCATTCTGATTAATGGCGTTGTGAGCGGCGATTCACGAGCACCGGAGCCACGCAAGGCTCAGGACATGCACGAGCGCATGGAGAAGTCCATGGCCGCGATCGCGAGCTTTTCCCGCATAGCCGAGGACTTCAAAGCCATCCGCAAGGTGGCGTCGACGACCGAGGCGCGCGACCGGATCGATCGGCTCATCCAGCTGAACCAGGAGACGATGGATGCGGTGAAGCGGGGCCTCTTGGTGACCGAGCAGGATATCGGCCGCGCGAGTCCGAAGCGGAGCCCGGGCGACGAATGATCTGGCGGGTTCGCCGCGGGGGGGTAGGGTCCAGGAACGAGTTTGCAGGCATATCGGTCCTCACCGGAAGCGGCGCCGTCACCCGACCTTACGGGCGAGTTTCTGGTCGTCGGCATCGGTGGCTCCGCCGGCGCACTCGACGCGTTCACTGACCTGCTGGGCGCGATTCCTGCCGACGCCGCCGTGGCGGTGGTCGTGGTCCAGCATCTCGGCGAGGAGCACGCGTCGCTGCTGGTCGAATTGCTCGGGGCCGCCACGCGCTTCCCCGTCGCCTGGGCCGCGGACGGGGTCGCGCTGCGGGCCAGCCACGTTTACGTCAATCCGCCGAAGCAGGAGCTGACGGTGCGGGACGGCGTGCTGCGCCTCAGTGCCATCCGGCATCCGCCCGTTTCGCGGCTGATCGACGTTTTCTTCGCCTCGCTGGCCGACGACCGCCGGGAGCGGGCCATCGGCGTCCTGGTTTCAGGCAATGGCCAGGACGGCGTGGACGGACTCAGGGCGATCAAGCGTGCCGGCGGCCTGGCGTTCGCGCAAACGCCGCATACGGCGGCGTTCTCCGCGATGCCGACGGCGGCGATCCAGTCCGGCTGCATCGATCATGTGCTGGGCGCGGCGGCGATCGGCGGCGAGGTCGCCCGCCTGGCGGCGTCGCCGGGGGCGCCTTGGCCGGAGCCGGCGGAGGCGGGCGGCACACCCTCCCTGCCGCCGCACCAGGTGGGTCCGGTCTTCGCGCGCCTGCTTTCGGCCGGCGGGGTCGACTTCCGCCAATACAAGCAGAGCACGATCAGCCGCCGCATCGGGCGCCGGCTCATGCTCACCAAGGCCCCGGACCTGCCGCACTATGTCAGCCTGCTGGAGAAGGATCCGGCGGAGGTGGCCGCGCTTTACGATGGGCTCCTCATCAACGTCACGCATTTTTTCCGGGACGCCGAGGTCTTCGCCTTCCTGCAGGAGCGCGTGCTGCCCGGCATCATCGCGTCCGTCCCGCCCGATCGGCCCGTGCGGGTCTGGGTGCCAGGCTGCGCCAGCGGCGAGGAGGTCTATTCGCTGAGCATGCTGCTGTTTGAAGCGCTGGAAGCCGCGGGCCGGCCCCCGGCGATGCAGCTTTTCGGCACCGACGTCAGCGAGCGGCTGATCGCGCGGGCGCGCAGCGGCCTCTATTCGAGCACGGATGTCAGCGGGGCCGGCGCCGCGCGTCTCGAACGCTTCTTTACCCTCACGGAGCGCGGCTACGGGGTGAAGAAGGCCGTGCGCGACACGTGCGTTTTCGCCCGGCACAACGTCTTGAGCGATCCGCCGTTCTCGCGGATGGACATCATCAGCTGCCGCAACGTCATGATCTATTTGCGGGCGAGGTCGCAGCGCATGCTCACCCCGCTCTTTCACCGGGCGCTCAACCCGGACGGAGTGCTGGTGCTGGGCCAGGCGGAGAGCGTGGCCGCGCAGCATGACGCCTTTCTCCCGATCGATGGCCGTTTTCGCATCTACCGGCCGAAGCCGGGGGCGCGGGCGGCCGGCTTCGTGCTGCCGAAAAATCAGGCGGCAGTGGAACGGGCGAGCACGGAAAGGGCCACCTTTATTATGGAAGACGATTCGAAGCCGGAAACGGATGGAGTGCTGCGGGAAGCCGACCGCGTGCTTCTCAATCAACTGGCCTCCAACGCTGTCGTGGTGAATCCGCAGCTCGATATCATCGAGTATCGCGGCGATACCGCGGCGTACTTCGCCCCGCAGCCCGGCCGGCCCTCCGCCAGCATCCTCAAATTGGCCCGCGATGGGCTCGCCGCCGAGATTCGCGGGGCGATTGAAGCCGCCCGGGAGGGCAAGACGCGGGTTTCGCGGCAGGCGACCGTGGCCCAGGGCGAGGAGGTCCGAGCCGTTCAGATCGAGGTCGTGCCGCTGGACCGGCCGCCGCATCCGCTGCATTATCTCATCGTTTTCCGCGCGCCGCCGGAGGCCGCCGGCCCCGCGCACCCGCGCCCGGACGAACGGGCCCTGTGGGCGCAGCATGTCGATCAGCTCACCCGGGATCTGCATGACGTCCGGGATCGCTTCCGCGCCTATGTCGAGCGCCACGAGGCGCGAGACCAGGAGCTGCGCACGACCAACGAGGCGACGATCTCCGCCAACGAGGAGCTGCAGAGCACGAATGAGGAGCTGGAGACGGCGAAAGAGGAGCTTCAGTCGGCGAACGAGGAGCTGACCACGGTCAACGAAGAGCTGCACACCCGGCACTTGGAGCTTATTCGGGTCAACAACGACCTGCTGAATCTCGTCAGCAGCGTTCATGTGCCGATCGTGATGCTCGACTCGGCGATGCGGATCCGGCGGTTCACGCCGATGGCGGAAAAGATCCTGAGCGTGATCCCGTCCGACGTGGGCCGGCCCCTGACCGACATCAATCTCAACATCGACGTCGCCAACCTGGCCCAGCTGATCCTGCAGGTGAGCTCGACGCTGGCCCCCGTCGAACTCGAGGTGCGGGACCGGCAGGGACATTGGTATTCCCTGAGGATCCGCCCCTACAAAACTTCGGATGATCGCATCGATGGGTCGGTCCTGACCCTGGTCGATATTGACGAAATCAAACGGCTGCGCAGCCAGCTCGGCCCCTGAGAGCCGCCTCCCGGCAGCGGGCGGGGCCACCTTGAGCTCCTTTCAGGTATGGGCCTACCAGGTGCTTCGCGGCCCCGTGGGCATTGGCGATCCGCTCGATCTTGCGCGGCGGCTCGACAACCGAGGCGAGGTGGTCACGGAGCGGCCGTATTCCCCGGGCGCACTCGCCCCGGCGGGGCTCTCACGCGTGCCAGAATGAAACGACCAGGCCGCCCAGCACGACGAGGGCGCCGCCCGCGAGGACCGGGGCGCTCGGCGGGGTGCGGAAGGTGGCGAAGTTGACGAGCTGCCACACGACAAAGAGCGTGGCGATGTAAAGCCCCACGACGCGGCTGAAGGGCAGCGGAGCCAGGTTGAGCATCAGGCCGTAAACCAGCAGCAGGGAGCCCCCGGCGAGAATCGTCGCCGGCCGCGCGATACCCGAGCGCTCGAACAACCCGACGCGAACCGTCGCGTCGCCGAAGGCTTCCGCGATCGTGGCAACGATCAGGCAGGCAAGGACAGTCGCATGCTTCATCATGGTGCTAAGGCGCGGCCTGCCCGTGCTGGCGCCCGGGTCCGCACGCGCGAACGGAGTGGGACAGAGCGGCGGCCCGACCACTCCAGTGACCTTCGATGCGCGTGCATCGAACCCGGCGCCATGATCCGGCGATCCCGCGCCGACGCAAGAATGATCGGCCCGCTTTAGGGCGCCTGATAGACCACGCCCTACGTGCCGCTTGCGCGGCGGCGGCAACGCGGATTGCTTGTCCGCAGGGGACACTCACCATGGACATCAAACGCGCCGGCGCCCAGCCGTCGAACAAGGGACCCGCGGACTGGTTCACCGGCGCCGTGCGCATCGATCCGCTTTTCCAGCCCGGCGCGCCGGCCCGCGTGGCCGGGGCCAGCGTGACTTTCGAACCGGGCGCCCGCACGGCGTGGCACACGCATCCCCTAGGACAGACGCTGATCGTCACCGCCGGGTGCGGACGGGCGCAGCGCTGGGGCGGTCCGGTGGAGGAAATCCGGCCGGGGGACGTCGTCTGGTTTCCGCCCGGCGAAAAGCATTGGCACGGAGCCGCGCCGGCCACGGCGATGACCCACATTGCGATCCAGGAGCAGCTCGACGGCAAGGTGGTCGAGTGGCTGGAGAAGGTCAGCGACGATCAGTACGGCGGCAAATGAACCCGCCCTCGGCGGGCTGGGGCCCGTCGGCGTCTGCGGCGTTAGGAAGATGATCTTCGGGGCGCGGAGGGCTTCCGCCAGCTGCGCCGCGAGCAGGTCCTTTGGCCCCGAAGTTCCCCAAGGGGGCGAAGGAAATGGCGATAGCGGCCAGACCGCGTTCGACCTGGGGCGCCGGCCAGACGGCTATACGCCTTCCCAACGGCGGGCGCCGATGGCGTCGCGGCCTTCGTCGTGGTCGATGTAGTCGAAGTACGTTTCGATGCCCCGGTTTTCCAGGCCGCTTTCCTTTACGCGTCGGCGCAGGAAGGCGACATTTTCGGCGGGGTCGTGCCAGCCGCGCTTCATGAGGAATCCGTTCCAGACCTCGCATTCCTCGTCGGAGCGGCGGCCGCCGGCCGCTTCGGCCCAGGCGAGGACCGATTCGTCGGTCGCGCCGGGAGCCAGGGTCCGCTCGCGGATATCAGCATAGGCGACGCGCAGAAAGTGGCAGCAGCGCGTGTCGAACATGCCGCGCTTGGCATCGCCGAGGTTGGAGAGGTAGTCGGCGGGAAGCTGGCCCGCCGCATGCAGGCGAATCTTGTCCAGCATCCGGCCAAAGTACACGAGGCGGCCGACCTTGTCGTAGGGGCTGCGCAGTCCGGGAACGCGAGGCATGATCCCTTTGTGCCGACGAGGTGGCGGGAGGCAATGGCGAGTTCGGCCCGCGACAAAGGCTCGCCGATCCGCGGCGCCGTTTGATAGGCGTGGGGAGGTTGAATCCCGCCCCTTCCCTCAATTGGCTGCGCCAGCCGCGCACTGCGTGGCCATGGGCGGCGGCGGGCATCGTCCTTGCCGGGGCTCTGGTCTATGCGAACAGCTTCGCTGGCCCCTTCGTGTTCGACGACCTGATTTCGATCGGCCGCAACCCCAGCCTGCGGGGATTCTGGCCGGCCTGGCTGCCGCCCGGGGGAGGCCTGACGGTCTCGGGGCGGCCGGTGCTCAACGAGTCGTTCGCCCTGAACCATGCGATCAGCGGCGAGCGGGTGTGGAGCTATCACGCGGTCAACCTGGCGATCCATCTGCTGGCCGGACTGACCCTGCTGGGGATTGTCCGGCGCACGCTGCGCGGGCGGTTTTGCGCGGAGGGCGAGGCGACCGTGCTCGCATTCGGCGCGGCCCTGCTGTGGACGGTCCATCCGCTGCAGACCGAATCGGTCACCTACATCGTGCAGCGCGCCGAGTCGCTGATGGGGCTGTTCTATCTGCTGACGCTCTATGCGTTCATTCGCGGGGCGGAAAACGGGAGCCGCGGCAAGGGCTGGTTTGGCGTGTCGTTCGCCTCCTGCCTGTTCGGCATGGGCACCAAGGAAGTCATGGTGTCGGCCCCGGTCCTGGTCGTGCTCTACGACCGGACATTCATCAGCGGCACCTTTCGGGAGGCGTGGCGCCGGCATGGGCGGGTCCACGGCGCGCTCGCCCTGACCTGGATTCCGCTGGCGGCGCTGGTGCTCCAAGGCGGCAATCGCGGCGGGACGGCGGGATTCGGAGTGGGCGTGCATTTCTGGCGGTATGCGGCGACGCAGTTCCAGGCGGTCGCGCACTACCTGTGGCTCGCGGTCTGGCCGCATCCCCTGATCGTCGATTACGGCGTGCAATGGGTGAAATCCCCCGGCGAGGTCATTCCGTACGCCGTGGTGGTGCTGGCCCTTGCCGCCGCCACGGTCGCGGCGCTGATTCGCCGGCCGGCGCTGGGTTTCATGGGCTTCTGGTTCTTCGCCATCCTGGCGCCGACCTCCCTCGTGCCGGGCACGCGCCAGACCCTGGCCGAGCACCGGATGTATCTGGCGCTGGCGCCGCTGGCGGTCGGGGTGGTGCTGGCGCTCCACCGCTGGCTGGGCCGGCGCGCGTGGGTGGCGTGGGGAGCGGTCGCGGTGGGGTTGGGCTGGGCGACGGTCCAGCGCAACGCGGTCTATCGCACCGACGAGGGCCTGTGGGCCGACACCGTGGCGCACCGCCCCGGCAACGCGGCGGCGCACAACAACTACGGAAATATCCTCGCCACCCAGGGCAAGGTTGCGGAGGCGCTGGAGCAGTATGCGGCGGCGGTGCGCATCGATCCGGACTATGCGGACGCCTACTTTGACGCCGGCAAGGCGCTGTCCGGGCAGGGCCGCGATGCGGAAGCGGCGGCCTGGTATGAGCGGGCAGTGCAGCTGCGCCCGGGCGATGTGGACGCGCGCAATGCCGAGGGGCTCGCGCTGGCCGGTGCGCGGCGGCTGCCGGAGGCGATCGCCGCGTACGATCAGGCGCTGCGGGCGGACCCTGGCCGGGCGGACGTGCGCAATAATCTGGGCAACGCGCTCATGGCGGCCGGCCGGAAGGACGAGGCCATCGCGCAGTATGAGGCGGCGCTGCGGCTCAATCCGAGTTTTGCCGAGGCCCGCAACAACCTGGGCAACGCCTATCGCGACGCGGGCCGGCTGCCGGAGGCGATCGCGCAGTACGAGCAGGCGCTGGAGCAGGCGCCGGATTCGCCGGCGGTGCGCACCAATCTGGGCATCGCCCTCCTGATGGCCGGCCGCACGAACGAAGCCATCGACGCCTTCGAGCGCGCCCTCCGCGCCAATCCGGCCGTGGCCCAGGCGCACGTCAATCTGGCGATCGCGCTGGAGCGGGCGGGGCGGGACGTGGAGGCGCAGGAGCAGATCGCGGAAGCGCAGCGGCTGGGGGCGAGGGAAGACGCCGGGCGATAACCGGCCGAAACCTTCCAGCGATGGGCTGAGAGCCCACCTCGGGCGATTTCGGTCGATTCTCGCGCGGCGCTTCGTCGATCTTGAGGCGCTTTCACGCCCTATTGGGCGAGCGCTTTTCCGGAAGCAGCGGCGGGACGCCGCTGCCGCACGTCACTCCTCGTCCGGCGCCCCGCCGGAGGCGACGATGTCCTCCTGCTTGATGCGATCGACGTTGAAGCGGTCGACCTTGGAGCGGATGGTCGCGAGAAGCTCGTCGAGCGTGGGGGGCTCCTTCATGAAGCGCAGGGGATTGCAGCGGGCGACGACGAAGGTCTTCAGGTACGGGCTGACGAAGCCCTTCGCCTTGAGCTTTTGCACGACTTCCCCGACCCGGTCGTCGAGTTCGAGCAGGATCTTGGCGTGGTGCGCGTGGCTCTTGAGCGCCTGCGCCAGGGGCTCACTGCTGAACTCGGTCAGGCGCCGGACGAACGCGTGGTAGACGCCGCCGCTGAAGCGCGGGCGCTGCTCATAGCAAAGGCCCATCTTGATGTAGGAGGCCTCCTCGAAATAGTACGCAAAATCCGTTTCCGGCTTGTCCGGGCCGTCCTCCAGCAGATTGCGGAAGATGCGGATCACCTCGAGGGACTTGTCCTTCAAGTTGTGGGCCTTCTCGGTGTTGAGCGCCAGGATCTGCCAGGCGACGTCGCGTTTCGGAACGACCAGGGCGGTGATCGCCTTGGCGCCCAGCCGGCGCATCGCCGCGAGGCGGTGGCCGCCATTGGGCGTCCAAAATCCGGCCGTCGGGGCGGTGATCGCGATGATCGGGTCCAGGAAGATTCCGGTGCGGTCGAGAACGTCGGCCAGCCGCTTGTGGTGCGCATCCGACACGTCGCGTTGGAAGGGAGTGGGCTCGACCTGGGCGAGCGGCAGCACGGCGATCAGGAGCGGGCTGCCGCCGAGCGGATCGCGGTACTGGCCGACCAGGACGCCTCCAGCCTGTTCAATCCGGCTGCGCGCCTCCGCCGCGTCCCCGGACAGCTCAGGCAGGAGGGTTTCGGCCGCGCCTGCGCCCCGCGTGTCGGCCTTGGCCTTGCGCGGCCGCTTGCGGGCGGGCTTTCGCTTGAGAACCGGCTTGGGCATAAGTCACTCCCGTTCCGGCAGGAGCCGGACATCCACCCGCTTGACCCGCCGCCGCTGCAGCCGGGACTTTTTCGATTCGAATGGGGCCGCGGCGGGAGGCATGGGCTTGCGGACGCCTGCCAGAATCTGCCGCTGGGACAGCCGGGTGGGGGCGCGCGCTTTCATCCCGCCACGTAAGCGCGTCTGCGGGCCAATGACAAGGCGTTGACGCCCGGACGGAGAGGGGCCGTGCTGGGGCCGATGAATACCATCAGGATCGAGGACTTGCCGTGGCAGGAGCAGCGATCGCCATCGGGGAAGTTTCGCTCGTTCGTGCGCAACATTTCCCTCGCGCTGGGCGGAAAGAAGGACACGGGGACGTGGGGCGGCGGGCACCCTTTCGATCTCCAGATGCGGCGCGTCCCCCCGGGCGCCACCGTCTGCCCGTACCATGCGCACCAGGCGCAGTGGGAGCTGTTCGTCGTGATTGCGGGCCGGGCCGCGGTGCGGACGAACGACGCCACGCTGGAGGTGGGCGCGGGCGAGGCGTTCCTGCAGGCCCCGGGCACGGCCCATCAGATCCGGAACACGGGCGGCGAGGATTTCGTCTTCTACGTGATCGCCGACAATCCCCAGTACGACAGCTGCCACTATCCCGATTCGAAGAAGTGGATCCTCAAGCCCAGCCGGCTGTGCTTCCGCGAGTCGTCCGCGGTTGATTACTTCGACGGCGAAGAGTAGCCTTTTCCCATGCGACGGACCCTCTCTGCGGCGCTGCTCGGCGGATTCGTGGCGGGAACGATCGACATCGGCTCGGCGGCGCTCGTCAACCGCGCGAGCCCGGTCGTGATCTGCCGCGCCATCGCGGCGGGGGTGCTCGGGACCGCCTCGTTCCACGAAGGGGCGCGGGCCGCCGTGCTCGGCCTGCTGCTGCAATGGGGCATGGCGATGATCATCGCGCTGCTCTACCTCGCCGGCACCGCGCTGATTCCGCCGCTGCGGGCTCGTTGGGGGCTGGGGGGATTCCTCGCCGGCGTGGCGACGTTCGTCGTCATGAACTATGTCGTCCTGCCGCTATCGGCGGTGGGGCATGCGCCGCATTTCACGCTGCAAAAGGGCCTGGAGAACTTCGCCGCCCTGGTGCTCTTCGCGGAGATTATCGCCGCCTTCGTCTATTGCGGCTCCCACTTGCGCGCCAGAAACTCGTAGCGGGCCCGGTGGGAGTCAGGGCGGACGGCCGGGGCGGGATCCAGATGCACGACGGGCCAGCCGCCCGCCGGTCCGTAGCGGGGCCAAAGCGGCAATCCGGCGCCGTTGGGGTCCCCGAAGCGGGCGAAGTTGGTCCAGTAGGACTGCATGAGCTCGCTCACGGCGCGGTCCTCCGGCGTCCATGGCACCTGGGGGATGGCCGCGAACTGTCCGAAGACGTAGACGATCTCGGAGGAGTGGAAAGCGCCGCGCTTGGTATTGCCGGAGAAGTCCGCCGGCGGCGCCTGGTCGAAGCGGTAGCGGAAGATGGGGGAGGTGCCCGTGCGGTGCTGGGCTTCCATCCAAGCCCACGTGGCAAAGACGATGAACTGGTCGTTCTCGAACTCCGCGCCGGAGCGCGCCGCCTGGGCGGGCGTGGCGTCGGGATAATAGCGGAGGAATTCGGCCAGGTCCGAGCCGAAGTATTGCCGGCCGAGCCGCTTGAGGCTCTCGATCGGCGGGGGAACCGGGGGAAGCGCCACGGCGCTTTCGTCGCGGTTCCATCCCGCCAGCAGCGGCACGTCGTTCTGGCGGTGCTCGGCGAACAGCGTCGAGGCCAATTCCGGCAGGAAGTAACCGTCCACATCGGGCACGAAACCGGATACGCCGGGGCCGGCGCCCGCGGAGTCGAGCAACGACTGCGCGGGGATCGCGCGCAGCTGGGCGAGGGTGTGCGGCCCTCCCAGATGGGCGCTCAGGTAGGCTTGGTCCTCATTCTCGATCTGATCGAGCGGCCGCTGCGGCGGGGGCTCGCGGTAAATCCGGCCGCCGCTCTCGCCGATGGCGCGTTGAAACAGCCCATGAGCGAGCGGCGAGGCCATCAGATAGGACACCGAATACGCGCCCGCGCTTTCGCCAAAGATCGTGACGTTGCCGGGATCGCCGCCGAAGGCGGCGATGTTGTCGTGGACCCAGCGCAGGGCGGCCAGCTGGTCGAGCAGGCCATAGTTGCCCGCGGCATGGTGCGGGGACTCCCGCGCGAGATCGGAGAGGGCGAGGAAGCCGAACACGCCCAGCCGGTAGTTCATCGAGACCACTACGACGCCGCGGCGCGCCAGCAGCGATCCATCCTGCCGCTGCTCCGACGAGCCGCCGGCCCGGTACCCGCCGCCGTAGATCCAGACCATCACCGGCAGCTTCTGCGCCGTCGGATCGGCCGGAGACCAGACGTTGAGGGTCAGGCAATCCTCGCTGCAGCCCGGATCGCGAAACACCATGTCCTGCCACAGAATCGGCTGCATCGGCCGCGCCCCGAAATGGGTCGCGGGCCGGATTCCGCCCCAGGGTTCCACCGGCATCGGCGGCTTCCAGCGCAGGTCGCCAACGGGGGGCGCGGCGTAGGGAATGCCGAGAAAGGCCCGGACGGGGCCTTCGCGGAAGCCTTCAATCACTCCCGAGTTGAGGGGGATCGTGAGGTCGAGGTCGGCGGAGCGCAGGGATGAAGTCAGCGCCAGCAATCCGGCGGCGGCGAGCAGGGGCAGTCGAGTCATGCAATATTGGGGTTCTGGGGAGAGAAGTTATCTGAGATGTTCCCAAAGAAAAGTGTAGGTGCTGGCCAGCCGCGTGGCCAGTTCCGCGTGGGTGACGCTGCCGTGATGGCCGCCTTCGGTGTTCTCGACGTAGTCGACCGCGTAGCCCATGGCTTCCATTTTCGCCGCCATCTTGCGCGCGTGCCCCGGGTGCACGCGGTCGTCGCGGGTCGTGGTGTAGAATAGGATCGGCGGCAGGCGCATGCCGGGCCGGACGTTCTGATACGGCGAATAGCGGCGCAGGTAGGCCCAGTCGTCCGGCCGGTCGGGGTCCCCGTATTCGGCGATCCAGCTCGCCCCCGCGAACAGATGCGTGTAGCGCTTCATGTCGAGCAGGGGATTGCCGCAGACGACGGCCCCGTAGAGCTCCGGGTGGCGGAGCATGGTGGAGGCCACGAGCAGGCCGCCGTTGCTGCGCCCTTCAATGCCGAGATGGGCGGGCGAAGTGAGGCCGCGCGCCTCGATGTCCCGCGCGACCGCCTCGAAGTCCTCGAACGCGCGGACGTGGCGCTCCCTGAGGGCGGCCTCATGCCAGGCGGGGCCGAACTCGCCGCCGCCGCGCAGGTTGGCGAGGACGAAGACGCCGCCCCGCTCGAGCCAGAGCTTGCCATAAGCTCCATTGAGCTCCTCGTAGGAGCCCGAATACGTCGGGGTGACGGAAATCTCGAAGCCGCCATACGCGAACATCCACACGGGGTTGCGCCCGTTCCACTGCAGATTCTTCGGTCCGACCACGTAATAGGGAATGCGCGTGCCGTCGGCCGACGTCGCCCAATACTGCGCGGTCTCAAACCGGCTGCCGTCGAATGTGGGCGCTTCGGCGCGGATGCGCTGCGCCTGCGTGCTTCCGCCGGGGACCAGATACAGCGCGGGCGGCGTGGTGAAGGTCTCGAAGCGGAGCCACAAGTCGCCGGAGGCGTAGTCCGAGCCCATCAGGGAAATCGTGCCCTGGTCGGGCAGGGGGATGTCCTCGCGGCGCCAGCCGCCGTCATCCGGAACCAGGCGGGCCAGGCGGCCGCTGACGTCATGCAGGCCGCTGACGAGAATGCCCTGGCGCGTCACTCGCACCCGATCGATGACCCAGCTCGGAGATTCCGCCAGGACAAGTTGGATCGCACCGGGCCCCCCGGTGAGGGCGGCCGTGTCGGCAATCAGGATCGAACCGGATGGGATCGGCCGGCCGGCCACCGTCCAATTGTCCTTGACCACCAAGACCAGCCGCCCGCGAAAATTCCCCACCGGCACCGTGCGGGGCGGCACCTGCAGCCGCGTCAGTCCGCCGTTCCGATACAGGAAGATCCGCCGCCGGTAGAAGTCCGTGTTCTCCTGAAGCAGGGTGATGTCTGGCCCATCGCCGACCAACTGGAGGGCGGCGGTTTCGACGGACCCAGGCGAGGCGCGCAGCACGGTCGCAGCGTCCGCGAGCGCCGTGCCGCGCTGCCAGCGCTTCACGAGCAAGGGATAGCCGGCGGCGCTGAGCGTTCCGGGACCGAAGTCGGTCCCGACCCAGATCGCATCGGGCCCGTCCCAGGCAACCCGATTCTTGGCGACCGGCAGGGCGAAGCCGCCCGGCACGAAGTTCAGGGTCCGGCTGTCGAATTCGCGGACGGCGCCGGCGTCGCCGCCGGCGAGCGACAGTCCGACCAGCAGCCGCTTCTCCTCCGGGTATTCCCAGCGGGCAAAGGCGAAGGACCAGCGGCGGTGCTCGGCGGCGGAAAGCCGGTCGAAGTCGATGACCGTCTGCCAAGCCGGATCGGCGCGCCGGATCTGGTCGATCGTGGTGCGGCGATAAATTCCCCGCGGGTGCGCGGCATCCTTCCAGTCATTGTAAAGGTCGGGGTCGTGCGGATCGATTTCGGGCAGCCGCGAGGCGCTGTTCAGGACCGCCAGCGCGTCGCGGTACAAACCGGCATAGTCGGGCTGGCTGCGCAGCCGGCGGGCCGTGGCTTCATCCTGCGAGCGGACCCAAGCCAGGGCGCGCGGGCTGTCGATGTTTTCCAGCCATGCGTACGGATCGGAACCGGCAGCCGCCGTCGCCGCGTGGGCGCCCGCCGCACCCGTGCCAGGCGCGGCCACGCCCAGCGTCAGGAAGAGACGCAAAAGGGGGTGCAAGCCGAAAGCCTGCACCCCCTTTTTCAAATCGCAACCGGCTTAGTGGCGGTCGCCGGGGAAGTGATTGCGGTCGTCGAAGCGGCCCTGAGCGCGAAAGTTGTGGTTCGCGTAGAACCGGTCCCGGCCGGGAGCCCCGGGGAATACCCGGGGATGAGCCATGCCGTACCCGCCGCGGTAATCAAAGTGATAGCGGAAGGCCTCCGCGCCGGGCGCGGCGTGCCAGACCCGTGGCGCCGGGCCGCCCCAGCCGCCGCCAAAGTGCAGGCCGAAGCCCACGCCGCCGATGGCAAAGCGGGCGCCCCAGCCGCCATGGTGGAGGCTGTACCGATACCAGTCGCCCACGTAGATCGACCCGCCGTACCAGTCGGGGTAGAACGACAGCCAGGGGCCGCACGGAAACGGCGCGCCCCAAGCGATGTAGGCATCGGGGTCGCCACCGAAATAGATGTCGTAGGGATTATACTGCGGCACATACATCACCTGCGCCTGCGTGGGGACGATGCGAATCTTGCCATTGTCCTGGACCACCTGAACCTGGGCGTTGGATTGCAGCGTGCCCGCGGCGAGCGCCCGGTGGCGCAGATTCTGGATGGCGCCCATCACCTGCTGCGGCTGCGACGCGAAAGCTGCGCCGAGCTGCTGCGTCCATTGGACGTTAGAGGCCATCCACTGCAGCACGTTCGGATAATGGGCGAGGTCCTTGACGGCTTGGGCCCACGGCTGCGTGGCCAGCTGGTCGGGCTGCCAGCCGACGTTCAGATAGCTCGCCGCGCGCTGGATCTGCCAGGGTTCCGTGGACGCCGGCAGCACCAAGCCGATCAACGGGTCCGGATAAAGTGCGATGGGCGACACCAGCTGGTCCAAAGGAGACAGGGACGCGAATTGGTCCTGGGCCTGATTTGCCGGAGGAGGCGGCGGCGCCGGTGGCTCCCCCTGCTGCATCTGGGCCTGGGATTGGTCGCCGGGAGGCGGCGGAGGAGGAGGTGTGGCCGAGGTATCGTCTTGCGCTGCAAGGGGCAGCGAGCCCAGGGCCAGAAGGGCCCCGGCGGATAGGAGAGAAAGGCTTATTCTGCGGCGATGCGCATTCATGGTAGTTGATTAGGACTGACGCCTCCGGCCGGGGTTGCGTTACACACGCCAGGAAAGGTATTCCTTCCGGGTGCGGGCATCCGGGATTTCCCCATGCCTTCGCGCTGTTTCGATCCCGGCCGTCCGGGATGCTATAATGACTGGAGGAGGATTCATGGACTTATCAAGCGTACCGTCGCCGCTCGCCGACAGCACGGAGACCCTTCCGCAACTGCAGAGCCAGCTGAGCGACCTCGAACAGCAGGCCGATACTCCGGCCGGCGCCGCCCAGCCGCAATTGGCGCAGGAGATCCTGCAACTGCGCCAGCAAATCACCCTGACGGAACGGGCGGGGCGCAGAAGCGAACGCGAGCAAAGGGCGGAAGAAAAACCCGCGCCTTCGGGGCCGCCCGCGCCGCCGGGAACGGGCACCTACCTGAACGACCACGCGTAGCCGGGGCGGGCGTTCAGGTTTTGGCGGAATCGATCTCAGCCCACTCGGCATCAGCCAGGTGGAGCGCGGAAGCCGCCACGTTTTCCTCCAGGTGCGCGACGCTCGAAGTGCCGGGGATCGGCAGCATGACGGGCGAGCGGTGGAGCAGCCAGGCGAGCGCGAGTTGAGCCACGGTGGCGTGGTGCTTGCGGGCCAGCTTGTCCATGGGGCCGCCGGCCCGGGTGAGTTCGCCCGCGGCGACGGGGAACCAGGGAATGAATGCGAGGCCTTCCTTCGTGCAGTAGTCGACGACCGACTCGTGGGCGCGGTCGCTTGCGTTGTAGCGGTTCTGGACGCTCACGATCTTCACCTGCTGCCGGGAGCGCTTGATTTCGTCGACGCCGACCTCGGACAGGCCGATGTGGCGGATCTTTCCGGCCTGCTGCAGCTCCTGGAGCGCGCCGAGCGATTCTTCGGCGGGCACCCGCGAGTCGAAGCGGTGCAGCTGGTAGAGGTCGATCCGATCGACGCGCAGGCGGCGCAAGCTGAGTTCGACGCACTGCTGCAGGTACTCCGGCCGGCCCACCGGGAGCCACTTGTCGGGGCCCTGCCGCGTCAGGCCGCCCTTGGTGGCAATCACCAGCCCCTGAGGATAGGGGTGCAGCGCCTCCGCGATCAGCCGCTCGCTCACTTCAGGGCCGTAGGAATCGGCGGTGTCGATGAAGTTGACGCCCAGGTCGAGCAGGCGGTGCAGCACCCGTTTGGCCTCGGCGGGGTCCTTGGGCTCGCCCCAGATTCCGGGCCCGGTCAGGCGCATGGCGCCAAAGCCCATGCGGTGGACTCGCAAGTCGCCGCCAATCGTTACCGAACCGCTCGCCGCCGCTGTCTTTGCCGCCGTCGTCGTTGTTGCGCTCATGCAGGACGCAACCGAGATTCCTGGGAAACGCAATGGACAATCGGAACGGGCGCCTTTTGCCTTGGTGGAAGCGGCGTCCCTGGCGCTTCAGGCAATGAGGCGGCGCCGGTCGCCGCCCCGACTCCTGCAAACTGTGCCACTACCGGACGATCGCACCGCGGCGGACCTCTACGAACAGGGCAGGGCGCTGCGAGCCGCGGGCGATCTGGGCGGGGCGATCGCCGCCTATAACGCGGCGCTCGAGCGGCAGCCGGAATTCCCGGAGGCGGCGAACAATCTGGGCAACTGCCTGCGCTCCGCCTGGCGGCTGGACGAGGCCGAGGGGGCCTTTCGCCGCGCGCTTGCCGCGCGCCCGGAGTTTCCCGAGGCCTGGAGCAACCTCGGGGCGACGCTCAAGAATTTGGGCCGGGCCGACGAGGGGCTCGCCTGCCTGGCGCGCGCCGTGGCGCTGCGGCCGCAGGACCCGGCGCTGCACAGCAATCTGATCTTTTGCCGCAACTACGCGTCCAGCGACGATCCGGCCGCGATGCAGGCGGAGGAGCGCCGCTGGTGGGAGCGTCACGGGGCGCCCCAGGCTGCCCGCATCCGCCCGCACGCCAACGAACGCACGGCGGACCGCCGGATCCGGGTGGGGTATGTGTCGGCGGGGTTCCGGGAGCAGGCGCAGTCGTTCTTTTCGCTGCCGCTGCTCGAGCACCACGACCATGGCCGGTTCGAAATCGTCTGCTATAGCGACGCGGCGCGAGAGGATGACGTAACCGAACGGATTCGGCGCACGGCCGATCGCTGGGTTTGCATCGCCGGCCGCGGCGACGATGAGGTGGCCGAAGCGATCCGGTTGGATCAGGTGGATATTCTGGTCGATCTGACCGTGCACGCCGCGCAGAACCGGCTGCCCGTGTTTGCCCGCAAGCCCGCGCCGGTGCAGGTGACTTGGCTGGGCTATCCCGGCAGCACCGGGCTGCCCACCGTGGACTATCGCTTCACCGACCGGTGGCTGGATCCACCGGGCGAAGAAGCGCCCTATGTCGAGACCTCGGTCCGGCTCGACGCGCCGTTCTGGTGCTATGATCCCTCGGCGGGCGAACTCCCGTCGACGGGCGAATCCAGCGAGGCCCGCCGCCCGGAGGAGATCACGTTCGGGTGCCTGAACAACTTCAGCAAGACGAACGACCGGCTCTTCGCCCTCTGGCGGCGGATTCTGCAGGGGGCAGCGGGCTCGCGGCTGTGCCTGCTGGCCCCGCCGGGAAGCGCCCGGAGGCGAGCGCTCGACGCCCTGGGAGTCGGAGAGGACCGCGTGGAGTTCGTGGGCTTCCAGCCGAGGGCACGCTACCTGGAGACCTATCGGCGGATCGACCTGTGCCTCGATACGTTTCCCTGCAACGGCCACACGACGAGCCTCGACAGTTGGTGGATGGGAGTTCCGGTCCTCAGCCGGAGGGGGCGCAAGGTCGTCGGGCGGGCCGGCCATGCCTTTGCCCACTTCCTGGGATTGCCCGAATTCTCCGTGGATTCGGACGAGGCCTATGTCGCGGCGGCGCTGGCCTGGGCCAAAGAAAAGGCCCGGCTCGCTGCTGCGCGAGCCGGGCTGCGGGAGCGCATGTCTTGCTCGCCGCTAATGGATGGGGCGCGCTTCGCGCGCGCGGTGGAGGAGGCGTATCGGTCGATGTGGAGGACCTGCGTCGGCCCGAAGACTGCGCCCGCCTTCAGCGGGTTCCGCGCGCTGCGGTAACCCCTTTACGGCCCGCGATTTTCAGGCGCGGTACAGCGCGATCAGGGTCCGCCTGAGCGAAGCGTGGGTCACATCGGCAAGGAGGCTGTAAAGCCGGTCCTTGGCGCCGCGGAAGTGGTACAGCCCCCGGCGCTCCAGGCGGACGCGGCGCAGGCGGGCGGCGGCGAAGGCCTCGGCCAATTCGGCTTGAGTGTACTCGCGAATGTGGCCCAGGTGCGCGGGATTGGCGCTGAGGCGCTCGAACGGATTTTGCCCGCGCAGCAGCTTGAGGCGGTTCTTCAGCCACGCCGCGTTCGGGGTCGTGACCAGGAGGAAGCCGCCGGGCGCCAGTTGCGCCGCCAGGTAGGGCAGCACGAGCTCGGGCGGAATCGTGAGGTGCTCGATGACCTCCATGCAGACGACCAGGCCGTAGCCCGGGGGGCGCAGGGGGCGGCGGGCCCGGATCAAGCCGGCGTCGTTCAGATCGGCCGGATGGAACGTGCTGTCGCCGGCGGGCCGGTAGCGGCCGTCCTCCTCGATCCCGAGGCAATCGATCCGCCTGGGCGCCAAAAGCCGGTCGAGCACGAGGGTCTGAAAACCCATCCCCACGTCCAGAACCGGGCCGGCCAGCGGGAGCGTGGGCACCAGCTTCGCCAGGTAGCGGAACCGCGGCCGGTGGCAGGCCCAATAATACTGGGCCTCGGACGACTGGCCGCGGGCGATGGCCGCCATCTCCGCGTCGAGCGCGGCCCAGCCCGGTTTCATGGATGATCTCCCCGGCCCCGGGAGCGGCGCGCGGCCGCCGGGGTGACGCCCACCCGCGGATCGCGCGCCCGGGCGAGCTCGATGAATCCGCCCGCCACGCGCTCGAAGCCGGCGGCGGAGTCCGGCAGATAAAGCCATTTGGGCAGGATGGGATGGGGGCGCAGGGCGGGAAATTGCGCCCGGAGGGAGGCGTGGTGCTCGCGTTCCGTGGCGATGAGCAGGCCGCGCCAGGGCTCGCGCCGGGCGGCGAAGCACAGGACGAGCCGGCCGTCCAGATACGCCGCCCGGGTGCCGAACATGGGCCGGAGGAGGAACGTGGGGTCCGCCGCGAGCGGCTCCCACAGCCAGGCGTAGGGATGGATCCGGACCGCCTTCACGTCCGTGTATCAGCCCACCAAGTACCGAAGCCAGAGGACGCCGCCGGGGCGGCGGCGGGCGGACCGCAGGCGCAGGGGCGTGCCTTTCCTTCCCACCTGCGCCGCCGGAAGATCGAAGAGGGCCGGCTCGGCGCGGGCGCCGTCGATGCAGGGGCAGACCAGCAGGCTGAGCTCGTCCACCAGGCCGGCGGCGAGAAGGGCGCCGTTGATGCTGCCGCCGCCCTCGAGCATCAGCTTGCGGATGCCGAACCGCCGGCGCAGGCGGGGCAGCACGGCGGCAAAGTCCACCTCCGCGCGCCCGCCGATCAGATAGGAGATGCCCTTTTGCCGCAGGTCGGCGAGGTACCCCGAAGGGGCGGCGCGGGTGGTCAGGACGATGAAGCGGTCGCCGCGCATTTCGTTCCCGTCCCAGATCAGCTTGCCCTTGGCGTCGACCGCGATCGCATAGACCGGCCGCCCGCGCCGGGGCGGGTAGGTCCCGGTGAAGTCGCCGGCGGGGACCCGGGGGCGGCGGCTGAAGCGGGCGTCCCGCTTCTGCTCGAGGAAGTCGCCCTGGAAGGTCTGGCGGCCGCACAGCCAGGCGTCGGCATGGTGCAGCGCATGCACGGCTTCGTACTGGCGGTCGGCGGCGGGGGTCAGATTCCAGCGCTCGGTTTGGATCCGGCCATCGACGGTGGCCATCATGTGACAGATTACGTGCGGTCGCTTCATGGATTGCCTTTTGCGGGGAAGCCCACGATAAAGCCGCATCCCAGGCGAAGGTCAAAGCCCCGTGTCATGAGCCGCGTGCGTGTTCTGGTTGGGACGCGCAAGGGCGCCTTCATCCTCCGCTCCGATGGGGCGCGGAAAAGCTGGGAGGTCGACGGGCCTTTTTTTGGCGGCTGGGAAATCTACCATCTCAAGGGCTCCCCCCTGAATCCGGACCGGCTGTACGCCTCGCAGTCGTCGTCCTGGTTCGGGCAGGTGCTGCAGCGTTCGGACGACGGCGGCCGGACCTGGCAGGCGATGGGCAACGCCTTTCCCTACGAGGGGATCGCCGGCACGCACCAGTGGTACGACGGGACGCCCCATCCGTGGGAATTCAAGCGGGTGTGGCACCTGGAACCCTCGCTGACCGACCCCGAAGCGGTGTACGCGGGAGTCGAGGACGCGGCCTTGTTTGTTTCCGGCGACGGCGCGGCCACGTGGCGGGAAGTCTCCGGACTGCGCCGGCACGGCTCGGGCCCGCGCTGGCAGCCCGGGGCCGGGGGGATGTGCCTGCACACGATCCTCCTCGATCCGTCCAATCCGCGCCGGATGCACGTGGCCATTTCCGCCGCGGGCGTGTTCCGCACCGACGACGGGGGGGCGCAGTGGCAGCCGACCAACCGGGGGCTGCATTCCTCGTTTCTGCCCGATCCGGGCGCCGAGGTGGGCCACTGCGTCCACCGCATCGCGCTGCATCGCGACCGGCCGTCGGTGCTGTTCATGCAGAAGCACTGGGACGTGATGCGCAGCGATGACGCGGGAGACACCTGGCGCGAAGTGAGCGGGAACCTGCCGTCGGATTTCGGCTTCGTCATCGACGTGCACGCGCACGAGCCGGAGACCGTGTACGTCGTGCCGATCAAGAGCGATTCCGAGCATTATCCGCCGGAGGGCAAACTCCGCGTGTACCGCAGCCGCACCGGCGGCAACGAGTGGGAGGCGCTGACGGCGGGTCTGCCGCAGCGCGACTGCTACGTCAATGTCCTGCGCGACGCCATGGCGGTCGACGGGCTGGACCCGTGCGGCGTTTATTTCGGGACGACCGGCGGGCAGGTCTACGCCTCGGCGGACGCGGGCGACTCCTGGTCGGCCATCGTGCGCGACCTGCCGGCGGTGGTGTCGGTCGAAGTGCAGACCCTGCCGTGATCCGCGTCGTGCTGCCGGCGCATTTGCGCACGCTGGCCCGCGTGGGCGCGGAGGTGGCGATCGATCCGGCGCCCGCGCCGGCCACCGCCGACGCCGTGATCGACGCCCTCGAGGCCCGCTATCCGATGCTGGCGGGAACGATCCGCGACCGCGGCACGCGCCGGCGCCGGCCGTTCGTCCGCTACTTCGCCCAGGGCCGAGACCTGTCGCACGAACCCCCCGACGCGCCGCTGCCGCCGGCCGTGGCGGAGGGGACGGAGCCGTTCCTCATTCTAGGGGCGATCGCCGGCGGCTAAGAGCTCGGCCAGGATCGCGTCCCGCTCCCGGTCCAGCTCGCCCTCGGCGAGAGGGCGGCGGGCGCGGGCGTACCAGTAGCCCGCATTGCCGAGGTCGCCTTCCTTGCGATGCAGAGAGGCGTGCACCCAGGCGCCGTCGCGGCCCGCGTCGTCCTGGGCGCAGGCGTGCGCGCGGTCCCATTCGCCGCGCAGGTCGTGCCATAGGGCCCGCAGAGCGGGCGAGCAGGCCGGGGGCGGCGCGGGGTCCGCGCGCGCGGAGCGCTGGAATTCCTCGACCGTAAGGCGCGAATGCGGGAGATTCACCGGTTTTGGTGAACTCCACTGCCTCAGCTCCGGCTCCCTGGCAATCCGGCATTCGCGGACTGCGCGCGAATGCGCTGCCGGGGCTGGTCCTGCAGGCGGCGGCGCTGGCCCTTGTGCTCGGCTATTACCACGCGCCCGCGGTGCATCAGGCCCTGTCCGATCTGGCGCGATTCCGCGAACGCCAGGACATCGCCTTCAGCGCGGGGTGCACCGCACTGACCGGCGGCTTGGTGCCCTTCCTTTATCTGCACTACGGCCAGCGGAATGCCTCGGGGCGGCCGCGGTACGGCTGGGGGCAGGGGGCGGCCCTGATCGGGTTCTGGGCTTACCGGGGCCTGGAGGTGGATTATTGGTACCGGTTTCAGGCCCTGATGGTGGGCACGGGGCACGATTGGCGGACGATCGCGCTCAAGTCGTTCTTCGACCAGTTTCTGTACAGCCCGCTCTGGGCGGTGCCGATGACGGCCGCCGCTTACGAGCGGATCGACGGGGAGGGCCTGGCGGCGGACTTTCGCCGCGGGGGCTGGTTTCGCCGGCGGGTCCTCCCGCTGATGATCTCCAATATCGGCGTCTGGCTCCCCGCCGTCGCCATCATCTACGCGCTGCCCACCCCCCTGCAGCTCCCCCTACAGAATATTGTACTTTGCTTCTACACCCTTATCGTCGCGCACCAGACCTCGCCCCATGCCAACGATCCTGTACGCGGAGGATGATGCCCAGGTAGCGGAGCTGGTGCGGTTTCTGTTCGCCCGGGACGTTCCCGACGCGTCGGTGCAGATCGCGGCGAACGGCCGCGAGTGCCTGGCCGCGCTGGAAAAGACCCGCTTCGACCTGCTGCTGCTCGACCTGGTGCTGCCCGGGCGCGACGGACTGGCGATTCTCAGCGAGCTGGCCCGGCGCGGCGATGCGACGCCGGTCATCGTCCTCAGCAGCCATGGGCAGTACGAGCAGACCGTGAGCGCGCTGCGCGCCGGGGCGGCCGATTGCATCGACAAGAAGGGGCCGCGCTTCATGGACATCGCCCGGATCGCGCGGGGCTATCTGGACCGCGCCGGGCGCGGGCGGGCGGCGCGGGACGACCCCACGCGCAACGTCGTCCTTCTCGAACACCAGGAGCAGACCGCCCAGGAGCTGGCGGCCATCGTGGGGCAGGAGTGCCCGCAGCTCCGCCTGCGCACCATCCCCAGCCGCGTCGAATGGGAGCGGTGGGTGGCCGCGGGCCATTCCTGCGACGCCCTGGTGATCAGCGACCAGTGGGAACTGGCCGACCTGACCGACATGCTGCGAGACTTCCGCTGGATCAGCCACGGCGGGCCCGGCATCCTGCTCTGCCGGCTCAACCGGCTCGAAGTCGTGATTGCCGCCTACGCCTTGGGCTGCCGCGACTGCGTCGTGCAGCGGCCGGGCTACCAGATGGAGCTGGCCCGCTCGCTCAACCACCTGCTGCGCCGGCGGAACCCCACGACCTAGCCCGGTACAAGGGGCTGTGGCCAGGTGGCTTAAGACTTCCATTGAAGCCGGAAAGCGCTGGAACGACGACAACGCCTTCCAGCATTCCGCGGCGGTCAGCTTCTGCACCCTGTTCTCGCTCGCCCCGATCACGGTCATCGCCGTGGGCATCGCCGGCCTCTTTCTCGGGCGGGCGGAAGCGGCGCGGCAATTCTCCGCCCAGCTGACGCAGCTGGTCGGCCGGGGCAGCGCCCAGCTCATCCAGTCGACCATGGAGGCCACGCTCTCGCGCAAGGGCGACGTGCTGTCCACGATCATCGGCGGGGTGATCCTCATCGTGGGGGCCACGTCCGTGTTCGGGCAGTTGCAGCAGTCGCTCAACCAGCTGTGGGGCGTGCGCACGAAGCCGAGCAAGAGCGGAATTCTCGAGCTGGTGATCAAGCGCGTGATCTCTTTCGCGATGGTCGTCGTGATCGGGTTTCTGCTGCTGGTCTCGCTCGCCGTTTCGACCGCCCTGACCGCGATGGTGCACTCGATCGACGCGCATTATTCGGTCTCGGGCCCCGTCCTGCAGGTGCTCGACGTGTTCGCGGAGCTGGGGGTCATCACCGTGCTGTTCGCCCTGCTTTTCAAGGTCCTGCCCGACGTGCAGCTGCGCTGGCGGGAGGTCTGGCGCAGCGCCTTCATGACGTCGGTCCTGTTCAGCGTCGGGCGCTTTCTGATCGCGCTCTATCTGGGGCATTCCACGGTGGCCTCGGTTTATGGCGCCGCGGGCTCGCTGGTCGCGCTGCTGGTGTGGATCTATTATTCCTCGGCGATCGTCTTTTTCGGCGTCGAGTACCTGCGGGTGTCGCAGGAGGCGAGCGGCCTGCCCTTGCGTCCGAAGAAAACGGCCGTGGTGGTGCGCGAGGTGGTGGTCGAGGACAAGGCCTGAAGTCAGGGGTCGATGTCGACCGGAGTGCCGAGCGCCACGAAATCCAGCAGCGCGGCCGCGTCCCAATTGGTGAGCCGGAAGCAGCCGTGCGATTCGGTGCGCCCGATGCGCTCCGGGTCGGGCGTGCCGTGGATGCCGTAGCCCGGCAGGCTGAGCCCGATCCACACCAGCCCGACCGGATTGTTCGGCCCGGGGGGCAGGATCAGCTTTTGGCCCAGCCGGCGCAGTTCGTCCGACTCGGGGAAGTTCTCCGGATCGACCGTGTAATTGGGATCGCGGACCTTGGCCGTCACGTGGAGTTCGCCCGTGGGGCGCTTCTCCACCCGGGCGGCGATGCTCACGGGATAGTGCCCGAGCGGCTGGTCGTCGTCGTCCAGCGGCTCGAGCGAATGTTCGGCCAGCCGAATCAGGATCCGCGCCGCCCGGTGCCGGGGGCGCGCCGGTTCGGGCGCCGGCACGCTCACCTCGGTCCCGGCCGGGACCGCGCTCCAGTCCACCTGGGGATTGAGCCGGCGGATGAGGCCGGGACTGGCGTGGAAGCGCTCGGCGATCAGCTCGAGCGCCGTTTCATAGGCCAGCTCGGTCTGGCGCGACTTGCCGAGCCAGGTCGGGCTGAGGGGCTGGAGGTGCGCCAGGTCCTCGGCGGAAATGACCGCCGAGCGGAGCGCGGGCGCGCGCAGCACCAGTTCGCGGCCCGTGCTCTTGAAGGCCTGGAGCGCGGCCTCGGAGTTGGCGCCCATCACGCCGTCGATCGATCCGCAGGAGAAGTTCTCGCGCGCGAGGGCCACCTGCACTTCGAGCGCGCCCTCCGGCGGCCGGGGATATTCGGCCGCGCCCGCCGCCGCGGCGAGCGCCAGGGCGGCCACCCCGCAGTGCCAGGCGCTCACAGCGTCAGCAAATAGCGGCATTTGGCGCGTTCGCCGCGCAGGTACATGTCGTGGTCCCGGGGCAGGGCGACCAGGTCCACGAGCACGGCGCCCAGGCGCTCGCAGGTGCGCCGGCTGGGCAGGTTGTCCGGGTTGCACGTGATCCACACCTGGCTGAAGCCGTGCTGGCGCACCAGGGGCAGCAGCAGCCGCGTCGCGCGCTCGGCGAAGTGCCGGCCGCGGTGGGCGGGCTCGACGCTGTAGCCGATATGGCCCACGTACATCTCGATGTCGTGGGTGGTGGCGGCCCGAAAGCTGATGCGCCCGACCGAGGGGCCCACCCCGGCCCGCCGCATCTCGAACTCATACGACGGCACCGAGCCGCGCAGCAGGTTCGCCGGCCGGCGCTGCGCCAGCTCCAGCGACAGTTCGCCATCGCTCAGGATGCCGGGGTCGATGAACTGAAACGCGGCCGCGTTGCCCACTCCGCGACGCTGCGCGGAGCCGGGCGCCACGTCAACGCGCGGCGCCCTGGGCCTTGACCGCCAGCATCCGCTCCATCTCCCCCACGGTCATCAGCCGGCGCAGCTCCTCCACCTCGACCGGCACCCCCATGGCGTCTTCCGTGGCGAGGGCGATCTCCATCAAGGTGAGGGAATCGATCCCCAGGTCTTCCGCCAGCCGCAGGTCGGCGGCCGTCGACTGGAGCAGGGGCTGCGCCTCTTCGGCCACGTAGTGGCGCAGGATCGCCCGCACGACCGCGGGCAGGTGACGGGGATTTCCGGTCTGGCGGAAAATCCGGACGCTTTCCTCCAAGCTCATGGGATTCGCCATACCCCATATGACCAATCAAGGCCACGATCCCCCCACCGGGGAATTCAATAGCTGAGGATAAAGGAAAATGAGTAAACCTGCCCCCTCCAATCTCCGTAGGCCTCGACGCCCGTGCCGCTGGGATCGGTGGGGAATTTGGGCAGCGGCCGGTTGAGCAGGTTGTTCACCCGCAGTTCGGCCGTGAGCCGCGGCTTCCGGGCCGTGGTCCGGTCCCAGAAGGCGAGGTTGCCCTTGATGTAGGCATCGACCGGATCGTAGGCGTCGATGTGATTGGAGCCCTGCAGGGCCTGCTGCGAGGCGGGGATCACCCGGGACGAAAAATACCGCTCCTCGACGCCAAAGCCGAAGCGGTGGTTCTGCCAGCCGCCCCCGATGTTGATCCGATGCGGGACGAGATCCAGGCTCGCGGTATCGGGGTCGCGCAGCTCGTCGACGACCGGCGCATGCGGCACCACCTCGACGTCGTAGCGCTGGAAATAGACATAGCGCGCGTAGAAATCGAGGTTTCCCCCCAGGATATCCTTGATGCCGTAATCGAAGGCGAAATTCCAGTTTTCCGAGCGCCGCCACGCCAGGTTGATGTTGCCGGTCAGGACATACTCGATCGGGCCCACCCCATAGGAATCGCCGGGAGAAGCCGGCGCGCGGATCACCCGGCCCGGCAGATAGGATTCGTAATCGATTACGTCCTGCGCGCCCAGGTAATCGAGTTCGCCCGACTTGCGGGTCTCGAACCAATCCGCCGAAAAGCGAATGTGCTGGCGGCCGCCCCGCTGGTAGACGACGCCGGCGGACTGGGTCACGTCGGCCTCGGGCACGATGGCCGTATTGGGGATGTCGCTGGAGGTGATCTGATAATTCTCGTCGCCCCG
>DASRSH010000208.1:0-2107 GCA_035656575.1 Opitutaceae bacterium
TCTGCATGCCGCCGCGGCGTGCCTGCTGTTCGGCGTCCTCCGCCGAACCCTTCAGGCGCCGCGATTGCGGGAGCGCTTCGGCAATGACGCGACCTGGCTCGCTCTGGTCATCGCCGGCTTGTGGGCCGTCCATCCGCTGCAGACGGCGGCCGTGGACTGGATCAGCGAGCGGGCGGAGGTGCTCATGGGAGGCTTTTATCTGCTCACGCTGTACGGATTCATCCGCGGGACCCGGGGCTGGCTGATGGCTTCGGTGGCGGGGTGCTGGCTGGGCGCTCTAACCAAGGAAACCATCGTCACCGCGCCCCTCCTCGTGCTGCTCTATGACCGGACGTTCATCGCGGGGGCCTTTCGCGAATGCTTCCGGCGCCGGTGGGGTTACTACCTGGCGCTGGGCGGAGCATGGGTCATCGTCGCGCTGCTGCTGCCGCGCTCGGGCAGCGTCCAGGTCTCGGCGGGTTTCGGCCACGGCATTTCCGCGGGCACCTACATCCTGACTTCGTGCCGCTCGATTCTGCTGTACCTGAAGCTGGCGTTTTGGCCGGCGCCGCTGGTTTTTTATTACGGGATGGCCCAGGTGGGAAGCTTCAAGGCGGGGCTGCCGTTTCTGCTCGGCCTGGGGCTGCTGGTCGCGGGCATGGCTTGGGCGTGGATCCGGCGGCCGGCAATCGGTTTCGCGGCGGCGTGGGTCCTGATCATTCTCGCACCCACGACCAGCTTCGTGCCGCTGGCGCAGCCGACGGCGGAATACCGGTTTTACCTCTCGCTGGCGGGGGTGATCGCGCTCGTCGTCCTGGGCGCCTATTCCTGGCTGGGCCGGCGGGGCCTGCTCCTGGCGCTGGCGGTCCTGCCGCTGGGCGCGATGACCCTGGCGCGCAACCCCGCCTATGCGAGCGCGGTGGAGATTTGGCGCGACACGGCGCAGAAGGTCCCGTCCGACGCCGAGGTCCGGCGGGAGTACGGACTCGCGCTGTTGGAGACGCCGGGACGGTTGGACGAGGCCATCGCCGAATTGCGCGCCTCGGCGCGGCTGCGGCCCGGCGCGCAAGGGTTTCGCGAATTGGGCTGGGCCCTGGCGCACAAGCCGGATGGGCAGGTCGAGGCGTTGCGGTACCTGGATCGCGCGCTGCGCTGCGATCCGGACGACCCGCTCACCCGCAATGCCCTCGGCGCCGTGCTGATGCAGGGCGGCCGCTTGCGGGAAGCGGAGGCCCAGTTCGAAAGGGCGCTCGCCCTGCGGCCCGGGATGCCCACGGCCATGGCCTACCTGGCCCAGGCACACCGCGCGCTGGGTTCGGAGCTGCTGCGGGAGCCGGGGCGGATCGACGAGGCGATCGCCGAACTGCGCGCGGCCGTCCGGCTTCAGCCCGGCTTCACGGCGGCGCATACCGACTTGGGCTGGGCGTTGGCGCACACCCCCGGAGGCCTCGAGGACGGCATTGCGGAGGTCCGGGCCGGGCTGCACAGCCACCCGGACGATCCCTACGCGCACAATACGCTGGGGATGCTGCTGATGCGGTCCGGCGAACTGACCGCCGCGGCCGGCGAATTCCGCGCGGCCCTGCGGCTAAAGCCGGACCTGGCCGCCGCGCGGAGCTATCTCACCGCGATTGAGGCGCAAAGCGGCGAAGGTGCGGCGCGCTGATCCGCCCGCACGCTTCAGAGGACGGCGGTCATGCCGCCGTCCACCGCCAGGATGTGGCCGTTGACGAAGTCGGCCGCGGAGGAGGCGAGGAAGATGCAGGCGCCGACGAGGTCGCTGACCCGGCCCCAGCGCCCCGCCGGAGTGCGGCCCCGGATCCAGGCGTCAAACTTGGGATCCTGCACCAGGGGCCGGGTCAGTTCCGTTTCGAAATAGCCCGGGGCGATCCCGTTGACCTGCAGGTTGTCCTTGGCCCATTCCGCGCACATGGCCTTAGTGAGCATTTTCAGGCCGCCCTTGGCGGCGGCGTAATTGCCGGTGGTGGGGCGGGCCAGGTCGCTCATCAGCGAGCAGATGTTGATGATCTTGCCGCTCCGGCGGGCGAGCATGGGGCCGACGAAGCCGCGCGCGACGAGAAAGGCGCTGGTCAGATTGACGTCGAGCACCGCCTGCCAATCCGCCGTC
>DASRSH010000209.1:0-8363 GCA_035656575.1 Opitutaceae bacterium
ACGCCCGGATTGTTGGGATTTGGTACGTGACCCCTTTTAGGCGATAGCGGTAATACGCCGCGCAGGCTCCCTCCGACGAGACCATGGGCGCCCCAAGCGGGTGCTCGGGCGTGCACCCGCGGCCGAAGGCCGGGCAATCGACCGGCTTGCGGTTGCCGCGCATGATGTCGCCACTGATGCAAGTGCCGTCCGCCGCGGCGGGCCGCACGTGCAGTCCGAACTTGCGCACGGCGTCGAACGCAGCGTACGCCTCGTTCAAACCCCATCCGCTGGCGGGAATGAGGCCCAGCCCCCGCCAGTTGCGATCCACGACCTGGAAGACCTGGCGCAGGATCGCCTGGGCCGGCGCGTTGCCTTCGGGCCGCACCGCGCGGGCGTAGGCGTTTTCGACTCGAACCTGTCCCCGCTCCAGCTGCCGCACGCACCGCAGAACGCCATCGAGAATGTCGACCGGCTCGAAGCCCGTCACGACGACCGGCACGCCGTGCTCCTGCGCGATGGCGTGGTATTCGCCCGTGCCCATGACCATGCAGACGTGGCCCGCGGCGAGAAAGCCCCGGACGCGATTATCCGGCGCGCGGAGAATCGCCTGCATCGCGGGCGGGACGAGCACGTGCGAGACCAGGACCGAGAAATTGCCGCAGCCGCTCGCCGCCGCCCGCAGCACCGCCAGGGCGTTGGCGGGCGCCGTGGTTTCGAAGCCGACGGCGAAAAAGACGACCTCGCGGCCGGGGTTCCGCTGGGCGAGGGTCACGGCGTCCAGCGGCGAGTACACGATCCGGACGTCTCCCCCCTGCGCCCGAGCGGTGAGCAGGTCGATCTCCGTGCCGGGCACCCGGAGCATGTCGCCGAATGAGCAGAGAATGGTTCCGGGGCGCCGGGCCAGAGCGATCGCCTGGTCGATGAGCTCGACGGGAGTCACGCACACGGGGCAGCCGGGCCCATGGACCAGCGTGATGCAGTCCGGAAGCAGCTCATCGAGGCCGAACTTGACGATGGCGTGCGTCTGCCCTCCGCAGATTTCCATCAGCGTCCAGGGCCGCGTGGCGGCCCGGCGGATGGCCGCGGCCAGCGAGCGGACGACGTCCGCGTTGCGGTATTCATCGATGTATTTCATCCCGGGCCCCCGGGCGGCGCGCCCATCTCCTCCAGTTCGCCCATCTCGCGCAGGTAGCGCCAGGTGGCCGCCGCTTCCTCGGGGTCCACGACGCTCAAGGCGAACCCCACATGGACCAGGACGTAGTCGCCCACCTTGGCTTCGGGCGTGCAGGCCAGGCTGACGTCCTTGAGCGCCCCGCCAAAGCTCACGCGGCCGGTGCGCAGCAGCGGGTCGCCGGGATGGATTTCGATCAGCTGGCCGGGGACGGCGAGACACATGGGAGGGATGCGCGCGCCGGCGGCGGCACGCCGCCGACGACGCTCGAAAGTCCGAGCGCGGCCGCATAGGCCTGGCCCGCGCTGATATTGCCATCATTGGCGGGCAGCTCGCGGTGGACGAGGGGGCGCAGCCCCGCCTGCTGCAGCGCCCGCACGGTCAATTCCAGGAGCAGGGCATTCTGGAAGCATCCGCCGGACAGGGCGACCGTGCCCACGCCGGCCGCTTTCGCGACGGCCACGACAGCCTCCGCCAGGGCGGCGTGGAACGCATGCGCCCAGCCGGGCGCGTCGGCGGCCTTCGCGCCAGCCAGATGGGCGACCAAAGGCTCCCAATCCAGCTCCCAGGGAACGTCATTCGAGCCGGGGCTCAGCGGCAGCGCCAGGCGCCGGCCGCCAGCCGTGGCCGGCGACGCGGCCGCCTCCAGCGCCATCGCCAGCTGCCCTTCGAATCGATTGAGCGATCCGAGGCCGAGCAGGGCCGCGGCTCCGTCGAACAGCCGGCCCATGCTGCTGCACCAGGGAGAGCGGACTCCCGCATCGAGCATGCGCGTCAGCACGGGAAGCTCGGCTTCCAGGCGGCTGCGGGCGGCGAACTCGCCATAGGCGGGGTGGCCAGCGCCACGCAGCAGGGCCAGGGCGCTGCGCCGGCCATCGCGCGCGGCCGCATCTCCCCCCGGCAGGCGAAAAGGGCGCAGCCGGGCCACGCGCCGGGCCTGGTTGCGATCGAGCAGCAGGAACTCCCCGCCCCAGATCGAACCGTCGCCGCCAAAGCCCGCGCCGTCCCAGGCGACGCCCAGCACGCCATGGGCGGGATGGCTGTGCTCCAGCAGGCAGGCCAGGATGTGCGCCAGATGATGCTGAACGGCGAGCCGGGGCAGTCCGCAGGCGGCGGCGTAACGCGTGGAAAGGTAATCGGGATGGAGGTCGCAGGCCACCGCCGTGCGGGACGCGCCGAACAACTGCTCGAGAAACCCGATCGAGCGGAGGAACGCTTCGTGGGTGCAAGCCCCGCGAATGTCTCCAATATGGGGGCTCAGCACCACCCGATCGCCGGAAGCGAGAGCCACGGCGTTCTTCAGTTCCGCGCCCACGCACAGGCAGCACCCGTCCAGGCGGACGGGCAGCCGGAGGGGTGCGGGGGCCAAGCCGCGCGCCCGGCGCAGGCAAACCTTCCCGACCGGCGTCAGCCGGATCACCGAGTCGTCGACCGGATGCGCAATGGGCCGGTCATGGTGCAGGAAGGCGTCCGCCATCCCGCCCAGACGGAGCTCGGCCTCCGCCGGCTCCGTGCAGAGCGGCTCTTCGGCCAGATTGCCGCTCGTCGCCACGACGGGCCGGCGGAACCGCGCGAGCAGCAGCGCGTGCAGCGGCGAATAGGGCAGGAGCGCCCCCACCCAGGGGTTCCCCGGGGCAATCTCCGCCGCCAGCGGCGCCGCCGGCCGGCGGCGCAGCAGCACGATGGGCGCGGCGGGACCGTCCAGCTCCGCACGGGCCGCGGCATCCAGCTCCGCCGCCGCCGCCACGGACTCCAGGTCCGGAAACATCACGGCAAACGGCTTGTCGCCCCGGTGCTTGCGCGCGCGCAGCGCGCCCACCGCCGCGGCGCTCCCAGCGTCGGCCAGCAGGTGATAGCCGCCGATGCCCTTGACGGCGAGGATCCCGCCGCGATCGAGCACGGCGCAGGCCTCGTCCAGGGCGGATGCTCCGCGCGCGGCCGGCCCGGCCGGCCCGCCCGGCCGGCTCAGCCAGAGAGCGGGGCCGCAGGCCGGACAGGCGTTGGGCTGGGCGTGGAAGCGGCGGTCGCCGGGATCGTCGTATTCGCGCTGGCACGACGGGCACATGCGGAAGGCCCGCATCGTCGTGCGCGGCCGGTCGTAGGGGACGGTCTCCAGGATGGAATAGCGGGGACCGCACTGAGTGCAGTTGATGAAGGGGTAGCGATGCCGCCGATCGGCCGGATCGAACAGCTCCCGGCGGCAATCGGGGCAAAGCGCCAGATCGGGCGCGACCGCGGCCGTGGCCGGCGCGGCGGCCACCGGAGTGGCAGCGATGGCAAAGCGGGGACCCGGAGGAGGATCGCCGGCCCCGGGACCCAGCGTCTCGACGCTCTCCACCCGGGCCGCGCCCGGGGCCGCGGCCGCCAGGGCCTGGCGAAGCTCCGCGACCGCGGCCGCCGCGCCGGCGGCGCGGATCAGGACCCCCTCGGTGTCGTTGCGGACCCAGCCGCGCAAGCCCAGGCCCTGCGCCCGGCGCTGCACGAAAGGGCGAAACCCCACCCCCTGCACGGTGCCGCGCACGCGCAGGAGCACATCCGTGGGCGAAACCGGGGCGTGAGGCATGGCGTCGTCACTCCGGGTGGATGCCCAGCGCGCTCCGCAGGGCGGATTGCCACTCGTTCATCCCCCGGCCGCTGCGGGCGGACACGGCGATCACCTGCGCGCGCGGCGCCATGCGCCGGATGTTCGCCAGGGCCGCTTCCTCGTCGAATTCGAGGTGGACGCTCAGGTCGCACTTCGTGAGCAGGACAATGTCCGCCGAGTTGAAGATGGGCGGGTATTTCAGCGGCTTGTCCTCCCCTTCCGGAACGGAAAGCAGCACTACCCGCAAGGCTTCGCCCAGGTCGAAGGCAGCCGGGCATACGAGGTTGCCGACGTTCTCGATGAACAGGACGCGCACGTCCCGCAGGTCCAGCGCCGCCACCGCCCGGGCGACCATGCCGGCATCCAGATGGCAGCAGCCGCCGGTCGTGATCTGGGCCACGCGCACGTGGGCGCGTTGGAGCCGGCGCGCGTCGCGGTCGGTTTCGAGATCGCCGACGATGACGCCGCATTTCACTTCGCGGCCGAAATCCTCGAGCGTGCGCTCGAGCAGCGCGGTCTTGCCCGCGCCGGGCGAGGAAACGAGGTTGAGGGCGAGAATCCGGCGCCCCGCGAACTCGGCGCGGTTCGCCGCCGCGATGCGGTCATTGTTGTCGAGCAGGGGGACCCGGGTCTCGACGGTGCGCACGCCCCCGATGATGAGGTGAAAGGAATCGAGGGCCTCCTCCCCTGCGTTTGCCGGAGCCGGAGGCGATGCGGCGGGTGCGTCCGGCGGATTCATGCTTCCAGTTCCAGCCGGACAAGATTCAGCTCCCGGCCCGGCGCCGGTTCGATGTCCAGCTCGGCGCCCGCGGCCTCGGAGAGGGGGGCGAGCGCGGTGAAGGCGAAGCGGAGCGAATCGGGATCGGCCCCGCTCAGGTTTCCGACCTGCAGCACGATGCGGCGGAGCCGGCCGCCGCCCCGGGACCGCGCCTGGGCCAGGGCCGCGTCCAAGGCGGACTCCATGATGCCGATTTCGTGCACGGACACCCTGTACCCCCGCCGCGCAACCGCGGCCAGTGGAATGCGCCCGCCCGCCAAGATCCGGCGAGCCTTTGGCAAGCCATGCGCCGAAGGCGCCCGTCAGTTGAGCTCGTAGATCTCGACCATCCCGATCCCGGTGGCGTTGTCGGTTCCGGAAACGATGACGGTGTAGGCTCCGGGCGGCAGCGTCGCGACGACCGAAGCTTCGTTGGCCGCCCAATTGGCGCTATAGGCTCCCGCCGCCTGGAAGACGGCGAACGAGGAGGGCTCCAGTCCGACTTGGACGTTCGCTCCCGTGACCAGCGCCGACGCGCCGAGCGTGACGGGGCTCAACGTCCCGGCCGTGGAGGCGATGAGCTGGGAAGAGCTGTCGTAAAGGCTGAGCGTGGTCCCCGCGATGGCATTGCTCAGGCTGAAGGGCGCATAAGCCAGGCTGGGACCGGGCGCGCGCAAGAGCACCGTCTTGGCCGTCGTGCCTGCAATGACGAACCCTCCGATGAGCACATTCGCGCCCGACCCGATGTTGGCCCGGGCCGACAGGTTGACCAGCCGGTTGGTCGGAGGTCCGGCGAAAGTCGACCCGTTGGCGGCATTGGTGGCCGCGTCCGCGTCGTAAACTTCGGCAATGCCGATTCCCGGCGATCCGCTCAGGGAGGAAATGATGGCCGTGTAGGCGCCCGGCGTGACCGTCTGCAGTGTGGCGTCATCCGCGCTTCCATTGGGAAACAGGAACGCGCCCGTCGCCGAAAAATACGCCTTCAGGCTGGCCGTCCAGCCGGTGATTTCCGCCGTGACCGCCGTGGAGCCATTGAAGAGCTGCAATTGCGGGGCGGTCACCGTGCCCGCAACGCCAAATTGCGCCAGCGCGGGTCCGTCCCCCCGGACGAGCACGCTCTTGCTTCCGGGCCCGGCGGTCACGAAGCCGGCGATCAGCGCATTCTGCCCCGTTCCGACCTGGGCCCGTCCGGAAAGATTCAGCAGCCAGGCGTTCTCGTTCACGGTGAGCGATCCCATATTCAGGGTCTGCGTGTTTCCGTACGGGTCGGTCACGACCACCTGATAAGTGCCGGCGTCCACGCTGCCCACCACTCCCGTCAACGCGGGCCCCGTCTGCCGCGCCGGACCGTCCGAGCCGTCCGAAGTGACCCCCACGGGGCTATTGCTCCAAGCGTAGGACCCCACTTGTCCCGGAGTGTACGTGGCGGCCGTGGCCCCGGAAATCGGCGTCCCATTGAGCAACCATTCGTACGTGTACAAGCTGTTGGCGGAAACCGCGAGAGTCGGCGCCGCGGCGCCCGCGTTCACCGCCCCGCCGGGGGCGGCGGAAACGACGGCCGGTTCCGCGAGCTGCGCGTTCGTGTAGGTCGTGGCGATGCCTTTGCGCAGGGAATTATCGTCGGCGATATACAGCAACGGGTCGCCCGCGTACGGCGGCACGGAGGTATTGGCGGGCTCGGCCATGCCAGGCCGATAGGCAATGCCGGTCGGACCATCGAACGTCGCCGCGCTGCCGACGCCGTTCACATAGTGCGGCCACGAGTTCTGATCCACGCTCGCCAGGTCGACCACCTGGCCCGCCGTCGTCAACTCCTGGACCGTCTGGCCGGTGATGTAAATATTCCCCGCACCGTCCAGCGCCAGCCAGTCGCAGCCGTCGATCGCGACCCCGCTGGTGCCGCCGGCAAGGGTCGTGACCATCCCGCCGCTGATCTCGCGAACCGCGCCATTGCCCGTGTCGGCGACATAGACATTTCCCTGGCCGTCGACCGCCAGCCCCGTGGGGGAATTGAACAGCGCCGCTGCCGCCACTCCGTCCTGGTATTCCTGCGCCGCGTTGACGCCGTTCGTGGTCTGAAAAATGGCGTTCAGGCTCCACGGCGCGCCCGCAAACTGCGCGCACGCGCCGGCCGGGGTGATCTTGATCACGCTGGAATTATGCTGGCTCGCCACATACACATTCCCGCTGCCGTCGACGGCAATTCCCGAAAGGGACGTGAACGGCGCCGCTCCCCCCGCGTTCGAAGCCGCCACCAGGGAGCTGGAGCTGGCAAACGTCGACACCGTCCCGGCGGCGCTGACCTTGAGCACGTCGCCACCGGCCCCTTCCGCGATGTAAAGATTGTCCTGGCTGTCGAAGGCCACCGCGGAGGGCGCGTGCAGCCCGGAGGCGAACGTGGACACGGAGCCGGACGGGGTCACCTTCAGCACCTCGTTGGCGGAGGCGATCGGCAAATAGACATTGCCCTGGGCATCGATGGCGATGCCGCCCGCCTTGGCGGAGCCGGTCCAAGTGGCGAGGGTGGTGAAGTATTCGCTTTGGCTCTGGGCCCGGGCGGCGCCGGCGATGCAGCAGAGCAGGGTAAGGAAGCGGAGGCAGCGCATGCCTCCCTTTTACCCGCCCGCCTCGGCTCCGCAAGACGATTGCCAGCGCTCCCGCAGCCCCTCCTCATTGCAGGGACGCCCGCCAGCATTGCTCGGCACAAGCCGGTTCTCCGCGCCCAGCGCGCGGCGCCGTCCGCGAGGCGGCCGGGCGCCGAGACCTCCTGGATGAGCGACCCATCGGTCGCGACACGCAAAGAGGGCGAACGTCGCCGGCTCAAGCGTCGCGGCCCTGGACGATGGGCCCGCCGGCGCCGCCACGGGCACCGCGCAGGCTGAGATTCACGATCCGCCGTGATCTCCGGCGGGCGGAAGCTAAAGCAGATCGGCCGCGAGTTCGGCCAGCTTCGAGCGCTCGCCCTTGGTCAGCTTGACGTGGGCCGCGATCGCCTGGCCCTTCATCCGGTTGTGGCAGTAGACCAAGCCGTTGCTGCGCGCGTCGACGTAGGGATTGTCGATCTGGGCCGGATCCCCGATGAGGACGATCTTGGAGCCTTCGGAAATGCGCGTGATTACCGTCTTGACCTCATGGGGCGTGAGCTGCTGCGCCTCGTCCAGGATGAAGAACCGGCGGGCGATCGAGCGGCCGCGGATGAAGCAGAGCGCCTCGATCTCGACCAAGCCGCTCTTGAGCAGGCGCTCGTAGGGCTTGACCGGGGCCAGGTGGCCGTGCCCGCCGCCGGCGCCCGACGCGACCGAGGCCACGCCGCCGGCGGCCAGCAGCTGCTCCTCGCGCTTCTTCCGCTTCTTGTTGGAAACCTTCTTCGCCGCGAATTGCGGCTCCTTCGGCGGCTTGGACGGGAGCAGCACCTCCAGCGCGTCGTAGTAGGGCTGAAGCCAGGGCTTCATCTTTTCGTCGAGGGTGCCGGGCAGGAAGCCGATATCCTTGCCCAGGGAGACCACCGGCCGCGAAATCGAAACCCCGTCGTAGCGCGACTGGTCGTCGCACACCTGATACAGGGCGCACGCCGCCGACAGCAGGGTCTTGCCCGTGCCCGCCTTGCCGAAGCAGGTCACGATCTGGATATTGTCGTCGAGCAGCGCGTCCATCAGGAACTGCTGCTCCAGGTTGCGGGCGCGGATGGGGATTCCGCCCGGCGCCTTGACGAATTCGGGGAGCTTGAGGCGGCGCGCCACATGGTCGCCGCCGTACCGGGCCGGCATCGTCTTGCCCTCGTCGGAGCGCAGCAGGACGTATTCGTTCAGGTGCAGATTGCGGGCATCCTCGCGGCCGAGGGTGAAGCTGCCTTCGGAGCAGAAGCGCTG
>DASRSH010000210.1:0-15964 GCA_035656575.1 Opitutaceae bacterium
CTGCCTCTGCCAGGCCCCCTGACCGATGCACATCATCCTGCTCGCCGTCCAATCGCTCGACGGCTTCATCACCCAGCACGACCTCCCCGGAGCGGGTTTTGCGTCGGCCGAGGACCAGGCCCATTTCAAGCAGGCCTTGCGGACCTGCGACTGCAGCGTGATGGGAGGGGAAACCTACCGGACTTCGCGCGATGTCATCCGGTCGAACCTGACCGCCGCGCGGCTGCGGATCGTGATCACGCGAACGCCCGAGCGCCATGCCGCGGATGGGGTTCCGGGCGCGTTGGAATTCACCGCCGCCGCACCGGCCGCCGTCGCGGCGGATCTGCGCGGCCGCGGGTTGCGCCGGTGCGCGCTTCTGGGCGGCGGCGCGATCAACGCGGCGTTCGTGGCCGGCAACCTCGTGGACGAATTATGGCTCACCATCGAACCGCGCCTCTTCGGCGGAGGCACGCCGCTCCTGCGGGGAGCGGTGGACGCGCGGCTGACACTCCGGTCGTGCCATCCGCTCAATCCGGACACCCTGCTCCTCAAGTACGCCTTTCGGCGCGATTGACTACACCCGAGGCGGTCGCACCAGGAGCAGCACGAGGATGATCAGCAGCAGCAGGCCGCCGCTCGGGTAGTAGCCCCAGCCGTGGCTATAGGGCCAGGCGGGAAGCGCGCCGAGCAGCAGCAGGATCAGAATAATCAGCAGAAGGAGACGCATGGGGGTAAGCGGGTTTCGTCTCTTGGACCCGCGGAATCGGCGCAGGTTGCGCGCCCGGCGTCAGTTATGGCCCGGGAGCATCCGGGCATCGACCAGGATTTCGAAGCGGTCGAGCGACTGCAGGTGGACGTCCAGGGCCCGCGACGGAATGAGCTTTCCGCCGGGGCGGTTCGCGGTCCAGACCACCTGCGGCACGTCATTGCGGCCCAAGAGCCAAATGCGGACGAAGCCGGTCGGCTGCACTTCCGTCCGGATCCGGTAGTCGCAATGGTCGGAAAGCCGGCAGAAGAAGACGCACCAGGCGGACATCTCATGTTCGCGGTATTCGACGGCCATTCCGTGAATCCCCGCAGCGACTTTCACCTCGCGGGCATGGATGGGATTTCCATCGAGGTTGGTGACGTAGGAGTCTCCCGGCGCCGACACCACGGCGGCCGCCTTTCCCTGCGAAGGAAAGCCAAGGGCGAAAAGCGCCCCAATTGCCAGCGTGCCGATGGCCGGGGATCGGGCCATGACGCTACCATGACGAATGGTCGGCCAAATGCAAGACAGCAGCGTTTCCCAGCGCCAACAAACGTGTAACTTTACGCCGGGACTGCGTGTTCCCTCTTAATATGGATGCCCTCATCCGCGATCTGCGGGGTGCTTGCCGCCGGCTTGCGCGCTCTCCCGGCTTCGCCGCCACGGCCATTGCCACGCTGGCCCTGTGCCTGGGCGCCAATCTGGCGATCTTCGCCGTGGTCGACGCGGTGCTCGTGCGCGCGCTGCCGTATCCCCAGCCGGATCGGCTGGTGACGCTCTTCAACGCCTATCCCGGGGCCGGGGTCGACCGGTCCGGAGCGTCCATCGCGAACTATTTCGACCGGCGCCATGCCCTGCGCGCATTCCGCTCGCTGGCGCTCTACAACGACGGCACGACGATTGTCGGGGGAGCGGGATCCCCGGAGACGGTGCCGATTGCGCGCGTCACCCCGGAATTCTTTTCGACGCTGGGAGTGCCGCTGGCGCGCGGCCGCGCGTTCACCGACGCCGAGCTCACCTACGGAACGGACCAGGTTGCGGTCCTGACCGATGAGTATTGGCGCAGTCATTTCGGCGCCGATCCGCATATCCTGGGGCGCACCTTCCTCAACGACGGGCTGACCCAGACCGTCATTGGGGTCCTGCCTCCGCATTTTCGGTATCTGTCGAGCCGCGCGCAGTTCTTCCGGCCGGCGGCGTCCGAACCCAAGGATCGGCTGCCGGCCGCCCGGCATGACAACAACTATGCGATGATCGCGCGGCTGGCCCCCGGCGTCTCCCTGGCGCAGGCCCAGGCCGAGATGGACGCGTTCAACTTTGCCCAGCTGAAAACCGATCCCTACCGCGACATCGTCAAGGGCGCGGGCTACCACACCACGGTGGCGCTGCTCCACGCGGACTTCGTTCGCACCGCCCGGCCGATGCTGCTGCTGCTGCAGGCGGGGGTGGGCGTCCTGCTGCTCATCGGCTGCGTCAACCTCGTGAACCTGCTGCTGATCCGCGCGAGCGCGCGCAGCAAGGAACTGGCCGTGCGCCAGGCCCTCGGCGCCAGCCGGGCGGTGCTGGCACGGGGCGCGCTGGCCGAAACCGCCCTTCTGGCCTTCGCGGGCGCTTTGGGCGGCCTGGCCGTCGGCGGCGCCGGCATTGCGCTCTTGCGCGTTCTGGCGGTGGACCGGCTTCCGCTCGGCGCCACGATCGGCTTTGATTATCGCCTGATCCTCGCCGCGCTCGCGGCGGCGGCCGTGGTGGCGGCCGGGCTGGCCCTGCCCGTGGTGGTCCTGACGGGCCGCGGCGATTTGGCGTCCGTCCTCCAGACCGAATCGCGCAGCGGGACCACCTCGCGCGCCACCCAGCGCGTCCGCCTCGCCTTCATCGTTCTGCAGATCGCGCTGGCGTTCGTGCTTCTGTCCGGCGCGGGACTGCTCGGGCTCAGCCTCCAGCGCGTGCTCGCCGCCCGCCCCGGCTTTGATCCGTCCGGCGTCCTGACCGCCAGCCTGACCCTGCCGTGGAAAAACTACCGCGACGATCGCTCGCGCATCGCCTTTGTCCAGCGGCTCCTGCCGGCCCTCGCGGCGCTGCCCGGCGTGCAGCACGCCGCGATCGTGTACGGGCTCCCCTTTGGAGGCGACTTCAACGACAGCGCCGTCACGGTCGACCACCAATCGGCCACCGCGGCGGACAAGGTGCGCGCCCACTACGTCGCCAGCGTCGGCGGCGACTATTTCCAGGCCCTGCGCATTCCGCTCGTCCGGGGACGCCTGCCGGGCGAGGCGGATCTCGCGGCGAAAAACCGGGTGTGCGTCGTCGACCAGGCGTTTGCCGAGCGCTACTGGCGGGGCGGCGATGCGCTCGGGCATCGCCTGATCCAGGATGTCACCTGGGCCGACAAGGACGCCTCGACGATCGTCGGCGTGGTCGGAAACGTGAAGCAGAACGAGCTGGCGAATGGGACGGATCACGGCGAGGTGTATTTCCCCTACGGCACCCAGGCTCCGAACTTCTTCTACCTCGCGGTCCGCTGCGGTCTTCCGCCCGCGGCGGTTGCCCCGATGCTGCGCCGGGCCGTGGCCCAGCTGGATCCGGAGCTGCCGCTCAACGACATTCGGCCGCTGCAGGCGCGCATCGACGACAGCCTGACGGCCCGGCGTTCTCCGGCGCTGATGGCCTACATCTTTGCCGGGACCGCCCTGCTGCTCGCCGCCATCGGGACGTATGGTCTGCTCAGCTACGCCGTCGCCCAGCGCGAGCGGGAAATCGGCATCCGCATGGCGCTGGGCGCGCTGCCGGCGCAGATCCGGGGCCAGTTCCTCGGGATCGGCCTGCGGGCTCTGCTGGCCGGCGCCGCGCTGGGCACGCTGGCGGCCTGGGCGGCGGGGCGGGCCATGCAAGGGATGCTCTTTGACGTGCCGCCGCTGCCGCTGGGAATCCTTCTTCTCACCCTGGCCGTCATGGCGGCGACGACGATCGCCGCCGCGCTCATTCCCGCGGGCCGCGCCATGCGGACCAACCCCATGACCGCCCTGCGTTCCGACTAGGAGAGCGTTTCGTAAATGTACGGTGGCGGAGGGGGTTGACCCGGGCTCGGCGTGTTCGGATTCTGGGCTTATGGCTGTGATGTCCCGGCAGCCCGCCTGCTTCATCGTCCTGCTTGCGGCTGCCCTGGCCGCCGGCGGGTCGCGGAGCCATGCGCAGACGACGGTCGGGCAGGCGCTGGACGACTTCTCCAGCGGCGTCGACGGCTACAACCTGATGACGCTCGGCGGAGGCGCGACGCTTTCGAGCTATACGTCGACTGCGGGATCGCTGGCCATCGACGGCGATCTGAGCCTGGGCGCGGGCAAGGTGGCCAATGTCGCCGCCGACATCGGAGCGGCCACCGACCCCACGCTCTATGTCACGGGCACCCTGACCCTCACGGGAACGGCCAAGCTGGAGAACGGGTACGCCTCGCTCCCCGGCGAAACGGCCGCGGATTACTCCTGGAACGTCACGAAGCGCTACCTCACCTCGGCGATCGGCGGAGGAACGCTGGAATCGCTCCCCACGACCGGCAGCTACGCGACCACGAGCCCCCTGGGCAATCCGGGGCCCGTCGGATTCAATTTCGCGGCCGCCATCAGCCAGCTCTCCTCCGCCTCGTCCACGCTGGCGGGGGCGACGGCCGACGGGACGATTTCGGTGTCCAGCAAGGCCCTGACCTTCACGCCCAATGCCACTCCCGCCGCCGGCAGCACGGTCGTATTTCAGCTCGATGCCAGCCAGATCAGCGGCAGCACCTACGAGGGGCAGGACTTCACCAAGGTGACGATCAACGTCCCCACCGACGTCAACTATGTCATCAATGTCGTCAACGCGACGAGCGGGACGACCCTGTTCGGTTCAGGCGTGAGCATGAAATCGGGAACGAACGACGATCAGCTGCTGTGGAACATCGAAGGGGCCGCGACGGTGACCCTCGGCGGCGGAAACTTCTACGGCGCCATCCTCGCCCCCTCCGCGACCATCGAGAACGGCGGAGCCACCGTGACCGGTCAGGTTGCGGCCGAGAGTTTCGACGACTCGGGCAACGCGCTAGATTTTGCGGCTTTCGATTCCGCCGCGGTGGTTGCTCCGGAACCGGCGACCTTCGCGCTGTGGGGCGCGGCGATCTGCGGGCTGGCCATTGCCGCCCGCCGCCTGCGGCGCCGCCGCCCGGCGGCCTTCGCCCGCCAGACCCGGATCGCTCCGGCGGCGCTCAGGGACCTGGCACGCTGAGGCGGTTGGTTCCGGGGTGCAGGCCGCGGGTTTGTCCGGCGTATTCAAAGACGCCCGTCAGCGTCCCGGGCAGCGTCAGCGTGGCGTCCAATCCCCGGCCCGTCCGCCGATAGCTGACGGTGATCGCGCCCTCGGGGTGCGGATAGGACGCGGCCAGCGTCCGGAGCGGGCCGAGGTGCGGCGCGATCCGGACCGTGCCGAAGCCGGGCGACCCGGGGGCGATGCCGGCGACCAGGCGCAGCAGGTCGTAGATGGGGTGGGCCGACCAGCCGTGGGAATCCGAACGCGTGTTGCCCGGAATTTCCGGCCAGGTGCTGAAGTGCAGCGCCAGCAGATCGCGCCACGGCTGAAGCGAAGCCAGGTAATCGTCCGCCATGCCGGCGTGCTCCAGGGCGCGCGCCAAGTAGAACCGGAAATAGTAGGAGGCGCTGAGGACGCCGTCCGGCCGGATCGAGCCGGGCGCGATCGCCAGCATGCGCCGCAGCACGTCGCGCCGCCGTTCCGGCGGAATCACGTCATAGAGAACCGCCAGCACGTTGGTCTGCTGGCTGAATTGGAGCTGGTCGGGATTGTCCGCCAGCAGGCCGCGGGCGGAGTTCCATCCGCGACGGCGCAGCCCGATCCGGATGCGGTCGGCCCGGTCCCGGTCTTCCCGCGCCTGGCGAGGGTCGCCCAAGTGCCCCTCCAGGTCGGCGGCGTCCTCGAGGGCGCCCAGGTACTCAAGCGTCGTCGTGCACGATTCGCCGCCGGCGCCGTAGGTCGGCAATTCCCCCGACGGCAGCCAGTCGATGAAGCTCCACCAGGGCAGCCGCCCCAGCAGTCCGTCCGGGCGCTCGTGCTCCCCGAACCACGCGAGCACGGCGCGGATGCCGGGCAGGGCGTCGCGCGCCGGCGCGGGGTCGGGGCGGTTCATCCACCAGTCGTGGACCATGCCGACCCACAGCAGGGAAAACGTGGGGATGATTTGCGGCAGGGAGCTTGGATACCGGCTTTGGGTGAGCCCGCACGGCAGCCGCGACGCCGCAAACGCCTCCAGCGCCTGCCGGGCGAGGCGATCGTCGTCCGCCACCGCGAAGGAGATCAGGGCCTGGATGCGGGTGTCCCCGATATACTGCAGCTGCTCATAGTAGGGCGTATCCGAGTAGGTCTCGTGCGCATTGACCCGGGCCGTGCGCCAGCTGATGTCCCAGATCCGCGCCAGGCCGGGATCGCCCGAATCAAAGCGGGCCCGCGCGCGGAAAGGATATCCGGTCTCCCAGGCGCGCAGGGAATCCAGGGTGAGCGGCGCCTCCGCCGTATCGATTTCGCAGTCCAGGTAGCGCCAGGCCCGCCACCACAGCGGCCGGAAGGTCCGGCGTTCGCCGCCGTCGGGAAGGAAGAGATCCTGCAGGCCGACCGCCCTGCGCCCCGCGATGGCGTCGCGATCGCCCTTGCGGCCTTGGGCGTCGACGAGGGCCTCGGCATAAGTCAGGCGGATGCGCGCCCCGCGGCCGCCGGATACGGTCAATTCGGGAAAAGCCGTGAACAGCGTCCGGCGGTCGAACAGCAGGTGCACGTGCGCCGCCGCCGGCACCGTCACCGGGGCGCCGGGAAACCGGGCCAGATCCGGCGGGCCGCCGTCGACCCGCACCACCCGGCCGGGCGAGGCCGCGGCATACTCCATGGGCGGCAGCCGGTCTTCGGTCAGGCCCCAGGAATTGTCGCCGGTCTCGTCGGCGGAATGCGCGCGGCTGCTCTCCGCCGCGAAGACCTCTTCGCGCATGGGCGAGTCCGCCGCCGTCCAGGCGGGGCCGGAGCCGGGCTGGTCCCACGCCCAATCGAAGGCGCCGGCGTCGAGCTGCTCGCCCGGCCCGGCGGCCCAATATTGCCGCGGAAAGTCGGGCGGACGCGGCAGCGCGCGGCGGCCGGCTTCGATTTCAACCTGCCAGCCGGCGGGCGTGCTGATGTCCAGGGGCGAAGCGGCTTCGCTTTCCAGCAGAAAGGCCGTGCGGTCGCTCATCTGCGCTAGCGGCGCCAGGATGCCGAAGTTCCAGACGGTCGCGGCGATGACATTCGCGCCGGGGCGGAGATAGGGGGCCAGGTCGAAGCGCTCATAACGCCAATGGGCGAGGTCCGCCCGCGCCGGGCCTTCGCCGACCCGCCGGCCGTTGACGTGAAGCAGGAAGCGGTTGTCCGCGCTGACCCGCACCCAATAGGAAGAGGGCGCCGCGGGCAGCACCCACGTCCGCCGAAAATGAAGCACCAGGGGCTCGCGGAGGGGCGCGGCGGGATGCGTGATCCAATCCGCGTGCCAGGCGCGCAGCGGCGAGTCCGCCGCCGGAGGCGGATCCGCGCGCAGCCCGGGCGCGAGCGCCGCGGCCCAGGCCAGCGGCCACCACAGGCGGCAGGCGGTCACGACCCGGATGGCCGGTAGCCCTGCCACACCCATTCCAACGCTTCCGGCAGCGTCTGTTCGCGCACCGGCCGGTCGACATGACGGGCGCCCAGGGCGAACACATACTGGTAATGGTAGCCTTTTGCCCGCAGAGCCGCCGCCATCCGATTGTTGGCGTCCACCCAGTCGTGGTAGCCGTCGCGGCTGATCAGCAGATCCTGGTCGCCGACTTCCATCCAGATCCGGATGGGCTGGGCGGGATTCTCGGGAATCAGGTGCGCGTGGTAGTCCCACGCGCCGTGCGGCGTGGCCGGATCGGGGGGCCAGGCCTGATTCACGAATGTGCCCGAATAGCTCACGACCCGGTGGTACCATTCAGGGTGGAACCACGCCATGGTGAACGCGGCGGCCGCGCCAGAACTGCCGCCCATGGCGGCGCGCCCGTCCGGATCGCGGGTCAGCCGAACCCCGCATTCCCGCTCGACGCGGGGCAGCACCTCCGCCTGAACCCACTCGGCGTACTTGCCCGAGACGGTGTCGTATTCCAGCCCGCGTTCGCTGCCCTGGGCATCGCCGCCGCCGTTCTGGATCATGATCGCGACCAGCGGCGGGACCCTGCCCGCCGCGATCAGATTGTCGAGCACCGCCGGCAGGCCGGCGTCGGGCCCGTCCTGCTCCACCAGCATCGGCGCGGGCGTTCCCGTTTGGTATTGGGCGGGCACGTACACGGTCACGGTGCGGGTCCAGGGGCGGGGGTAGGCGCGCAGGGCGGCCAGATTGGCTGGCTTGTAGTTCTCAGGTCCGCCGGGAGGCACCCGGGTGATGCCGGGGTAGAAGCGGCTTTCCGACGAGCGCAGCACCAGCCGATAGACCATGCCCTGGGGCACGCCCGGATGGAGGCTGAAATCGACCGAGCGCACATACGGCGGGGCGATGAGGAAGTCGCCGTCCTGGTCCGCCGGAGGATTGCGCCCCCGGCCCTCCACGCGAATGAGCGGCGGAGTGCCGGGGGCGGTCGGCGAACGCACGGGCGGCGGCGGCCGCGGCGTGAGCGCCGCCAGGAGCAGGGCGAGTGCCAGGGGGGTGGAAAGCATGGACTGATCTTCGTCCCCCGGCGCCGCAAAGGCGAGCGGGAGTTGGGGCGGGCGGCGCTCAGGCCCAATCGGCAACCACCGGAATGTCGAGCAGCTCCGCGGCCTGGCGCAGCCGGGCGTCCCGCGTGAAGAACGGGCCGGTGACCACCGAGAGATAGGTCGCCAGATGGATGGCATCGAGCGTGCGCAGCGAAATCCGCGGATGGACCGCCAGCATCACCGTGCGCACGTCCCGGACGACGCGCCGGGTGAGCGGGGCGAGCCACAAGCATTCCTCGGCCAGCAGCCGCTCGAATTCGGTCCAGGCGCTGGCGCCGAGGGCGGGGCCGATTTCGCCGGCTCGCTGCTTGCGCAGCAGCAGCGAGGTGATTTCGCCATAGACCAGTTCGGAGGAGACCAAGGTCGAACCCTCGACGACCTCCGCGCAGCGCAGGGAGTCGGGCTCGGCGAGGAGCAGCTTGGCGACAATGCAGGCGTCGAGATACATCAATGGCCTCGGTCGCGCTCGGCCCGGATCTGCGGGGTGGAGTCGGCCGAAGCCGGCAGGGCGCGCAGATGCGCCCAGTTGGGGCGGTAGGGCTTGCCGGTCACCGCCGGGCGATAGGGAACGATCATCGCCAGGGGCTCCCCGTCGCTCGTGATCACGATCTCCTCCCCGTCGGCCGCGCGCTGGAGCAGCTCGGAAAAGCCATCCTTGGCTTCCCGGACGCCGAGCGCTTCTCGTTTGATCCCATAAAAGGCGGCCGCCTCGCGGAGTTCCGCGGCGGCATCGGGCGCCTCGCGATAGCGGATTTTGCGCCGGGAAGGTTTCATGACGCATGTAGCCACGCGTGGCCACAAAGCGCAAGAACCAATTGGCTTGTGCGCCGGCTGGGGATCTTTTCGCTGTCCGCCATGAATGTTCGCCGCGGTCTGGTTGCCGGTTGCGTTCTGACCGCCATCGTGCGCGTCCCGGCCGCCCCGCTTCCCCGCAGCGCGCCCGAGGCGCAGGGAGTGGATTCGGCGGGGGTGCTCGCGCTGGTCGGCGCGCTGGAAGCGCGCGTCCATTTCGTCCACAGCGTGATGCTGCTGCGCCACGGGCAGGTGGTCGCCGAAGGCTGGTGGTCGCCCTATGCCCCCGATGACGTCCACATCCTTTATTCGGTCACCAAGACCTTCGTCAGCACCGCGGTGGGGTTTGCCGCGCAGGAGGGGAAGCTGAGCGTCGATGACAAGGTGCTCTCCTTCTTTCCCGACCTGGACCCGGCGCATCCCGCGCCGCAGATGCTGAACATGCGCGTGCGCGACCTCCTGCGCATGTCGACGGGCCACGAGCATGATTCGATTCCGCTGCTGCGGGCGAGCCCGGGGGGCGCGTGGACCCGGGCGTTTCTGGCGGCCGCCGTCGAATTCAAGCCGGGGACGCATTTTCTCTACGACTCCGGCGGGGCCTACATGCTGGCGGCCATTGTCCAGCGGGTGACCGGCATGACGGTGGAAGCCTATCTGGAGCCGCGCCTGTTTCAGCCTCTGGGCATCCGCCGCCATCCCTGGGGGCTCAGTCCGGAAGGCGTCGACCTGGGGGACGGCGGCCTCTCGCTCCGCACCGAGGACCTGGCCAAGTTCGGGCAGTTCTACCTCCAGCGCGGAATGTGGAACGGCCGGCAGCTGCTGGCGCAGCGGTGGATCGATGCGGCCAGCTCGCTGCAGACCTCGAACGGCAGCGATCCCAACGGCAACTGGGACCAGGGTTACGGCTACCTGATCTGGCTGAACAAGGGCGGGGGATACCGCGCCGACGGCGCCCTCGGCCAGTTCTGCTTCGTTTTCCCGGCCTACGATGCCGTTTTGGCCGTGACGAGCGGCACCTCCGACCTTGCCGGCTTGATGGATACGGTTTGGAAGTTCCTGCCGCCGGCCTTCCATTACGTGCCGCTGCCGCCCAACGGCGCCGCCCGCGAGGCGCTGCGGCGCAAGCTCTCCTCCCTTGCCCTGCCCGTGCAGGCGGGAGCCTCCGCGTCGCCGCGGGAGGCCGCCCTTTCGCTCCAGCCGTTCCGCCTGGAACCGAACGAGCGCGGCCTGCGTTCCGTGGCGATCGATTTTTCCGGCGCCGAGCCGGTGGTGCTGCTGGAGGACGCGGGCGGACGCCACGCCATTCGCTGCGGGCTGGGAAAGTGGCTGCGCGGGCGGACGGACTTTTACCCGCGGATCAGCGACATGTGGGCGCAGAAGGATTCCGGCATCGCCGCCTGCGCCGCGTGGGCGGACCCGGACACGTTCGTCGCCCAGCTCTGCTTCGACGAGACGCCCTACATCCTCACCTGCCGGTTTCACTTCGAAGGCAGCCGGCTTGACCTCTCCCTGGACAACCCGATCCGCTGGGAGACCGCCCTCCGCCACTTGGAAATCCGCGGCGAAGCCGCTCCGCGCGGCCAATTGTAACCGGGTTGTCGCCTGATTTGCGCGCAAACCTCGTACCATAGTGCCGTGAACGCGTCCGCCCTTCCCGTCCTCGACCGCCGGCTCACGGCGGTTTTGCGCCGCTTCGTCAAGGAGCTCAGGCTGTCCGCGCCGACCTACGCGCGGATCCTCATTTTGGCCCGCCGCATCGCCGACCGGGCCGAGTCGCAGTCCGTGCAAACCGCCCACCTGCTCGACGCGATCCAGTTTTGCACGCTCGAGCGCCTGGACTGAGGCCGGGGGGCATCGAGAGGGGAGCGGCGAGCTCGGGCCGGCCCTAGTCCTGGCCGGGGAGCGTGAAGCAGAAGGTGGCGCCCTGATTGGGCTCCGCCGTCGCCCAGATGCGTCCACCGTGCCGGTGGATGACGCGCTGGGCGGTCGCCAGCCCCACGCCCGTGCCGGGAAAGTCGGAAGGCGCATGCAGGCGCTGAAACGGCGTGAAGAGTTCGCCGACGCGCTTCGGGTCGAAGCCGGCGCCATTGTCCTTGACGAAATAATGCCGGGCTTGGCCCGGCTCCTCCGCCGTTCCCAGCTCGATCCGGGCCTGAGGGGTCCTGCCGCTGTACTTCCACGCGTTGGAAAGCAGATTTTCCAGGACCACGCCGATCAGAGCGCCGTCCGCGTGGGCCGGCAGGGCCGGGGCGATCACGATCTCGACGGACCGGTCCGGCGAGTCGGCCTGGAGCCGCTGCAGAATGTCCCGGCCCAGGACCGCCAGGTCGACGGGTCCCCGGCGCAGCGGCTGGCGGGCCACCCGCGCCAGGCGGAGCAGGTCCTCGATCAGGCCGCGCATACGGGCCGAGCCCAGCCGGACCTGGGAGGCGTATTCGCGGGCCCGTTCGCTTGCGCCGTCCCCCAGCTCGCGGACCAGCAAATCGATGAAACCGTCCACCGCGCGCAGCGGCGCCTTCAGGTCGTGGGAGACCGAGAACGAGAACGCTTCGAGTTCGCGGTTCAACGCCTCCCATTGCTCGGTGCGGCGGGCCACCCGGGCCTCCAGCTCCGCGTAAACCTGGACATTCTCCAAGGCCACGGACGTGGTGTCGGCCAGCCCCTGCAGCAGCGCGATTTCCTCCGCGGAGCTGATGCGGGCCGCCGCCCAATAGACGCCAATGGCCCCGATGGGCGACTTCTGCCGGATCGGGACCATGACCAGGCTCTTCACGAACGTCGGCCGGTAGGCGTCGGCCGGAATGCGCGGATCGGTGTAGATGTCCGGAATCATCGCCGCGCGCGCGTTGAGCATGACCCAGCCGCTGATGCACGCCGCCATGGGGAAACGCTGCCCTTTCCACAGCGGGCTGATCGCGTCCTCGTCGGCATAGTGGCACGCGTCGCCCTCGCGCAGCACGAACGTCGCCCCGTCCGCGCCCACCAGCTCCCGCGCCGCCCGCCGCACGACCGCCTGCACGGCCGCCAGGGAACGGGCCAGCGACAATTCCTGCACGGCGGCCACCAGCCGGACGTGCCCTTTCAGGCGGTGCCGCAATTCCACCACCTCGCTGCCGCGAAACGCCTCGGGCGCGCTGACGGGTACGGAATCCATGGTCCAAAAAGAATGATCGGCACCACGCGGAGCAACTTGAGTCCCGAACGGGCCCTGATCCAAGGGAAAGGCTTCCGCGGCAGGATTCGGCCCGGAGCGTCTGCGTGCGGGCCGCCGTCAGGAGGCCCTTCACGGCCGCCCGGTGCGAAGCGGCTGCCCCGAACCGCCCGGGGCCATCAGCGGTGGAAGGTCTCGGGCGGTCCGAGGTACGTCGGGGGCAGTCCGCCCTCGGCGATCAGGATCTTCTGCACGACGATGCCGGGATCGACCAGCCACAGCTTGAGGGTGTGCCTTCCTGCTTCGTTCAGCACATGCCGGGATTGTCCCGCGGCGGCGTTGTCCGTCACCCATCGCGCCCAGGCGCGCATCTGCTGGCGCAGGGCGTCGCCGCCGGGGACGAGCGTGACGGAGGTCGGCGGCTGGTCGTCGAAGGAAACGGCATAGCGCACCGGCTTGCCGGGGATGCACGCGAGGGAAGGGGAGGTGATCACGGTCACCGTGACCGGGCCCGGGTGGAAGAACCAGGCCGGATATTCCAGGCGCGCCGAGGTTCCGCCCGGCGCCGCCCCGAAGTCGACGGGGCCGTCGGCGCGCATGCCCGACAGCGTGCGCCCATAGCCCGCGATCCGCGTCCACGAAAGCCGGCCGGAGCTGATGTTCGCGGCGGCATGTTCGGGCTCGATGGAAATATAACCGGCTGCGTCGACGTACCCGTGAATCGCGTCTCGGGCCGGCGCAGCGGGATTGAATTCGGAAACTTCCATCCGGACCTCGGCGCCGGCCCCGCGGACGCGGATGACGCCCGCCCCGTGATCGCGCGGCGCGCGGCCCCAATCGATGCGGACCTCGACCCGGGTATCCGCCCCGACGGTCCCCGCGTTTTGGCTGAGCACGATCCACGGCTCGCTCGCCTCGGCGGTGAAAGGGAATGGCGCCGCGCCGCGGTCGAATACCGTGAAATCATGGGTCTGGCGATTGAAGGCGTCGAACAGGGGCAGCGCCGGACGGCCCGGAGCGCCCGGCCACGCCTCCCGCGCGCCCTCCACGGCCACCCCGAGCGCGGCCGCCGGGGGAATGGCCGGCGTCACGAGCGGGATCGCCCGCAGGCTGTTGACCGGAGGATCCCGCCAGCCCGTGTAGCCCAGCACCGGCTGGTCCATGAAGTGGCTCCATCTCCCGCCGGCGAACGGGCCGTTGTAATAGGCCATGAGCTGTTCGAACTGGTGGAAGAGCTGGCGGGTCCGATCGGCGTAGTGCGAGGCGCTGGCGCGCCCCTGCTCGGCAAAAAGGGCGTTGCGGCCCGCGGCGAGATAAAGGCGGTTGAGCAGGGCGCTCGCCTGGGTGGGAAAAAGAACCAGCTCATAGAACGCGTCCCGCTTCGAGGCCGGCAGGAGGCGGTCCAGCGCCTCCGCCCGGCGCGTCAGCGCGTCGAATTGCGCCACCACCCGCTCGGCCTCGTGGAAATTGACCAGGCTGTAGGTGTCGGGAGCGAGCAGCTCCGGCTTCCGCCGCCCGTTGTCCTGGGCGTAGCCGGCGACGATCTCCGCGATGGCGCCGGCGTGCTCCGGCCCGAATTCCCGCGCCGCCCAGTCGCGGAGAAAGTCGTGCAGGTTTCCGCCGTTCCAGCGCCCCGGGTTCCACGCCAGATTCAGGAAGAACTCCGTCGGCACCTCGTAGCCCTTGAAATGGCCGACATTCACGATCCAGACGCGGTCGGCTCCGTATTCGTGCGCCAGCGACATCTGGTCCCAGATCTTGGGGAGCGGGTTGGCGTTGATCCACTGGTAGCAGCGGGGGCCGCCGTGATAGTCGAAGTGGTAATAGATCCCCGCGCCGCCGGGGCGCGCGCGCTCCGCCGCCGACGGCACGCGGCGCAGGTTGCCCCAGTTGTCGTCCGCCCACAGCAGGGTCACGTCGCCGGGCACCCGCATGCCGTGCTCATAATAGTCCTGCACCTCCTTATACAGGCACCAGAGCTGGGGCGGTCCCCCGCGCGGATAGGCCGCGGCGAGAATCGAACGCTGGCGGTCCACGATATGCTCGAGCAGCGCCTGGTTGGCCGCCGGCCCGCCGCCGGCCATGGGCGTGTCGTTGGCTCCCCGCAGCCCGATCGTGACCACGTTTTCGAAATCATGGTTGCGGCGGATGCCCGCGCGCCAGAATTCCTCCATCACTTCCGGATACCGCGCGTAGTTCCAATGGCCGAGGGTGGAGAGGTAGCGGCGGTCCCATTCCTCCTGCGCCCGCATCATCGGTTCCTGGTGGGAGGTGCCCATGACGATGCCGTATTCATCGGCCAGCTTCGGGTTCTCCGGGTCATCCTCGTTGAAGGCATTGGCCCACATCGCGGGCCAGAGATAATTCGCGCGCAGGCGCAGCAGGACTTCGAAGATCCGGGCGTAGAATTCGTGGCCGTAGTTCGGCACGCCGGGGGGAACCGGGGGATGCTGCGACACCGCCGCCCGCCCGAATTTCGCGATCACCCAGCGGGTCAGGTCGGGTGCCTCGTCGTTCAGGAAAATGCCGCGGTACTTGACGGCGGGCGGTCCGTGGAGGGTGCGGCCGGCAAGAAAATAAGCCGAGTCGTGATGCGCGGGAACGACGTCGTCCCACCAGTACCAGGGCGAAACGCCCAGCTGCTCCGAGATGTCGTACAGGCCGTAGATCGTCCCCCGCTTGTCGCTGCCGGCGATGACCAGGGCCCGGCGGACGCCCGGGAACGGAGCCGCGACGACCGCCGTCACCCACGACTCCCATTGGCCGCGGATTCCGCTGACATCGAGTTTCCCCGACCGGACGAGGCCGTCTAGCAAGGGGCTCCGTCCCAGCGTGCCCGCCAGGACCAGTTCCTCCCCCGACGCGGGCGGCGCCGGGAGCAGCTGCGGCTCGACGCCGGACACCCGGCCGACATCCGCCCGAAAATCGCCGGCGGCCCGAAGCACGCCCGGCCAATCGGCCGGATCGACCACCACCGGCGCCGCCCGGCCCGCCTCCACCAGGGGAAGGGCGTCCGGCGCGGGCGCGAAGCGCACCTGGGCGGGTTCGCCGAGGGCCGCGTGCGCGGCGGACGGGTCCAGCGCGAGGGCGAGTGCGGCCGCAGCGGCGAGGCCGCGCAGAAGCGGGAGCAGAAGGGATTGCGGCGACGGCAGAATCATGCGGTGTCGTGGTGTTCCGGCGGCACGCCTTCATTCAAAGCCCAGGCGGCCGCGCGGCAAACGGGGGGCGAACTTATTCGATATGAATGATCCCGCGCCGGATGCCGGCCAGGATCGCCTGCGTGCGATCGGCCACGCCGAGCTTGGCGAGAATGTTCGTGACGTGGACCTTGACGGTGGCTTCGGCGAGAGTGAGTTCGATTCCAATTTCCTTGTTGCTGCGCCCCTTCCCGACCAGGGTGAGGACGTCGAGTTCGCGGTGGGAAAGCTGCGAGGAGATGCGCCCGGCAAGGCGGCGGGCGATTTCCTGGGGGAGAAACTGCTCGCCGGCGTGGACCTGGCGGATGGCGGCGACCAGGCCGGCCAGGGGCG
>DASRSH010000211.1:0-7861 GCA_035656575.1 Opitutaceae bacterium
GCCGAAAATGTGCCAAAAATTAAGCCGGCGCCCTAGTCCTGGGTCCACTTAAAAATGAACGTGGTGGCCGGCGGCAGGACCAGAGACAGGGACTGGCTGAACCCGTGGGCGGGCACCTCCTCCGCCATCCGGCCGCCGGCATTGCCGCGGCCGGTCCCGCCGTAGTACTCGCTGTTCGTATTGACGACCTCCTGCCACCAGCCCCGCCGCGGCACGCCGATCCGGTAGTCTTCCCGGCCGGATCCGCCGCCGAAGTGGCCAACGATCAGGATAAGGGAGCGTTCCAGGGCGTCCATGCGCAGGTAGGCGAGGAGGTTCGCGTCGGCGTCCTGGCAGGACACCCACCGGAATCCGTGCGGATTGAAGTCGTTCGCACTCAGGACCGGCTCGCCGACATACAGCCGATTCAAATCCCGCACCAGCAGTCTCACCCCTTCGTGGTCCATGTACCGGCACAGGTGCCAATCCAGGCTCGTATCGTGCCGCCACTCGTGCGACTGGCCGAATTCGCCGCCCATGAAGAGCAGCTTCTTGCCCGGCCACCCCCACATGTGGGCGTAAAGCGAGCGCAGATGGGCGGCCTTTTCCGAAATGTGCCAGGCGCCCATCTTGAACAGGAGCGAGCCCTTGCCGTGCACGACCTCGTCGTGGGAAAACACCGTGACGAAGTTCTCGGCGTATTGGTACAGCATCCCGAACGTCAGGTCGTTCTGGTGGTGCCGCCGGTGAATCGGCTCCTTGCTGAAGTAGCGCAAGGTGTCGTGCATCCAACCCATGTTCCACTTGAAGTCGAAGCCCAGTCCGCCGCCCGCCGTCGGCTTGGTCACTCCGGCGAAGGAGGTGCTTTCCTCGGCGATCATGACGACGCCCGGGTAATACTGGTGCACCAGGTCGTTGACGCGCCGCAGGAAGTCGATCGCCTCCAGGTTCTCCCGGCCGCCGTACCGGTTGGGAATCCACTGCCCTTCCCCGCGCGAATAGTCCAGGTACAGCATGGAGGCCACCGCGTCGACGCGCAGCCCGTCCAGGTGATAGCGGTCGAGCCAGGCGAGCGCGTTGGCGATCAGAAAACAGCGCACCTCGTTGCGCCCATAATTGAAGATCAGCGTGCCCCAATCCATGTGGGCGCCCTGGCGCGGGTCGGCATGCTCGTAAAGGTGGGTGCCGTCGAACTCCGCCAGGGCGAAGGCGTCGCGGGGAAAGTGCGCCGGCACCCAGTCGAGGATCACCCCGATTCCCCGCTGGTGCAGATGATCGACAAACCAGGCGAAGTCTTCCGGCGTCCCATGGCGGTGCGTGGGGGCGAAGAATCCCGTCACCTGATAGCCCCAGGATCCGTCGAAGGGGTGCTCGGCGACGGGCATGATCTCGACGTGGGTGAAGCCCATGTCGCGGACATAATCGGCGAGCAGCGGCGCGAGCTCGCGATAGCCGAGCACCCGGTCGCCCTCCTCGGACTTGCGCCGCCAGGAGCCCAGATGGAGCTCGTAGATGGCGAAGGCCCGGTCCAGCCGCGGAGCGGCCGTCTGCCGCCGCTCCAGCCATTCCCCGTCGGCCCACGCGTGCCGGCGGGTGTTGCAGACGATGGAGGCGTTGTTCGGCGGCGCCTCAAAGAACGTGCCGTAGGGGTCGGTCTTGAGCCGAATGGCGCCTTCGGCGTCGCGGATCTCGTACTTGTACAGCTCGCCTTCCGCCAGGCCGGGAACAAACAGCTCCCATACTCCCGAGCTGCCCAGCGGCCGCATGGGGTGGTAGCGCCCGTCCCAGCCGTTGAAATTGCCCACCACCGAAACGCGCGAGGCCGCCGGCGCCCAGACGGCGAAGGCCACGCCCGCGGCCCCGTCGACGTCCCGCACATGCGCCCCCAGCTTCTCGTACACCCGGTGCTCGTTGCCCTCGTTGAAGAGGTACAGGTCCTGGGGCCCCAGCGTGGGCAGGAAGGAATAGGGATCGCGGAACTGGCGCGTCGCCCCGCCGGGGTAGCTCGCCCGAAGCTCGTAGCGGAAGACTCCCTTGCGCTGGCCGATGAAGACCTCGAAAAGCCCGTCCGCCGCCACCCGCTTCATCGGATAGGCCGGCGCGTCCGGGTTCGCCGCATCGACCACCGCGCAGGCCGAGGCGCCCTTCAGGAAAGCCCGGACCACCACTCCCCGGGTTCGCGGATGCATGCCGAGGACCGAATGCGGGTCGGAATGCCTTGCCTGGAGCAGGGCCTGCAGGTCCACGGAGGCGAGTAGCACTGGGATGAAGGTGGCCTTCAGCCGGTGTTTTTCAATCCTCCGCTGATGCCGTTGATCGTCAGCTCGATCACGGCGCGCAGCGCTTCCGCCTCGGCGGCCGCCGGGCGGGCGCGCAGCCGGCGCATCATCTCCACCTGAAGGTAATTGAGCGGATCGATGTAGGGGTTGCGCAATTGGATCGAGCGCAGAAGGACGGGTTCGCGGCCCAGGATGCGGCGCTGGCCGGTGACGGCAAGGATTGCCCGCTCGGTGCGCGCGAACTCCGCCTGGAGCAGCCCAAAGATCCGGCGGCGGATGGACGGATCCTCGACCAGATCGGCGTAGAGCGCGGCGATCTGCATGTCGGCCTTGAGCATCGTCAGCTGGGCATTGTCGATCAGGGTCTGGAAGAACGGCCAGCCCGCGTGCATGGCCCGAAGCAGCCGCCGGCCCGCGGGGCCGCGGCGCAACACGGCGTCAAGCGCGCTGCCCAGCCCGAACCAGCCGGGAAAGTTGAAACGGCTCTGCATCCACGAGAATACCCAGGGAATCGCGCGCAAGTCGTCCACGCTGTGCGTCGCCTTGCGGTAGGTCGGCCGCGAACCCAGCTTCAGGTTTCCGATCTCGTCGATCGGAGTCGCCTGCCGCCAGAAGACGAGGAATTCCGGGTCCTCGTGCACCACGGCGCGATAGGCCGCGAAGCCCGCCGCGCTCATCGTTTCCATCGCGTCCCGCCATTCCTCCGGCGTCGCGTCCCCTTTTTGCGCCGCGTGGGCGCCCAGCAGGACGCCGTAGGTCATCTGCTCCAGGATGCGGTGGGCCAGGTCCGGATCGTGATAGCGCGTCGAAAGGACTTCGCCTTGCTCGGTCACGCGGATGCCTCCGCCCTTCAGGCCGGCCGGCTGCGCCAGGATGGCCTTGGCGGCGGGCCCGCCGCCGCGGGCGATGCTGCCCCCGCGCCCATGGAACAAGGTCAGGCGCACCCCCTGCGCGTCGGCCACCCGGGCGATCGCGTCCTGCGCCTTGTAGAGGGCCCAGTTGGCCGTCAGGTAGCCGCAGTCCTTGTTGCTGTCCGAATAGCCCAGCATCACATGCTGGTGGGCGGGGCGGTGCTGGGGCAGGCCAAAGTAGGCGGTCAGGATCTGGGGAGCGCGATCCAGGTCATCCAGCGTCTCGAACAGCGGGGCGATCGGAAGGTCCGCGCCCGTCAGCCGCTCCAGCAGTTCGACCTCGAGCAGATCGGACACCCCGTCGGTCATGCTGATGATGTAGATGCCCAGCGCCTCCGGGCCGAGGCGGCGGGCCGCGGTCGCGGCCAGCGCCAGGGGTTCGACCACCAGACACGCGGCGGGCGAAAGCCGCTCCCGGTCCCCCGCCGTCAGCGGGCGCGCTTCCACCAGCGCCGCCAGCAGCAAGGCTTGCTTCGCCGGCTCGTCCAGCCGGGGATAGTCGGGCCGCTTCAGCAGTTCGGCGACCGCCGCTTCGTGCTGCGCCGAATGCTGCCGCAGGTCCAGCCGGGCCGTGTGCAGGCCGAAGATATCGAACTGCACGCTGGCGACCGCCAGCTCGCCGGCGGTCAAGGCCGCGCCGCGCCCGGCGGCCAGGCTTTCCCGCAGATCAGCGAAGGTGGCGCCGACCTCCTGCCGGTCGATTCCGCCCACCGGCCCCTCGCCCTGGAACAGGCGCTGCTGCCCGTGCAGCTGCTCCAGTCCCGCGGCCAGCCGGTCGCGCAACGCCGCCAGCATCATGCGGTAGGGTTCATGCGGGTAGCGCTGGTGCAGCGCTTCCAAGCGGGCGCTGCCCGCCGCCCGCCGCTCCACCTCGCGCATGAATTCCGCGGATACGGGAGCGCGACGGTCGCTGATGGTGAGGATGCGGGAGAGGACGGCGGCGCTGTGCCGCAGCTTCTCCATCGCCAGGTGGCGGTGGAGCAGCAGCACCTCGGCCGTGACGTCGGCCGTGACATTGGGATTGCCATCGCGGTCGCCGCCGATCCAGGAGCCGAAGCGCAGCCAGCGCGGCGGTGGACGGACCCCCGGATAGTGCCGGGCGAGGGCCTGCTGCAGGTCGCTGTACAGGCGGGGCAGCGCCTCGAACAGGGTCGTGTCGAAATACCACAGCCCCGTCCGTGCCTCGTCGGCCACCGCGGGGCGCTCCGAGCGGCTGCGGTCCGTGAGCCATAGCGACACGATCTCCCGCTCCACCGCTTCCGCGTCGAATACGGTCAGGTCCGGCGAAGATTCCGGCTGGGCTCGCTGGCGCAGGATCTCTCCCAGCCGCTTGAGCTTGGTCAGCATGGTCCGGCGCTTCGACTCGGTGGGATGGGCCGTGAAGACCAGTTCGATGTCCAGATGGTCGACCAGCCTCTGCATCTCCGCGCCGCCCACTCCCGCGGCCTTGAGGGCGGCGACCGCCGCTTCGATCGATTCGCGCATGGGCTCGCCCTCGTCGCGCCGCAGCCGGGCGGCGCGCCGCCGGCGCAGCAGCAGGATGCGAAAATTCTCCTCGGCCAGGTTCACCAATTCGAAATAAAGAGTGAAGGCCATCGCCTGGTTGAAGGCCGCTCCCGGCGCCAGCGCGGCCACGGCGGCGGCCAGCGTCCGCCCGGCGCCCGGATCGCCCGCCCGGCGCTGCTTGGCCAGCCTGCGCAGGGCTTCGACCGTCTGGAACGCCTCCGGACCCTCCAGCCGGCTGATGACCCGGCCCAGGGCCGCCCCCAATTCCCGGATTTCACCGCTCAAGTGCCGCATTTCATGCAGGGCTGAGGAACGGCGGGCGGACTTGGATGCGGGCATGAGCGTGGAACGATGGGACAGCGCGCGGGTCCGCAAAAGCCAAATCTTTGCCGGAATAAGTCCTCGCTTCGACGCCCATACCGTTTTCTTCTGCCCGCCGTGATGCGCCAGCTCGCGTTCGCATGGCTCGCTCTGCTCGCCTCAGGGGCGGAGCTAGCCGCCAAAGCACCTCCGCTGTCCGATGCGGCGTCGAACCTCGCGCCCGTCCAGATCACCGGCGCCCACTTTTCATCGGATCTGGACGGCAATATTGACGTCGCCGGGGGCGTCACGTGGCGCCAAGACAAGCTGCTCGTTACCGCCGATCAAATGCATTACGATCGCGCGACCAATACCGTGATCGGCCGCGGGAACGTGGTCGTGACCGAATTGGACAGCCGGATGCTGGCCGACTATCTGGAGTATCACCGAACCAGCGGAACGTTCGTGGCCAAGGATATCCGGATTGGCCGCTACCCCGTGTACATCCAGGGCGAGTCCGCGGACGGCACGTTGAAGCTCATGACGATCCACCGCGCCATCGTCAGCTACACCGATCCCGGCCGCTGGAAGCCCTCGGTCAAGGCGGGCACGATCGTCTACTCGCCGGGGCACTACCTGCGCACGGTCAAGTCCCTGGTCGGCCTCAACGGCGCGGAAATCATTCCCCTGGGCACGCTCCGGCAAAGCCTCGATTCGGCGATCAGCGCCTCGCTCCTCACCTTCGACGCGGGCTACCGCTCGTCGCTCGGCCCCAGCCTGACCATTGGCTACCACGTCCCGGTCTTCGGCGGAGATGGGCATGTGGGCGGCGACGTGAGCGAATACCTGAAGCGCGGGCTCATGGCCGGGCCATCCGGAACCTACGCCGATCCCGACGGGAGCAAGGACTGGTACGGATTTTTCAACAGCGGCTTCATCAACGACGTCGGAGACCGCGGCCAAGACGTCCTCGGCGACTACATTCCGCATGACCGCGGCTTCGTGACCTGGGAGCACCAGCAGGAGATCGCGGACGACTGGACGATCGACGGGCAGATCAACTACTGGACCGACTCGGACGTCACGCGCGATTTTCGCCCGCAGCAGTTCTACCCGGTCCAGACCCCGGACAATGAGATCGAGGCGATCAACTCGGGCGACGACTACTTTGCGTCGGTGTTCGTGCGCCCGCAGTTCAACACCTGGGAGGACGTGCAGCAGCGCCTGCCGGAGCTGAGCTACACCTTGTCTCCCCTGGGGATCGGGGCGGGCATCTACGAGCGCGGCGAAGCGAGCGCCGTGCAGCTCGACGAGACTCCGCCGTCCGTCCTCGGTCAGCCGGACCTGTCCGACACCCGCCTCGACGTGTTCTACAGCCTGTACCGCCCGATCGTGCCGACCGACTGGTTCAATTTCACGCCGGTGGTGGGGATTCGCGAGACGGACTACTTCGACACCCAAGGGGCCGTGGTCGGCAGCCACTATCTGCGGACCCTGGGCGAAATCGGCTTCGACTCGCAGTTGGAAGGCAGCGGCATCTTCGACTACGAGAATCCCACCTGGGACATCGACGGGCTGCGGCACCTGATCATACCCCAGATCTCGTACCGCTATATTCCCGGCTCGGACACCGCCGCCCAGTATATTCCCGACATCGACCGGCTGAGCTACAGCACCTATCTGCAACCCCTGGAATTGGGCGACGACCCCGACATCGACCAGCTGGGGCCCCGCAACACGCTGCGCTTCGGCCTGGATAACCTGCTGCAGACCCGCAATCCGGACTACGGCTCGCGCAACCTGATCGACTTCGACATTGCCGACGACCTGAACTTCACCAAGCCCCAGCCCTACTTCGAGAACTACTCCAACGACATGCACACGGAGTTCCTGTTCACGCCGGCGCAGTGGATCGATATCGAGGCAGCCCACGTGTTCAATCCCGTGACCTTCAAGCTGTACGAGTTCGACGCCGGCCTGACCCTGCGCGATGCGGACCAGTGGACCCTGCGCATCGCCGGCGACTTCGTCCGGCAGGAGGATGACGACTACATCATCCAGTACACCCAGCGGATCAACGAGCAGTACCAGGCCGTCCTCAATGTGGAATACGGGGCCCGCGTCCACATCCTCAATACCGTGCAGATCGGCGTGGAGCAGAATCTGGCCAACACCTGGCGGGTCCAGTGGCTGGTGACCCGCAACGGGGGGCCCAATCGCGAGGGTCATTTCGGGATGAATGTCGAAGTGGAAGTCCTGCGGTTCTGACGCCCGTGTTCGGCAACCAGCGCCGGATCGCCGCCGAGTTCATCCTCCAGCTTCGCCCCTGGGCCGCGCGGGACCGGGCCCTGCCGGCCCGCATCGAGCGGCTGCTCAAGTCCGACCGCCGCCTGGGCGCCCGCGACCGCCGCCTGTACCGCGAACTCATCTACACCTACCTGAGATTCAGGCCGTGGCTGGACGCGCTGCCGCCCGGAGGCGCGGCCGGACTGCCCGGAAAGGATCGAGCGCCGCCGGACGACGGGCCCTGGTTCGAGGCGCTGGCGTGGCTCGCGGCCGATACGCCCGCGACGGCGAAGTTCCGGGAGGGAACGCTGGCCCAGGCGCAGCAGGCTTGGCCGCCCTGTCCCGCGCGGGTCGAGGACAAGGCAAAGATCCTTGCGCCGTTCGCCTCGGAGGCCACTCCGCTGCCCTCGCTTTTGCCCGAGTGGTGCGCCGACGAATGCCCGGTGGCGCTCGAGCCCTCGGAATATGACGCCTTGCACCGCCGCGCCGCGCTTTGGCTGCGCGTGCATCGCCCCGAAGATGTGGCGTCCGTCATCGCCGAGCTACGGGAGCGCTCCCTGCCCGCCGCCCCCGCGGAAGCGCTTTCCACCGCAATCCGCG
>DASRSH010000212.1:0-6675 GCA_035656575.1 Opitutaceae bacterium
CGTCGATCGCGTCGCCGGATTTGCCTCCGCGCAGCACTTCTCCGGACAGCTTGAGAATGATGCGCCGATACCTCACCTGCGGATCGGCCTTCTTCGGTGCGTGCATCGTCCTACGAAACCGCGCCCGATTCCAGGCGTCAAGGATTCCAGGTGACGCCCAGCATCGGGCCGACCGCGTTCAGCCCCGGATTCACCTTGTTGAGGCCGTGATTAGAAATGTGCTGGAAGTAAACGCCCCCCGAAGCGCTGATTTTGGTCGCCAGCCGAAAGCGAAAGCCCGGATACGCCAGCCAGTTGAAGTTGAAATGCTCCCCCTGTGCGCCGGGAATCTCGTACCCGCGGCTGTCCAGCCAGCCGAACCCTCCGCCGGCCGCCAGGAACAGGCAGTAGGTGCGGTCGTGATCCCACCACTCCGCCAGCCCCGAGCCGGAGACACCGAAAAAGTGATGCTCGGGTCCGGAGATGATGGGTTCCATCAGCAGGCTGAATCGGTTGCGAAGGACCAGATCGCCGCCCAGAAAGGCCTTGGCGGACCCGATCAGCGGGCTGATGACCGTGATGAGCTGCGGGGCGACCGTGTAGGACAGAGGGGTGGCGGAGCCCGTCACCCGCCAGATCAGCCCGCTTTCGTAGCCGACCTCCCAATCCTGCGTCGGGTCGTCGACGGCGGCCACCGGCTGGGCCCGCAGCCCGGCGCCTGCGGCGACACCCACCAGCAACAGAAGCAGGAACGCTCGCATCGGGCGAGACTCAGCGCGAAGCCGCGCTGCCAGGCGAGCCAAAAGCGGCCGGCCGCTCAGCGGAACAGGAGCACCAGGATCACCACCAAGATGATGATGCCCAGGGTGCTGCCGCCGATCACGTAGACGCTGGCAAGAGGTAGGAGGGAGAGCATGGGTCCTTTTCCGAGCATGGTAGCGCCGGGGCTGCAATTGTTCCGGAAGGTCTTGCTTTGCCGGAAGGTTGCGCTTTGAACGGGCCGCGTGCGGTGGGTTGCTGCAATTGTCGCTGTGGTGGTGCCTTTGGCGCTCCTCGCCGATCCCCATTCCTCGTTCTACGTCGACTGGTACAACAATCTGTGGCTGGTCGCGATCAACGGGCAGTTCCTGCGCTGGCATCACGGGTTTCCGATCGTCCTCAATACGGACGATCTCGTGGGCGTGCCCGTGCCGATGTTCTACGGGTACCTGCTCTATCCTGTTCTCGGTGCGATATCGAGCGTGACCGGCGCCCATGCCGCGCTCCGCCTCGGCTGCCTCGGGCTGGTCGGCGTGGAGTTCTGCGCGCTGTCCGCCGCGGGGCGCGCCATCTTTCGGCACCGCGGCCTGGCCTACGCGCTGGCGGTCACCTTGGTCTGGTCGGTGTACTCGCTCACCAACCTGTATAACCGCTCCGCGGTGCCCGAGTTTTTCGCCACCGGATTCCTGACCGCGGCCGTGGGTTTTGTGGCCGCGACGCTCGGTGAAACGCGGCCCGCCGCGCAGTCGAGGCATCTGTGGCTGGCCGCGCTGTGCGCGGCGCTGGCTTTGGGCAGCCATCCCCCGACGGCGGTTTTCGCGGCGCCGATCCTCAGCGGGCTGGCGCTCGCCGCCGCCCTGGCGGCGGTGCGCTGGGAGCAGGGGCGGTCCCGAGCGGCCATCTTCGGCGCGGCGGCGGTGGGCCTGGCGGCTCTAGCCGTGGCGCCCTGGTTTTACATCAATCTGCGCTGGGCCCGGGACCTCGCGATTTGGGGGCACTCCGGTGCGCTCGTGTACCTTCCCGGCCGGTGCGACAGCATCTGGGGCCGTCTGCTTCCCTTTCCCTACGACCGCCTGGGAATCGCAGCCGGCACGTCCATCAGCACGCCCTATCTGGAGGCGCCCATCGCTTTCGGACTGTGGGTGCTGCTGGCTTGGCTGGTTTGGATTTGGCTCCGCGGCCCCCGCCTGCCGGCGAGCGACCGGCCGGCCGCCATCGCCCGGTGGATGCTTCCGTGCGCGCTGGTGTGGCTCGCGTTCCTGGTGACGCTTTCGCTCTGGAAGCCCCTGTCCGCGGTGCTGCCCCAACTGGGCCCGACGATCCAGTTCGCCTATCGGCTGGTCAGCCACTGCAACGTCGCCTTGACGGTGGCGGTCCTGGCGGCGGGACTGCTGGCGCGCGGCGCGCTCGCCGTCCGGGCCGGCCAGGCCAACGTGATCGCGGCGATTTGCATCGCGGTCGCGGCCGTGAACGTCGGCATCAAGCTGGCCCACGGCGCCGCCGTGCTCGGCCAATTCGGTTCGGTCGAGCCGCTGCTGAGCGGCCGTCCGGTCGTGGCCCAGGTCTTTCAGGAGTACGGCACGCCGCGGCGCCTGCGCGAGCTGCCCGCGGCGGAAGCCGCCCGCCTGGCGACGGCGGAATTCATTGTCGGCAAGAGCGGGCCGGATTACGGAGTGCCCGCCGCGGCGCAAGTGCGGCTGGCGGCGCCCGCGTGGGTGCTGACGAACGCCCTGCCTTTTCCCTTTGCCCGTCTGTTCGCCAATGGACGCCGGATCGCCGGCGCCGATCTGGCGCGCCGGGATGAACGGCTGGCCGTGCGCCTGCCGGCCGGTGAGACGACGCTCACGTGGGCGTGGCATCCCGATCCCGTGTGGACCGTTCTGCGGCGAATCGGCCTGCTCGCATTCGGGGCGCTGATATTGGGCGCCCTGGGTTTTGCCGCCGGGTCCGTCAGGTCCCGACGGTCGGCTCGCAGGTAATGTCCGTTTCGCGGTCTGCGGCGTATTCCGTCGAGGGATCGTCCCAGGCCAGGCTCCCGGCGGCGGACGCCGGCGCGCCCACGGCGATTCCCAGGTCCCGTTCGAGCAGATGGACCGCGCGGTTCAGCTCCTCCGCGCTGGTCATCAGCTGCTCCGCCGCGGCGGCGGCCTGCTGGCTGGAGGCGGCATTGGAGCGGGTCACCTGGTCGATGTGCTGAATCGCTCCGGCGATCACCGACAGGCCCTCCGCCTGCTGGTTGGACGCCTTGGCAATCTGCTCGGCCTGGCGGTCGGTGCCGCAAATCCGGTCGGCGATGGCGTCGAAATGCCGGGACACCTCGCGGCAGTCCACGCGAATGCGGGCCAGGCCTTCCACCACGCCGACCCCGGTCCGGCTTTCGCCCTGGGCGGCGGCTCCGGCCAGCAGTTCAGCCGTTTCGCGCGCGGCTTCGGTGGAGCGCTGGGCCAGGCGGCGCACCTCCTCGGCCACGACGGCGAATCCGGAACCCATCTCGCCGGCGCGGGCGGCTTCGATCGCCGCGTTGAGCGCCAGGATGTTGGTTTGGAAGGCGATTTCGTCGATGCTCTTGAGGATCTTCGAAATCGCTCCGCCGGACGCTTCCACTTCCGCCACGGTTGCGCCCAGCTGCGCGACCAGCTTGCGGCCGTCGGTGGCGCTGCTGGTCGCCGCGTGCGTGCTTTCGACCGCGGCGGCGGCAGTCTGCTCGTTGGAACGGGTCGAGGCCGTGAGCTGCTCGAGCGAGCGGCTGGTTTCCTCGACGGCGTGGGCCTGTTCGGCGGCACCGTGCGACAGGGCCTGGGACGCGGCGGCGAGCTCGCCGGCCTGGGCGGAGAAGGCCTGGGCCGCCTGGCCCATGGCTAGGGCGGCCTGCTTGAGCGGACGCGACACGTGGGCCGCCATGCGCCGGCCCAGGATCAGCATCAGGAGCGCGCCCGCGACGATCAGGCCGGCCGTGAGATTGCGCTCCCGGATCAGCCGGCCGCGGATCGCGGCGCAGTTGGCCGTGAAGTCGTGGCGCAGCCACAGGCAGTATTCGCCCAGCGTCTTGTCCATGAAGTCGTAGTGCCGGGACCACTCCGCTTCATCGAGGACCGGCGGGGGAAGATTCTTCGCCAGGTTGTCGGCGGTGTCCCGCATGATCTGCACCGCCTGCTGCCAATAGCCCGCGGTCCGAAAGGCGAGGAAGCGGGCATGCGCGGCGCCCTGGCTCAGGGCGACGACCTCGTTCCATTTCGCGTCGGCGACGTTGGTGTCGCTCGCGATCGCGGCGGCGAACTCCTCCGGGATCAGCCGATGCTCCCGATTGTAGGTTTGAATCGCCCAGAAGACCTTGCGTCCGGCATCCATGCCGCTCTTGCGCAGCGCGATGGTGCCGGAGAGCACCTGCAGCTGGCGCGAGACGCTGTCGTCGGTCGTTTGGTCGATGAGCAGCGCCAGCACGCTGCCGAGCTGGTTGCGCAGCTGCAGATAGTAGTCCGCGATGTCGGCGGACTGCTCGTCCGTGTGATGCGTGTAGAGCAGCGCCCGGATTGCGGGCAGGTGGCTGCGCTGATCGGCGATCTGGCGCAGGATGTCGTCGATGGCGCGAGGAAGCTGGTTATGGTCCAGCTGCGCCAGGGCCTGGTCATAGGCCGCGAGCGCGCGGTCGGTCGCGGCGCGGGCAGCCTCCTGGCGCCGGCGGGCCGCCGCCAGCACATCGGCGGGGTCGTGCGCGTGCTCCCGGCGGAACATGTACCAGTTGTCGGCTTCCTCATCGAAGCATTTTTCAACGTCGGACATTTTCCACACGACGCTGGCGAGCACGTCCAAGCCCTGCATTTCGCTCACGCCGCGCTGGGCGCGCACGAGCAGGACGCCTGCCGGAACGATGGCGAAAGCCAACGGCAGGGCGACGAGGGCCAGGAGCTTCCGGTCGACGGTCATCGGGGGGGCGATCGGGGCGCAAAGCCCCTATCCCTCCATCGGCACATCCCAACCGTGACTTGAGGGCCGAAGGCCCGCGGAACTACCCGGTGGGGAAAGGGTTGCGCTCGGAGAAACCGGCCTGGTGCCAATAGGGATACGTGCGGGGCACGGCGCTGGCGGCATCCAGCTTCGCGACCTGGGCGGGGGTCAGATTCCACCCGGCCGCGCCCAGGTTCTGGCGGAGCTGCTCCTCGTTGCGCGCCCCGATGATCACCGTCGCCACCGTAGGCCGCTGCAGCAGCCAGTTGATCGCGATCTGGGGCACGGCCTTGCCCGTTTCCTGGGCGATCTCGTCGAGGGCGTCGACCACGCGGTAAAGCAGCTCGTCGGGGACCTGGGGTCCCGCCGCGGTGCTCTTCGGATCCTTAAGCCGGCTGACCGCCGGAGCCGGCTGGCCGCGGCGGATCTTTCCGGTCAGGCGTCCCCAGCCGAGCGGACTCCACACGACGGCGCCGACCTTCTGGTCCAGCGCCAGAGGCATCAGCTCCCATTCATAGTCGCGGCCGACCAGGGAATAGTACGCCTGATGGGCCACGTAGCGGGGCAGGCCGTAGCGGTCCGCGACCGCGAGTGACTTCATGAGGTGCCAGCCGGAGAAATTCGACACGCCCACGTAGCGGATCTTTCCGGCGCGCACGAACTGATCGAGTGTTTGGAGCGTCTCTTCCGGCGGCGTCAGGGCGTCGAAGGCGTGCAGCTGGAACAGGTCGATGTAATCGGTGCCCAGGCGCCGCAGGCTGCCGTGGATGGCTTCGGTCAAGTGCTGCCGCGACGAGCCCACGTCATTGGGCCCCTCCCCGCTGCGGAAGGTGGCCTTGGTGGAAATCAGCACCCGGTCGCGGCGGCCGCGGATGGCCTGGCCCAGGACCTCCTCGGAGCGGCCGGCGGAGTAACCGTCGGCGCTGTCGAACAGATTGACCCCCGCCTCCAGACAGAGGTCCACGAGCCGGGTCGCCTCGGCTCCTTCGGTCGTTCCCCAGGCCTTGAAGAAGGCGCTGCTGCCCCCGCCAAATGTGCCGGTCCCAAAACTGAGCACCGGCACCCTGAGTCCGGAGCCGCCAAGTTGTCGATATTCCATCACCGCGCACTGAAGCGACCTCAAGCGTCAGCGCAAGACGGGGGTGCGATTACGCAGGGAAAAGGCCCGCGGGGTGAAGCTCCCATCGGGCAGCAACGGCGTGGTCAGGATGTCGTCCGGACCGACCATGCGCGCAGGCCCTTCCGCCTGGGCCCCGCGCTAATACCAAAGGACTAGGCCGGGCTCGTGGGGCGGGATTGCGTCAGCGCGGGGCGACCGTTGATTGGACTCATGAAGCTCCTGGTGATCGCGATCGCGCTGGCGGCCTGCGCCCGAGCCGACGATGGATATCGGCTCTGGCTGCGCTACGATCCGGTGGCCGACCCCGCGTTGCGCCAGGAGTATGCGCAGCACTTCACCGAAATCGTCTGTCCGGCGGCGGTCGCCGGAAGAGGGCGGCCAACCTCGGCGATGCAAGCGGCCGTCGCTGAGCTGGAGCGGGGAGCCCGCGGCATGCTCGGCGCGGCGGTTCCGGTCGTGCCGGCGCCGGATCGGGACGGAGCCATCGTGCTCATCGGCAACCAGGGCGACCGGCTTCGCGACGGGTATGCCCTGAGATCGGTCGCACGGGGCCATCGTGCGATCCTCATCAGCTCGGGGCGTGATGCCGGGGTGCTTTATGGCGCTTTTGCCCTGCTGCGCCGCATGCAGCTGGGTGAATCGCTGCGCGATCTGAACACCGGGAGCATGCCCCGGTATGCCCGGAGAATCATCGACCATTGGGACAATCTGGATGGCACCATCGAGCGGGGATACGCCGGCCGGTCGCTGTGGAAATGGAGCGAACTGCCGGGTCAGATCGATCCCCGGTATGTCGATTATGCCCGGGCGGAAGCGTCGATCGGCGTCAACGGGACGGTCCTGAATAACGTCAATGCGGATGCGCGGATCCT
>DASRSH010000213.1:0-4486 GCA_035656575.1 Opitutaceae bacterium
ATGTGAGCGACGTCGACGTCTCGGTCCTGGCGGATGTGATCCAGAAGGATCCGGTGATCCTGGCGAAGGTGCTGGCGACGGCGCAGACCCTCGGCTTCAACGCGACGGGAGCCCAGGTCGGATCGGTGGCCCAGGCGATCCACATCATCGGGTATGCCCGGCTGCGTTCGCTGACGCTGAGCTATCTGATTGCGCAGGGCGCGGAGCGGGCCGGCGAGGAGCAGCGGGGGGCCGCCGCGCTGGCCGTCTGTTCCGGGTTCATCGCCCAGGCGGCCGCCCACCAGTACTATATTTGCGACCCCGAGGAGGCCTTCATCTTCGCCTGCCTGCGGCATTTCGGACGCCTGGTCCTGGCCGGAATCATGCCGCTGGAATACCGCCGGGCGATGAGCCTGGGGCCTGAGACCGAAGCCGGCTGCCGGCAGGTGTTCGGCCTGACGGCGCTGGATTTTGGGCGCGAGCTGCTCGCCGAGGAGAATGTTCCGCCGCCCGTGCTCCAGACGATGCGCCGGTGGGGCCAGCCGTATCAGCCGGCCGAGGAGGACGTGCCGGACCGGCTGGTGGCCCTGTGCGATTTCTCCGGGCGGCTGGCCGAAACCTGCCTGTCGGAGCCGGCCTTCGGCGCCGAGGCGGCCGTGGCGGACGCGATTGCCGGCATCGCGGGCCCGTACGAACCGGCGCTTCCAGACCTGTCCGCGCTGGCCGGCCCCATCGTTTCCCAGGCCGGAGTGCAGCTGCGCCGGTTCCTGCTCGATCGCGGCATCACGAGCCTGCCGCCGGCAATGGTGCGGCGCTTTTACCGGCGGGCGGAGGAAACCAAGCGCCCTGGGGCGTCCGCGCTCGCCCAGGAAATGCCGGTCGTCCTGGGCCGGGACGAGGCGATCGCGCGGGTGCTCGAGTCCTTTGAGGCGCGCGATGTAGCCGTCTTCGCCCGCGCTCCGGACGGAAGCGAAACCTTCGTGCTGGCTGGCGGTTCCGGACCATTCTATCGCACGCTCTTCCCGGGGCTGACGGTTCAGGCCGGGGAGCGAACGGTGGCCGGCCTGTGTTTGCGCCGTTGCGAGAACATCCTCATTCACGACGCCCGCGATCCGAAAATGGCCGGGCACCTGCCGGAGTGGCTGGCACGCGTGAACGCGCCCGGCGCCTTTGCCCTCTTTCCCGCGCTGGGCCCGTCGGGTCCGCGGGCGCTGCTGCTCGTCGCGTGGTCCAAGCCGCGGCGCATCGCACCGCCGCCCGGCTTCGCCCCAACCCTGTCCGCCCTGCTAACCTGCATGGCGGAGCGCTCCGCCGCGTAGCCCCGCCCGGCGTCTTCCCTCAAGAGGGAAGCGAGGTTCGCGAGCAATCGGGCTAACCGACCTTGCCGCGGAGGCGCAGCCACAGCATCCCGAGCCGCTCGCGGACAAACGTGGTGGTGCGGTCGAGGGACTCGACGTCGCAGCGCAGGTCGGACCAGCGCAAGCCCGGCTGCGGCTTGGCATTGTAATCCGCCGGGCAGGGATAGATGACGATGCCCTCGTGGCGAAACAAGGCCGCGGCGCGGGGCATGTGCACGGCGGACGTGACCAGAGCCACCGGACCGTTTCCAACCAGGGCGCGCGCGGCGGCCGCCTCCTGAGCGGTGTCCCACGCCGTGTCGATCAGCCGCATGCGGCTGCGGGGCGCGCCCAGGCTTTCGGCGGCGGCGGCCAGGACGGCGGCGTGGGCCGCGCCGCCATCGCGGGCGGGCCCGCTGAGCACCAGGATCGCCCCCGGCAGTCGCCGCAGGATCCGCAGCGCCTCAGTCAGGCGCCCGAGGGCCGATGGCGAGAGGCGCTCCAGGGCCGGCAGCCGGGTGGAGTCGGCGTGGCCCGCGCCCAGGACGACGATGTAGCGGCACGCGGCCAGCTCCGCGGGAATCGGCGCGCCCGGGAGAAGCGCCGGAGCGGGGGGAAAACGCCACTCCAGCGGCTCGACCAGCCGGATGCTGATCCACTCGTTCGAACCGGCCAGCAGCAGAAGAAAGGCCGCCCAGATCAGCCCTTTGGCCCCCGCGCGGGCGCGGTGCATCCGCCAGAGGCCCAGAGCCAGGAGCGCCAGGCAGAACGGCACCGGCATGAGCCAATACTCGGCGACTTTCTTCAGCCAGAATGCCATCCGGCCGGCGTCAGTGCGCGGCGGTCGCGACCGACCGATGCGCGATCACGACCGGCGCGGACGGCGAGGCGAGGCGGGGCGGACCCGCGCCGTTTCGTCCGCTCTCCCGCCGCTGCTCGCGCTCGATCAGCAGCGGGCTCGTCGTGGAATAGGCGAAACTGGGCTCCACCGCGAGGGGGATGCCCGCGCCGGCCCCGGACAGGATGGCGGTTTCCGGGCTGCGGGCGCGGCGGCGCCCTTCGCCGCTGACGCCGATGCCTCCGAGCCCGATCAGGGCCGGCGCCTCGGCCTCCGCCAGCGAATCGTCCGGCGGCTGGGGGACCACGACGACCGAGGACGGCGCCTGGATCACGGTCGGCGTCACATACGTTGCCGGCGCGGCCATCACCGGGGCAGCCCCGAGGCCCGGTGCCTCCGTGAGGACGGCGGCATCGGGCGGCACGCCCAAGGCCGCGGTGGCGTCCGGGCCGGCCAGGGCGGCGATCTGCCGGTCGAGATCGCCCGTCGCCTGTTCGAGGGCGATCAGCATTTCGCGGGAACCGTCCCGAATGTGAAACGCCGCGGCCGCGGCGCGCACGTCGGAAATCGTTTGGGCGCGATCGATGAGCAGCGCCCGCAGGCGCTGCATGGCCAAAGCCGTCTGGTCGGACTCGGCCAGAGCGGCGGCGGTGTCCCGCAGCGAGCGGTCGTCGGCCTCCACCCGCCGGCCCAGTGCGCCCGTCTGCGCCTCGAGTTGCGCCAGCAGGGCGGCCTGGTCCCCGTTTTGCCGGCGCAAACGCGCCAGCTCCACCTGCTGCCAGCATGCGATCCAGGCCACGGCGGCCAGGATGGTTCCGCCCAGGAGTGCCAGCCAGCGCATGGAGAAGCCTGTTCCCGATCCCATATCAGGTCAAGACGAGCGGCGCCGGCGGAGGTTGCGCTTCAGGCCGCGGGTGCGAGCAGCAGGCAGGCGCGGTCGTACGCGGCCTTGATGTCGAACAGCATCTCGTCGAGGTCCTCGCGCGCGCAGGGTATCATCTTGAGCAGCGCCGGCTCGGGCGCTTCGGGGCGCTCGTCGGGATTTTCGATGTGGACGGCGTCGCGCAGCCATTTGGCCGCGTGCAGAATCGCCGCCATGCGCTGGTGCTTGCCGGCGTATCCGGGAGAGTACTGCCAGCGGATCGGTTCGACAATGGAACTCGGGAAGCCCCAGCTGCGCAGCAGCGCGCCCGCGACCGACGCGTTGGTGAATCCCAGCTGGCGCTTTTCGGCGTCCGTGCTTTCCGAGGGCACCGGGTCCATGCGCAGCCGGACGGAGGAATTGGTGGCGGCGGCCCAGCCGTCGATCGCCACCAGGCCAAGATTGTGCAGCAGCCCGCAGGTGTAGGCGACGTTGAAGTCCCCGTCGAGGCGGGCGGCCAGGCGTTCGGCGGCCATGGCGCAGGTGACGGCCCGCTGCCACATCTGATCGGGATCCAGATTGTACACCTTCAGCGTGCGCATCAGCAGCTGCGAGGTGGCGGCAAAAGCGACCAGCTCATAGACTTTGACCAGGCCCACGCGGTAGACGGCCTCATCCATCGTGGGGGCTCGGCTGTCGTTGCCGCCGCTGTAGTAGGCGCTGTTCGCGATCTGCAGCACGCGCGCGGCCATGCCAGCGTCCACCTTGATCAGCGCCACGACGTCCTCGATCGAGGCGTGGTCGTCGCGCAGGATTTCCAGAAGCCGCGGCAGGACCTTCGGGGTCGAGGGCATCTGACGCAGCTCTCTGACCACGTCGTCGGGTCCCATCAGGTCAGGGACGTGGCTGGGGGCCGTTGAGGACGACATCGGCACCCCTGTGGCATCGGCCGCCTGGGACCAAACTGTAGGTGAATCTACGAACGGGTCCGGTCCTTATCCGTGTGCGGAGAAGGGCTTCTTTGCGGAATGGGACCCGAGCGGCGGGGTGGAGGCCGGAGAGGCGTCGGCCGAGGCGGGGTCCGGACCGAGGGCCGGAGATCGGCCGGAGGTCCAAACCGATCCGTAACCTCCACATGGGATGGGGGATGCCATTCGGCATTCCCTTGGCGAATCCGCCGGTCCCGCCAGCCGATCTCGAAATCCAGCCACGCTCCCGTCGGGAAGGGCTGGCCCCAATCGATATCACCCGGACCAAAGAAAACCAGGTCGGGATCGTAGCTGGGAACGTAAATCGTGTCGGGCTGGACCGGGAGCAGCTGGATGCTGCCGTCGGGATCCACGACCACGCGCACAAAGTTCGAATTGGCCAGGCTGCCGTCGGAGCGGGCCCGCTGCCGCAGATCCTGGATCGCGGCCATCATGGCCGCCGGATCGGAGGCGAATGCCGCTCCGAGTTGCTGCGTCCAGG
>DASRSH010000214.1:0-8087 GCA_035656575.1 Opitutaceae bacterium
TCATCGAGATCGATCTTGACCGGCACCCGCTGGACCACCTTCTCATAGTTGCCCGAGGCGTTTTCCGGCGGAAACAGGGAGAAGCGGGCTCCGGCGCCCGCCTGGATGCTGTCCACATGCCCCTTTAGCCTGAGGCTGGGATACGCATCGACGGTGATGGACACAGCCTGGCCCCGATGCATGTGCGCCAGCTGCGTTTCCTTGAAATTCGCGACGATCCAGACCCGGCGCGGCACCAGCGCGAGCTGCGGCTGGCCGATCTGGACATAATCGCCGGGCTGGACGCCGCGGTGAGTCACGAAGCCGGCGACGGGCGCCACGACGCGGGTGTACGACAGGTTGAGCTCGGCTTGGCGCACTTCCGCTTCACCCCGCAGCACCTCGGCGCGGGCCGTTTGCAGGTCGGCCTCGTCGAGGCCGAGCTGCGCTTGCATGGCCCGCTGCCGGTTGAGCGCCACGGCCACTTCGGCCGCCGAGGAGCGTGCCTGCGTGGCCGCCAAGTCCAGTTGGCTGGCCGAAACGGCGAGGCTTCCGACATCTTGGTAACGGTGGAAGTCCGCCGCCGCGCGCTTCGCTTCCGCGTCGGCGGCGACAACGCCCGCCTTCTCTTGCTGCACCTTGGCGCGATCGACCGCGATTTGGGCGGCCGCCTGATTCGCCTTGCCGCGGGCCGCCGCAAGTTCGGCGCGGGCCTGGTCGAGCTGCGCCCGGTAGTCGCTCGGATCGATTTCGAAAAGCACGTCGCCTTTCCGCACCTCCTGGTTGTCGGAAACCGGCACGCGGGTCACGCGGCCCGCTGCCTGCGGCGCAATGGGCGTCACATCCGCCTCGACGAACGCGTCGTCGGTGGTCTCGTACGGAGCAACGAACGCCCAATAGTAGGCGCCGACGGCCGCTCCCGCGACGGCGACTGCGGCGGCGAGGAGGACTGCGCGCGCTCGTCCCGACTTCTTTGCCGCCGCCGGCGTCGGCGCCACGAAGTCCGCCGCCATTCGGGCAGGGGTGCCTCCCGAAGGTGCCGTTGGCGGCGCGGGGTCAGGCTGGATTGGAGTTTCAATTAAATCTTGGGCGACATTCATGGCGGGAGGATGGATTGAGTGGTCTCCTTGCTATGGCATGCGCCGTGCCAGCGTCTCGAAAAACTGTAAGACATTAATAAGTAATAGCTTATGTTTTTGTGTTCGTTTGTTGGTTAGTTCTAAATATCGAACGTACCAAATATCGTCCCGGTTATGGTTGAAATTCCGTACCGTGGTTTTATCCTTCGCAGAATGGATTCCGACGCCGAAGACCGCTTTGATCCGCAGCTGGCGATCAATCTCCTTCTTGAGATCGCGCAGAAACCGTCGCTTGAGGAGATCGTGGAAACGCTGAAGCGCTTCCTGCTCACCCGTCCGGGCATCGCCCGCATCCGGATGTGGCTGGTGGACAAGACGGACAATTGCCTGCACACGGTGGCCGAGGGGGTCAGTCCGCTTCCGGGAGCCGAAGTCATTGCCGACTTGGACGATCCCAGCCGGGATCCCCATGTCCGCATCCCCCTGGGTGCGGGCCTGGCGGGCAAGATCGCGCTGACGGGAAAGCAAATTGTCTTGAGGGACCTCGACCGGGACCCGGCGGAGCTCTCGCACGTCGCCTGGCTGAAACCCGAACGCATCCGCGGCTTCAACGGCGTGCCGCTCGTGTTCAAGGGCGAAGTGCTCGGGGTCATCGCCGTGTTCAGCCGGCATAACGTTCCGGCGGCGGCTGCCGCCTCGGGCCGGGTTTTTGCCGATTACGTCGCCGGTGCCATTGCGCACGCGCGGGCGTTCGAGGAAATCAAGCGGCTAAAGCTGCAGCTCGAGCAGCAGAACGCCTATCTGCAGGAAGAGGTGGTCGAGGCCAAGGCCTTTGGCACGCTGGTCGGCCAAAGCGCCGCCCTCCAGCAGGTCGTCTCACAGATTGACATGGTGGCGCCGACCGATGCCTCCGTGCTGATTACGGGCGAAACGGGCACCGGAAAGGAGCTGGTCGCCCACGAGATCCATCAGCGAAGTTCCCGGCGGGGCCGCCCGCTGATTCGCGTCAACTGCGCATCGATCCCGAAGGAGCTCTTCGAGAGCGAATTCTTCGGCCACGTGAAGGGCGCCTTCACCGGCGCCGTCAAGGACCGGGCCGGACGCTTCGAGGCGGCCGATGGGGGCACGCTCTTTCTCGACGAGATAGGCGAGGTGCCCCTGGATCTCCAGGCGAAGCTGCTGCGCGTCCTCCAGGAAAAGCGCTATGAGCGCGTGGGCGAAGACCGCACCCGCCGCGCGGACGTGCGCATCGTGGGCGCCACCAATCGCGACCTGAAGAGGGAGGCAGCCGCCGGACGTTTCCGCGAGGACCTCTATTATCGGTTGAGCGTTTTCCCGATCCAGGTGGCTCCGCTGCGCGACCGAAAGGAGGATATTCCCCCGCTGGCGAAGCACTTTATCGATCTTTCCGTCCGCGAACTCCGCTGCCCGAAGCCGCGGCTGACGCGGGCCGGTGTCGCGAAGCTCCAGGGCTATGACTGGCCCGGAAACGTCAGGGAGCTGCGCAATGTGATCGACCGCGCGGTGATCCTGGCGCGGGGAGGCGCTTTGGACTTTGACCTGCCCGGAGGCGAAGCGGCGCCGCGCTCGGCCGCTCCCCTGGCGCAGGCGGCGCTCGGGGACGGAAATCCGGGTTATTTCACCGAATCGGAGATGCGCGCGCGCGAGCGGGATAACCTCTTGGCGGTGCTGGAAAAGAGCGGATGGAAAATCAAAGGCAAGGATGGGGCGGCTGAGCTCTTGGGGATCAAGCCGACGACGCTGATTTCGCGCGTGAAGAAGCTGGGGCTGAAGCGGGCCGCATAGGGGGAACTGAGATCTCCTGCCAGGCGTTAGTACGAAGTCTCATTTGTTCCTGAGACGAGAAATCGTTTATACGATTTATCGTACTTACTAGGTCTCCCAGGATGATTTGTTAGTTAGTGATAACTAAATAGTTATGAATTGACATCTTCTTGGCACGGGCCATGCAAACCCCCATGCATGATCTACATGCTTATCTGTCTTTCCGGCTTGGTCATCCTCACAGCCTGGGATAGCTCGGCCTCCTAAAGTCGAGCGCCACTGACCGCCATGCAATTTCTGACGCTATCCCGCCGCCGCGCAGAGCGGTGTTGCGAGGCCGGTTTTCATCTCCGCCTGGAAGCGGAAGCCGGCTTGGTCGGCGATCTTCGTCGGGCGGGGATCATTCAGCAAATCTGGCACCGCGGCGATGCTCCCGGCGAGTGCCTCCTGATCGAAGCCCGGAACGAGGAGGCGGCCCGAGCCATCCTGGAGTTGTCGCCCCTCGTCGACAGCGGCCTGTTTGAAATCGAGGCGGTTGTGCCTCTCAGGTCCTACGACGGTTTACCTTCGTCGTCCCTGGGCCCCCAGTCGCCTCAGGCGGACTGACGGGCTGCGAAGGCGCACGCTCTTCACGCGGGAAGGGCCGCAGCGCGGCGGCCAAACGGAAGCGCCGCCACCGCCAGAAACACGAGGATTCCGGCCGCGCCGCAGGCGGCCTCGGTGTAGAGCATGCCCCGCGGGCCGAAGTGCGTCTCCGCCCACGCCAGAACCAGGCCCATGTACCAGATTGGAAAATTGGAAAGCGAGGCGAAGGCGTTGTATTTGGTCGCGGCATTGCCGGCGCCGATCGCGTCCAGCACGAACGCCGAAAAGGCCGCGTAGCACAGGCCGGTTACCCAGCAGTAGGCAAAGTTGCCCGCAATATAGATTGCCGGGGTGGCTGGAAGCAGCGCCATGGTCGCGGTCGTCAGCGCCATCAGCCCGCCATAGACGGCGTAGGCGGCGCGGGCGCCAATCCGGGTGCAGCCATATCCGCCCACGATGCATCCGGCCATGGAGATGACTCCGGCGAGAGTGCCCTGAATCAACGCGACCGTGCCGGCGCCCACACGCCAATAGTCCGCGACTTCGGCTTGCGACAGCACCGAGGAGGCCGTGCCCGTTCCGATGGGGACAAAGCAGAGCAGGAGGCTGAGGATGCCGATCCTCGTTCGCACCGCCGCCCATACATCCCGTGCGACATTGCCGATCGCCCGCCCGACGGAGGCATCCGGCGACTCGGCGGGAACGTCGCGGAGCAGGAAGAGGGCGGGAAGGGGCAAGAGGACAAAGGCCGCCATCCCCAGGCCGGCCTCCCATCTTGCGAAATGAATCAGGAGCCAAAGACCCAGTCCGCCGCCCAGGCCGGACCCGCCCAAGTTGCCGGCCTGATACCAGCCGCTGACGCGGCCCCGGTCCTCGGGCGCCGTCAGGTGGGCGAGCAACCCCTCGATCGCAAAACCCACGAACGAGGAGGCGAGGGACATGACGAGGATCAGCCCTTCCAGGAGCAGGAAGTGTGACGGTCCGAGAGGAACTGTGGCGCAGAAGTAAATGGAGACGGCGCCAACGGCGGATGCGGCGGCGTACCACTTCCGGCGGCTGAGGCTGATGTCCACGATCGGAGCCCACAGGAACTTGAGCACCTGAGGAAAGAGGTTGGCCGCCACCAGGACGGCGCCCTGCTGCACGGTGAGGCCCGATCGCGTGGCGAGATAGGCCAGGGCGACGGAAACAAACCCGGTGGTGACGCCAAAGGGCAGACAGAGTATGCCAAAAACAGCGGGATGCGGCGTGCGGGTAGTCCCGGGCGGACCCATTTCCTCACCAGCCCAACGACCCCCTGGCCGGAAGGGAAGAGGAAATCATGGGGGAGCGGGCGATTGGGCCTCCTGCGAGCCGCGAGTCTTGAACGGAAGCGGTACAGCCCGCGACCGCCTGCTCCCTGCGCGACTTCACGCCGCGCCGGAGCCGGCAAACCGCCTCGGCCGGTCCCCGCCGTCGCCGCGGAAAAACCGATGGATCAGATCCGCCCGGGCGCGCACGCCAAAGTGGCGAAATACCGCCTTCACGTGGGAGTTGACCGTCTCCTCGGCAATGCGAAAGCCGGCGGCGATCTCCTTGCGGCTCATTCCCTGCAGCAGGAGGTTGAGCACGGTGCGCGCCCGCCGCCCGAGGGCCGGAACCGCGGGGCCGCGCTCCGTCGGCCAGCCCAATTGGTGCAGCCAGGGCACTTCGCTGAGCACGATATGGGCGATCCGCGCTTCGCGCGCCGTGAAGAGAGGCCGTCCGGTCGGCCGGTACAGCCCGGCCGCGCTCAGCCGCCCTTCTTCCGGCAGCGGGCGATAGGAGAGGATGATGCTGCCGATTCCCGCTTCGTGCCACAAGCGTCCCGCCTCGCTCCGGACGAAGGCTTCTTGATCGACGATCTCGTGGCCGAGACGGGTGAGGTGGGTCTCGGAGCGGGCCAGCTCAGCGGCGAAGGGGCCGGTGAGGGCAGCCATCTCGGGGTGGTCGACCGCGGCCATGAACCGCGCGAACCGGAGGTTGTCGAATCCGCCGTGGATGCCTCCGATGTAGACCGGCTGTTTTCCGGGCACGAGCGACGCGCAGTAGCCCCAGATCCAGCAGTTGGCGCCGATCAGCCGGGCCAGACCCTGCATGAGGCAGCGCTTCTGGGCGGCCTGGCCGCCGCCCGTGCCCGGCACCTCGCCCAGGAGGCGCACCATGGCGCGCACATCGCGCTCGCTGATCGCGCGTGCAACGGAATCAGCCATGGAAACTCGGCGCGCCCCGGGTCCGCCCGTCCTCTTCAGCCGCCCAAGCCCGCCTCATCAGCTCGGCCTGGCTGTGCACCCCCAGGAATTGGAACACGATCCGGACGTAGTCGTTGGCCGTATGCTCCGAAATCCCCAGCTCGGCCGCGATGTCCCGCCGGCGCCGGCCGCAGATCAGGAGGTCCAAGGCGGCGCGCGGTCGGGGAGCGAGCCGGCGATCCGCGCCGCGTTCCGGCGCGGCGTCGGCCTCGTGCAGCCACGCCACCTCGTCGGTCATGATCCGCGCAATCCTCCATTCGCGCTCGCCATAGCGGGGACGCCCCCGTCCCCGGCAGAAGGCGATGCAACTCAGCATTCCATCCTGCCGCAGACGGTAGGAGAGGAGCGCCGGCCCGACTCCGGCCGGCCGGCCGCTTCGGCCCGGGGCCTTCCGCTCCGGCCCGGCGCCGCCGCCGGCGGGCCGGACGAATCGGGCCCGCGCCGGTTCCGTGTCCCCGGGCCCGGCGAACGGCGGCGGGGCTTCCGCCGGGCGCGGATGATCGTGCGCGGCCATGAGGCGCGCGCACTGCGCCGGAGCGAGGCCGCCGGAATGCCCCACCGCGTAGGCCGCCGGCCGGCCGGCCGGAAGGCGGGGGCGCAGCCCCCAGACCCATGGATCTGATTCAATGATACGGCACAAGCCGTCCAGGGCCCGCCGGCGCCGGGCCTCGCGGCCCCCGGGCGCGACGGCCGCCTCGGCCAGCACGCGCACCAAAGCGCGCGCGTCACGCTCGTCAAGCACCGGTTCCGAGGAAATCATGTGCCGTCGGCCTCCTCGGGCTGGAAGCGGATGGAGGCCGTCCGGGGGGAAGACGAGCAGAGCGGGCCGGCCAAGGCAAGATCCGGCCGCCGCGCGGTCTAAGGCCCGGGGGCCCAGTCCTGCACGCACCGGAAGCCCACGGTGCCGGAGCGGTCGATCGAGGGGGCCATGAGGAGCAGCTTGCCGTGCCGGTCCAGCTCTTTGGCCTGCGGGAAATACCACAGGGAATGGCCGGGACGGTAATGGCTGCCGCCGCGCAGCACGGCGGCGCGGGTGTGCTCGTCCGTAAATTCGTCGGTCCATTGCCACACGTTGCCGACGAGGTCCAGGACGCCGAAGGGGCTGGCGCCCCCGGGGTGCGCATCGACGTCGGCCGGGGGCGGCAAGTCCGTTCCGCCGTCGGCTGCCGGGGCGGCCGCATCGATCCAATGGTTGCCCCAAGGGTACCGGCGGTGGTCCAGACCCTGCGCGGCATACTGCCACTCCCATTCGTGGGGGAGACGTTTGCCCGCCCACCGGGCGTAAGCCCGGGCGTCCTCGATCGAGACCCACGTGACCGGCTTGCTGGCCCAGCCCGGAGGACAGGCGCCGTCGGACCAGTCGCGGAGAAAGTTGTGATCGTCGGCGGGGCGATAGTTCGTCGCGGCAAGGAATCGCTCGAACTGCGCGTTGGTCACGGGAGTGCGGTCAATCCAGAACGCCTTGATGGCGAGAACGTGGTCGTGATAGCGCCGGGCGGCGGTTTCCCAGGGATACTGCACATCCGTCCCTTCGAGATTTTCGCCCTCGATCTCGGTGCCCTCGACCCGAAAGTCAAAGGCGGCGGCCGCGGGAATCAGGACCATTCCCGGGGGGGCGCTCGCCGCCGGATGGGTCGGAGCGATGGCCACAAGCTGCTGTGGGAGCGGCTTCCATTCGCGCGAATAGCTGGCGAGCGGACGCCCCACCATCCGCGCCATGCCCGCGAGAAAACCGCGCAGCTCGGCGCCTTCTCCCCGGGTTTCCAGGACGGCCCCGAAGCCCAGCGCTTCGATGCCAAAGGAAAGCTCGGCGCGGCCGCTCTGCAGGACGGGCTTCAGCTCGACGCCGTGATAGGCATCGAAGTATCTGGCGCCGGGCGCCGCGGAAAGCGCCAGCTGCACGCCCGAGACATCGTAAGGATTCCGGTTCACGAACGTCCACAGCGTCGTCCCATCGCCGGGCCATCGGCTGGCAAACACGCCTCGTTGCACGGTGGACGCGTACGGCCTCCACCCGCTCGAAACCAGCAGTGCCGCGAACTCCCGCTCGATCGCCGCCGTCCGCCGCAGGGCCTCGCCGTCGCGGTCCGTCATACCGTTCCAGATTCCCCAGACATTCTCCCAGCTTTCAAAGCCGACGCCGTTGAAGAAGGCCGCCTGAAGCGCGTTGGTGTGGTCGCGCGTCCACCGCTCGCAGAGGTTGACGAGATGGCGCGGCTCAAGCCACTTGTAGCGGCTGACGGGCGGCGCGAAGGACCGTTCGGCTTCGCCCCAATAGCCCCAGCTGAGGCAGTTGTAGGCCAGCATTTCCAGCGAACCGAGCCGGCCTTCCGGTTCCAGCGCCAGGGGATGGCCGGTTCGGTCCGACGCCACTCGGTAGGCGAGGGGC
>DASRSH010000215.1:0-1949 GCA_035656575.1 Opitutaceae bacterium
ACGTCCACTACGCCGTGCCCCACGCCACCGCGGCCGTGCTCGCCCGCTCGATGCTGTCCAGCACCGGCCGGCCCGTTCCCCGCATCGTGACCACCCTGCATGGCACGGACACGACGCTGCTGGGCCGCGATCCGGGCTACGGTCCGGCGATCCGCCACGCGCTCGTGCAATCCGACGTGGTCACGACCGTGTCGCATTTCCTGCGGGATGAGACGCGGCGGCTGCTGCAGCTCGACCGGCCGATCGAGGTCGTGCACAACTTCTTCACCGCCAAGCCCGCGCGGCGCAGCCGCGGCGAAGTCCGCCGGGAATTGGGCGTCGCCGACGGCGAATGCCTGGTGTTTCACTCCTCCAACCTGCGCCCGCTCAAGCGGGTGGATCTGCTGCTGCAGGCCGCCGCCGGGGCGGCGCGGCGGTTCGCGTCCCAGCCCCGGAGCTTCCGGCTGCTGATCCTGGCGGGCGAGGATATCGCCCCCCACGTCCCCCTGATCGAGAGTCTCGGGCTCGCCGACCGGGTGATCGTCCGCGAGCGCGTCATCGACGTGGAGGAGTATCTGCAGGCCTGCGACCTGTCCCTGTATTCCTCCGAGACGGAAAGCTTCTGCCTGGGAATTCTCGAGGGGATGGCGTTCGGCTGCCCCGCCGTCGCCTTCGGCGTTGGCGGCATCCCCGAACTCCTGGAGGACGGCGCCCAGGGGCGGCTGGTTCCTTATGGCGATGTCTTCGCCCTTTCCGCCGCGCTGGCGGAGCTGATCGCCGACCCCCGCCGCCGCCAGGCCCTGGGAGCCAGCGCCCGCGAGCGCGCCCTGGCCCGGTTCTCGGCCGCGGCGATCGTTCCGCTCTACGAGCGGCTTTACGGATTCTGAAGTTCGTAGCTGAGGACGCTCAGCGCGTAGATGGCGGCGGTTTCGCACCGCAGGACCAGCGGCCCCAGCGTGATGGGCACAAAGCCCGCGCTCTGCGCGACGCTCAGTTCCGCCGGCGTGAAATCGCCCTCCGGGCCGACCAGCCAGAGCGCCTCGCGGGGCCCGTGCCCGCGCTCGGCCCGAAAGTCGGCCAGCGCGGACTTCAGCGAACGGGCCCCCGGCTGGAGGCTCGCGATCAGCTTCAAATCGTACCCCCGGCTCTGTTCCATGAAGCGGGCTGCCGGCTGGACCGGCTCGATGCGCGGCAGCCAGGGATTGCCGCACTGCTTCGCCGCCTCGATGGAGGCCTGCCGCCACTTCTCCACCTTGCGGTCGCCGCGCTCCTCCTCCAGCCGCACCTGGGTGCGCTCGCTCTCCAGCGGCACGATCCGCGCCGCGCCCAGTTCCGTCGCCTTGCGCACGATCGCGTCCATCGCGGGCCCCTTGGGCAGGGCCTGGCCCAGCGAAACCCGGTAGGCCAGCGGCTTGGCCTTGGAGCGAAACCGCACCTGGAGCACCGCCGCCCGGCGGTCAGGATTCTGCAAGGTGCAGATCCACTCGGCCCCGGCGCCGTCGAACAGGGTGACGGTGTCGCCGGCACCCGCGCGGTTGACCGAAACCAGGTGGTGCGACTCGTCGGCGTCGAGGGTCAGCTCGGGCGCGTCGGGGTTCGGGGGCAGGCAAAAAGCACGATAATCGGGCATATAAAAACAGTAAGAGCGCCGAACTCGAGGTCCGGCGCCCTTGCCGACTATTTACACAACAAACTATGAAAACTCCAAAAAGAACGAGGAGCTAGACGCAGGGCACCGGCCGGGTGTTCAAAATTCACCAAGAATTTTACATTGATCGTGGGAATGAGCAATTTAACGTTCCCCCTTTCGGGCGCCCGGGTGGCGGAATCGGCAGACGCAGTGGACTCAAAATCCACCGACCTCTAAAGTCTTGTGGGTTCGACTCCCACCCCGGGCAATCCGAGCGCGCAGCGCGCAGGTTTGACCGCGTGGAAGCGGCGGCTCGCCGCTTCCGAGGCCCGGAAAAGCG
>DASRSH010000216.1:0-4116 GCA_035656575.1 Opitutaceae bacterium
CTGGATTTCGTTCAACACCTCGGGCACGGTCACCTTCTCACAGGCTGGCAATGTGACCCTGGGCGCCAGCAACGTCAGCGGTGCGGCGAGCATTGCCAGCACCGGCGGCACGTTCACGAACAGCGGAACTTCGTACTTCCTGAATACGCTGTCGATCTCCTCGAAGGGCAGCCTGGTCTTCGCGGCTCCGATCAACGTGAGCTCCGGACTGACGGTGGACTCCACCAACGGTCCGACCAACCTGTCGGTTGACAGCCTGAGTGCCAACCTGAACGGGATTACGCCGACCAACAACGGCAACGCGACGAATTATACTGGTCCATCCCAGTAATGATATATTGATCTAGATTACGCCATCAAAGGGGCGACCAGTCGGCTGGTCGCCCCTTTTTGTCTATGGCCGCGATAGAAGTCTCCCACCTCTCCAAGACTTACGAGCGCAACGTACCCCTGTGGCGATGGTTCGCCCGCGGGCTCAAGATACGCCGTGCGGGCGCCACGGACCCGAAGGGAGCCGTATACGCGCTCCGGGACATATCATTCACGGTCAATCGCGGAGAGGCGTTCGGAATCATCGGCCGCAACGGCGCCGGCAAGAGCACCCTGCTGCAGGTCGTGGCGGGCACGCTGGCCCCGACCTCCGGATTTTTCCGCATGGACGGACGGGTGACGGCTCTGTTGGAGTTGGGTTCGGGCTTCAACCCCGACTTTACCGGCCGGGAGAACGTCTATCTGGCGGGATCGATCCTGGGAATCAGCCGGAAGGAGATGGACGGAAAGTTTCCCGAGATCGAAGCCTTCGCCGAGATCGGCGGCTTCATCGAGCAGCCGGTCCGGACGTATTCGACGGGCATGCTCATGCGCGTGGCCTTCGCGGTGGCCGTCGCTGTCCAGCCGGATATCCTGATTGTCGACGAGGCCCTCAGCGTCGGCGACATCCTCTTTCAGCAGAAATGCAACCGCCGGATGCGGGAGATGATGGACCGCGGGGTGACCTTGCTGGTAGTCACCCATGACACCGGTTTTGTCCTTAATCTCTGCCAACGGGCGCTTTGGCTGCACGAAGGCAGGGAGCGCTTCCTGGGGGATGCGTCGACTTGCGTGCGCGAGTATTTGGCGGCCATGGCGGCCGAGGCGGGCAATTCCGTGGCGGCGACGACCGTTTCCGAGGACCTGGCAACCCTGGCGCTGCCGACGGCCGTTCCCCTGGACCTGGCGCGAATCAAGCGTTTGGGTGATGGGGGGCTGCGGATTGTCGCCGCATGGTCCTTAAACGAGTCGGGAGGGGCGTCCACGGTCTTCCGGCTCGGCGAATGGTGCCGGGTGGTGGTGCTGATCGAGAGTGAGACGGGGGTCGAGTACGCCAGCGCGGGCTGCGAAGTGCGCGATCGACATGGACAGGTCCTGTTCGCCACTGGCTTGCGCGTGGTCAACCGGCTGATCGACCGGATAGGCCCGGGGGAGCGGCGGGCCGTGTCGATGCGTTTCCGGATGGAACTGCGTCCGGGTCAATACACGCTCGATTTGGGGTGCGGAGCGGGCACCGGGGACGCCAACACGTGGCAGCGGGTTCCGGCGGCCGCAATATTTGAGGTCTGTTCAGCGGCCGGCGACGAAGTGGTGCACGGGGTTGCCCGCCTGCCGCACGAGGTGGCGGCTTTTCGCGTACGGGAAGCGGGTCAGATCACTTCGGCAAAGAATGGCCTCAGCACGACGAAGATGGCGTAGCCGGCCGCGGCAATGACCGCGCTTGTGCCGTAGAGGTAGGCCCAGATGGGATAGTTGGGCGCCTGGTGCCACAGGATCACGCGCCGGGACTCGTCCATCAGCCAGAGCAGGGGATTGAAGCGCAGGACGGCCCACGCCGCGGGCGCGCTTTGGGCCACCTTGGAAGGCGCGTAGACGACGGCGCTGGCATAGATCAGGGCGTTGGCCAGGAAAGGGATGAGCTGCCCGATGTCGCGCAGGAACAGGCCAATGGCCGCCAGCCCCCAGGAAATGCCCAGCGACATCAGGGCCAGGGGCACCAGCAGCGCCGGCACGAAAATCACCGCGTCCCAACTGAGGGTGCGGTGCCCCAATAGGGCGATCAGCAGGGCGACAACGATGCTGATCAGCCCGTGGTAAAGCGATGTCGCGACGCTCGAAACGGAAAGGATTTCGAGCGGGAAGACCACTTTCTTGACGAAGTTCGGCTGGCTCAGGACCAGGGTGGGGGCGACGGACATGGCCTCGGAGATGACGCCGTAGAAGCTCAGGCTGAGGAAGAGCGCGACCGCGAAATCGAAGGTCGTCTCGCCCGGCATCACGCCGAAGCGGCCTCCGAAGATGAAACCGAACACGAACAGATAGAGCCCAAGGAGCGTGAGCGGCCGCAACAGGGCCCACGCGTGCCCCAGCCGGCTGCCCTTGTGCCGCATTTCCATTTCCCGGCGCGTGAATTGCAGGATCAGGTCGCCGTGGCTGAACAGACGCGATGCCATGGGCGGCATCGAACGCCAAAGGCGGCCCTTCCGTCGAGGCAAAACCGGGCGGGTCAGGTCGCGGCGGCCGGCGCCAGGCAAGCGGTGATCGCCTCATGCGGCAGCGTGCAGATGGCGGCGCGCTCATCATTGAGGCCGTAGCTGATGGTCCACGTCCCGTCGCGGAAATCCGCGCCGCACGGATAGATGACTTCGCCGACAGCCGGATTGAGCTTGGGGGCGGAGCGTTCGCTGCCGAAGGGGTTGGGCAGCGGCAGGGGCCGCGCTGGGTATCCGGTCAATGCGAAGTCCGGCTGGTCTCCAAACCGGATCACCCAGGGCTGGTACCGATAGCTTCCCTCCGCGCCGGCCACCGTGTGGCCGATGGCAAACCACTGTCCGTCGACCTGAACCGGCGGGCAGCCGCCGCGCAGTTCCGTGCCGGCATCGCTCTGGGAAGCGCTCCATTCACGCCGGGCCAGCAGGGCCCCGATGCGGCCCGGATGGGCCGGATCCGCCGCATGAACGCAGAGCGGCTGAGGCGAATAAAGCAGGCGATCGCCTCCCGCGCCGAAGAAGAGCCAGTTCTTCTCCAGCGGCCGCCGGGATCCGGCGGCCAATGCCAATTCCCGGACCTTCCCTATGGGATCCAGCCGATGGGGATCGATCTCCTGCAGGAACTGGTGGTTGAGCGGCTCGTGCCAGCCGGTGTTCCATTGGAGGAAAACGCGCCCACGCCAGCGATAGAGCCTGGGATCGGCGAACCAGGTCCGGGCGCGCGCCGAAAGCGCGCTGCCGCCGAAGTCGACGTGATCGCTCCAGGGGACCGCCGTTCCCGGTATTGGCTCCAGAGATCGGTCCAAACGGCACAGGGCGACCCGTCGGGCGGCGTCCGGGCCCACCACCCGGCAGGCGGCAATCCATCCGTCGCCGTCGCGGAGAATCGCCGGATTGAAGACTGCTGTCCGGCCCGGGGAACTCCAGACCGCCGGCACGACGGTTTCGGGGGGGAGGAGCACCAGCCGCGGAGTCACAGCCGGCATGCTGGGGCAACTTGAAGACCGGCTAAAGGCGAATTCCCAGGTCGAGCAGCCGCGCTGCCACCGCGCCGCGGCGCCGCTCCCGCTCCGCCCAGGCCTGGATCGTCGGCCAGTCCGCCGCCCCTTTGTCGCCGTGGAACCGGGCGCGCACGCGGAACATTTCGCTGGCGCCGTTCGAGTGGATCTGCAGGGAGGTCTTTTGCGCCCCGTGGACGCGAAAGCACGCGGTGAACCAGGGCAGCCGCGCCACGCGCGCGCCGATGGCCGTAAACCGCGCCAGGAGGTCCCAGTCGAGGGCGAAGTGAAAGCTGGAGTCGATGCCTCCGGCCCGGTCCCAGGCGCGCCGGCGCCAAAAGAGCGTCTCCTGCGGCACGTAGTCGACCCAGGACAAGGCGGTCGGATCGTGCGGCGGAAGCACCCAGCGCCCGATATCCCAGCCGTTTTCGTCGATGACGATGCGGTGTCCGTAGACGACGTCGATCTCGGGGTGGGTCGCGAAGTAGTTGCCGATGCGCCGCAGGGTTCCCGGCGCGTACACGTCGTCCGAGTTGAGCCACGCCATCACGTCGTCGGGGCCCAGAGCCGCTTGCAGCCGCGCAAATCCCCGCGCAATG
>DASRSH010000217.1:0-3759 GCA_035656575.1 Opitutaceae bacterium
CAGCGCCGCGCGCAAGCTCACGGCCTTGCGGGTCATGGCGAAGTACCTGGTGCGGGAGGGCCGCCGGAAGGACGACTTTTGCGCCCTGCTCATCGGGCCGAAGATCCGGCGGCGCCTCCCGCAGACGCTCTCCATCGCGCAGGTGGAGAAGTTTCTGGCGGCTCCGGCCGGCGGCGACCCGGCGGCGCTGCGGGACCGGGCCATCCTCGAATTGTTTTACGCGAGCGGGCTGCGCGTGTCCGAGGTCGCGGGGCTGCGGCTGCAGCAGGTCGATCTGCAGGACGAATTCGTGCGCGTGTTCGGCAAAGGCTCCAAGGAGCGGGTCGTTCCGTTTGGGGCCCGCGCGGCGGCCGCCCTCAAGCGCTACCTCGCCGCGGGCCGTCCCGCCCTGGTGAAGCCCAAAACCGGAAGCCAGGTTTTTCTCAACCAGCAGGGCGGCCCGCTGTCGCGCGTGTCGCTGTGGTCGATTGTGAAGAAGCACGCCGCCCGGGCCGGCCTGCCCAAGGGCGTGAAGCCGCATCTGCTGCGCCACTCGTTTGCCACCCACCTGTTGAGCGGCGGCGCCGACCTGCGCGCGATCCAGGAGATGCTGGGCCACGCCAGCATCTCGACCACCCAGATCTACACCGCCGTGGAGCCCCGACGCCTGATCGACCAGCACGCCCGGTTCCACCCCCGCGGCGCCCGCCGGCCGCAGCGGTGATTTGTCGGACTTTTTGACAGTTTTCCACCCTCCGCCCGGAGCGGCGAAGGAGCGCTGAATTTTAAATCGCTTGGGGCCAGGCCCTAAGCAATAAGGACCTGGCCCCGGCACCGTTTTTGCTATGCGACTGTTCGATGAATACCCTTTTGAAGAGGATTTTTGCGGCCAGCGTTGCCCTGTCTTTGGCCGCCATGGCCCACGCGGGCGTGATCACGGACAATTTTTCCGGCACCCTTCCTTCCGACCTGGGCTTTGGCGGCTATGACAGCTTCGGCGGCACGACGGTGTCGGGATCGTTCAGCTACGATTCCAGCCAGGTGTTCTCGACGGGCAACGGCGACTCCGCCGTGATGGCGAACTTTGACGTCAACTTCAGCAATGGCCTGCACGCCACTTTTGGCGACAGCCTGCAGTTGCTGCCCGACTGGTCGGGAAGCACGGACCTGCTGGTTTCGGACGGCCAGCCGTTGATCATCAACAACACGTTCTACGGGTTTTACCAACCCGCCGACGTCACCCTCCTTGACGCCAGCAACGCGGCCACATCGTTTTCCCTTTCCCAAATTGCGTTCTTCTTTACCAACACCGCCAGCACCAGCCTGAGCAACGGCTTCACCCTCACCGGCGATGCCGGGCAGGTGAATCTCGACGATCCCCAAACGAGCGTTGGGGTTACCGTCACCGGCGTGAATGTGGCGAACGCGCCCGAGCCCGGAGCCTATGCCGACATCCTCTTCCTCGCGCTGCTCGGCCTCGCCAGCCCCCTGATTCGGCGGCGGGGGATGCCCGCCGCAGCTTGATGGTGCGACGATCCGGCACGCGCCGGACGGGGTCCGATCAAGGGTATTCGTCGGACCCTTGGACCCAGAGAAAGGACTGCACGTCGATCATGTCGCGGGGCCGCAGCTCATAATCCTCGAGCGCGGCGCGGACGGCCTGGGCGAAATCCAAAACCTGGCTGTACGCGGCGGCGGACGGCTTCGACTCGTACGCCAGCGGCACGCCGCACCGTTCGGCCGCCAGTGTCGTGACCCGCGGCTTCAGAAAGAAATGCGTTTCCGGCTCGGCGAGAAACGGGAACACCGTAGCCGCGGGCCACGTGAGGACGCGCGTCTGCCGGCGCGGCAGCGCCTCGAGGGCCCGGCACCACGCGCCAAAGCCGCCGTCGCCTTCGAGCACTTCGTGCAAGCCCTCGGCAAAAGTGCGCGCGCCCGCAGCGGTGCGCACGCCGTCGCGCAAGGCCATTTTGTCGAATGAGAAGAGCAAATTGGTGCGCGATTCGATCCGGATGGCCGCGGCCGCGACTTCGCCGAACTGGCGCCGGCGCAGGAGCTCGCGGTACCGCGGCATCCCGAGTTCGCCCGCCCAGCGCTCGTGGGCCGACCGCTTGTAGTCCCGCTCCCATTGCGCGTACCGCGGGTCCTCGAATCCCAGCCGGAAGTACCGGCGGAATTTCAGGACGGCCCCGCGCAGCTTGACGGGATTGACGGCGGGCAGCAGCGAAGGAAGCGCCATGCAGGCGTTGGACCGCGCCCGGAGCCGGCGGTGCGGGTCACTCCTGGCCCAGCAGTTCGAGGCTTTTCAGGGCTTCGCGCCGCACGGCGGCGAGGTTCTCGGCGGAGCCATAGTCGAGCAGGGTGAGGGCAAGAAAGAGCGCCAGGAGGCGCGACTGGCGGCGCTGGTGGTCGGTGACGGGGCCGTATTCATCCCAGAATTCGGCCCGGGCGCGAGGGGGCAAAAGTCCCCACGCGATCATGAGGTCCACGGCCGGGTCGCCCCGGTGCATGTCGCCCCAATCGATCACGCCGGCGAAGTCATCGTGCTCGTCCACGAGCACGTGCCGGAAATGCAGGTCCCCGTGGACGACCGCCGTCGCGGGCAGGCGCGGGCCGCCCCGCGCGGATTCCAGGATCGTGATCGCGGCCGTCTCGCTCAGCGGCAAGGGGCCATATTTCTGCCGGCACTGCGCGTAGCGCTGTTCGGTGAGAGGCACCCGCTTGATCATGTCGAGTCGTCCGAACGCATCCCCGGGCAGCGGCCCGTTCAGCGCCGCCGCGATCTGCGGGGCATGGAGCTGCCGGAGGTAGCGCGCGAGCGGCCGGGCGAGCCGGAAGCGCGCGTCCGCGCCCAAAGCGGCGTCGCACGCCTCGCGGCCTGGCAGCGGCACATAGCCGAAGAACGGCCACGGATATTCGGAATCGGGCTCCCCGACATGGGTCGGCGCCGGACCCCGGGGACGAGGCGGGCGAGGACGGGCAGGCAGGCAATCTCCTTGCGCACTCCCGCCACCGCGAATTGGCGCAGCGGAAAACGAAAGTACCGGCCGTCCGCGCAAAAAACCGCGTTGTCCCAGCCCGCCCCGACGGGCGCCAGGCGGCGGAGGTCAATGCGCGGGAACTGCTTCGCGATGAGCCGTCCGGCGAGAGCCGCGTCGACCGGCCGGTCCGGTGTCCACTCTGTCATGCGGGGGCATTGTGGCTTGACCGGGGGTCCGGCGCGAGGTGATCGTTGCGCTTTTAGCGACGTGAAGATCCGAGTTTTTGTCACTCCCAAGCGGAACGTGCTGGATCCCCAGGGGGCGGCCGTGGGGCATGCGCTGGAATCGCTTGGCTTCACGGGGGTGCAAGGCGCCCGGGTGGGCAAGCTCATCGAACTGGACGTTGCGGGGGAGGATAATGCGGCATTTCGGGCGCGGCTGGACCAGGTGTGCCGCGATCTGCTCAGCAACCCCGTGATCGAGGACTTCCGTTACGAGATCGCGCAGTGATCGCCGTCCTTCAGTTCCCCGGATCGAACTGCGATCAGGACGCGTACCACCTTTTTGCCAGCGGCCTCAACCTGCCCACGCGCTACGTCTGGCATAAGGACCGCGCGCTGGGCGACGCCCGGCTGGTCGTCGTGCCGGGCGGGTTTTCCTACGGGGATTACCTGCGCTGCGGCGCCATCGCCCGCTTTTCGCCCGTGATGGCCGCCGTCCGCGAGTTCGCCGACCGCGGCGGGCTGGTTTTCGGCATCTGCAATGGCTTTCAGATCCTGTGCGAGGCAGGCCTGCTGCC
>DASRSH010000218.1:0-1526 GCA_035656575.1 Opitutaceae bacterium
CAGCGCCGCATACACGCGCAGCTGGTGGTCGAGCCCCTTCTTGGGCACGAGCCGCGCGATGCAGAGCAGGCGCAGCGGCAGCCGGGAGGAGCGCAGCCGCTTCAGCGGGGCTAGCCGCTCCAATCCCCGCCGGATGCACACCACCCGCGCCGCCGGCACTCCCCGTTCGATCAAAGTGGCGCGCCCCATTTCCGTGGACGTGTGCACGAAGGCCGCCGGCAGCAGCTTCTCCCGCAGCCACCAGTCTCCGCCGTGTTCATACAGATCGTACGCGTGCGCCGCGGCGCTGTACCGATGGCCGTCGATCCGCCACAGGAGCCACGCCGCGGTCGCCGGCGCGCCGGCCCAGGTGGCATGGATCCACTGCGGCCGGCGGGCGCGAAACTCCGCGGCATGCACGCAGGCAAAACCCGCGCCGAGCAGGTTCTCCCAGAAATTGATCCAGGACGGCGGTCGCCGCCGCGCCAGCCCCCGCAGCAGCTCGGGCAGCACGGCGGGCCGCCGCCGCGCCTCGGCGGGGATCTTCCACAGCAGCGTGAGGAGCCGCCACTTGGCGAAGCGGCGCACCGGCAGGCCGCGGAACCGCGTTTTGCCGCCCCAGAGCGAATGGAGTTCCACCCCGACGCCCGCCGCGCGCAGGGCGATGATTTCGCGCTGCAGGAACGTCTCCGTGTCCTTGGGAAACGTCGTGAAAAAATACGTGACGACGGGCGTCACCGGAGCTCAGTGCGCAACGCCCCAGCGCGGCGTGAAGGGATAGTAGACGAACAGCGGGCGGCCCACCACGTCGTCCGCGTCCACAAAGCCCCAATAGCGCCCGTCAAAGCTGTTCGAGGAATTGTCGCCCATCGGGAAATAATGCCGCGGCGGGACCGTGATCGAGGCGTCGCCCGGCAGCGCCGGGTCCGGATCCACCGGGCCGGGGAACACCTGCGTGTAGCCGGTGTACGGAGGCACCCGGCCCGCATTCAGGGTGAAGGCCCGGGCGCCCGTGATGGGCCGGCCATTGCGGTAGATCTGCGGCGGCCGGATCGTGATCGTGTCGCCCGGCACGCCGACCAGGCGCTTGATGAAGTAGTCCTGCTTGCCGATCTTGGCGATATGGTCCGTCCGGAAAACGAAGCCCTGGCCGGGACGCGGGGGGAAGAAATTGTAGGTGAAGCGGTCCACGAAGAGCTGATCGCCGGTCAGGATGTCGAAACGCATGACCGGGTCGCCCCGGCGCACCGACCTCCCCGTGGGGACCAGGATCGCTTCGGCGGGCATCCCCGTCCGCTCGTCCGCGGTGAAATCATGCGCCATGACTTGGCGCCGCCGGAAGGCGTCGCGCAGATGCGCGCGATAGGCGTCCCAGGTTCCGAAATACGTCTGGACGAACAGATCCTCGAAGGTCCCCGTTCCGGCCTCGGTGCCCTGGCCGAAATCCGCCGGCACGTCCACGGAGGTCGGAAGACCGTCGACGAAGAACGTGTATTCGTGCACGTCCGTGGGGAAAACGAGCCACGTGCGGCCTCGTTTGAGCGTGT
>DASRSH010000219.1:0-4160 GCA_035656575.1 Opitutaceae bacterium
GCCGTACAAGCCCGTGGCGATGAAGGCCAGCTCGTTGGTCGCTTCCGGCAACGTCAGCCCCTCGATGTACGGATAAGGCAGGTTCTCGTCCGCCTGGCCGACGGCGTCCTTGGGATCGAAGAAGGACGTGAACTTGAGGTACTTTGCCTCCGGGTGGGGCTGGGCAAAGGCGACCAGCTTCGCCAGGGGAAACCCGTCCCAGGGAATCACCATCGACCACGCTTCGACGCAGCGGAAGCGGTACACGCGCTGCTCCAGCCCGCCGGCTTTCGCCACGATGTCCTCGACGCCCCATTTGCCCCGATTCGCGGCGAGCCCCGCAATCTCCACCGTCCAGCCCGGCTCGGGCTTCCAGGTCTTGTTGGCGTTCTCCTTGGGATCGGACTTGTCCGTGCCGAACTCGTAGAAATTGTTGTAGCTGACGATGTACGGGTAGGGAGTAACCTTGAGCCCTTCGCCCCGGTAAAGCGGATTCAGGCGGTCCGACAGGCTCGTCGCATCCGCCCGCGCCCGCACCGCCCCCGCCCCGGCGGCCGCCCCCAGCAGGGAGAGGTCGCGCAGGAAGGCGCGCCGAGAACGGTACGCCCCTTCCGGCGTCACGGCCCGCTCCGGCAACTCCCAGGACTTCGGCACCCGTATCTGCATGTCTTGTGTTACGTGTGAGTCGCGGGAACGGGTGCAAATTCCCGGGCCGCTACGGCGAAGAGGGCGCCGCGGAGGGGGCGGCGGAGCCGGCCGGCGGCGGGGCGGCCGGCGCGTGGGCCGGCGGCGGCTTGGCCGACGTTCCCGGGACCATGCCCGGCTGGTAGTGCAGCCCCGGCGGGAGAATCGGGCCTCGCGCCGGCGGATGCTTGGCCGGGTGGGCCGCCATGAACTCGCGCTGCATCTTCAGCATCTCAGGGATGCCCGCCTGGATCTGCGGGTTGAAGATCTTGCCCGATTCCTTCGGCAGTTCGAAAGTCTCGTCCACCAGGGACTGGCCGGCATGGGTGCGATAAAAGGCCGCCATCGTCCGCAGGTCGTCCGCGCTAAAGATCCGGGCGTACATCTTCGCGAATTCGGCCATCATCTGGTCCGGATGGATGTTCGTCCACCAGGTGTCGATCATGCGCTTGCGCAAGTCCGCGATCTGGGCGGGCGTCGCATCCCCCATGGGCAGCATCATCATGTTGCGGCTGATCGCGCTTTCCAGGCGGCTCTTTTGATCGGTGAGCATCTTCATCATCGTCTCCCGATACCTCATCGACGTGAGCAGGTCCTGGGCGGCCGCCAGGCGGGCGGGGTCAACCGGCGCTTCCCGGGCGGGCGCCACGTTCGCCGGCATCCCGGGTCGAGCCGGAGCAGGCGCCGGGGCGTTCTGGGCAGGGGCTGCCGTCTGCGCCCATCCACCGGGCGCCGCGAGCACTAGGGCAAGGCAACAAAGAGGTACTCTCATGCTCCTCCAACCTAGCACACCCGGCCATAACCAAAAGCCAAACCTTTCGGCCTGCCGAGGCGGGAAGGCAGCCGCCACTATTCTTTAGCAAGACCAAATTTCCCCCGGCTTGCCGTTTACGCCCGGCTCCCGGCAATTACGTTCCCGTAGTTCCCATGGCCTTCGCCCCTGGCGCATTTGTTGGGACGGCTGAGTACTACGTGAAGTACCGGCCGCCGTATCCGCAGGCCCTGATTTCCGACCTGGTCGAGCGGGCGCGCGTACCGCGGGATGGGACCGTGCTGGACTTGGCCTGCGGCACGGGCCGCGTCGTGCTGGCCCTGGCCCCTGATATCGGGGAAGCGTGGGGCGTGGACCTGGAACCCGAGATGCTGGAGGCGGCCATGCAGTTGAATTCCCGCCGTCCGCCCGGATCGGCGACGATCCATTGGATCGAAGCGGACGCGGAGAGCTATTGCCCGCCGGCTCCCGTGGACCTGATCACGCTGGGCGACGCCTTCCATCGGCTGGACCAGCCCAAGGTCGCCCGCCACGCGCTGCGCTGGCTGAACCCCGGCGGGGCGCTGGCCACCCTCGGCTGCTACAACTTCATGGGCGGCCCCGAACCCTGGCAGCGGCGGGTGACCGGAATCATGGAGGAGTTCACGGGCCGCAAGCTGACCGCGGCCAGCCGGCCGGCGCCCCACACGCACCCGGATGAGGCGGTGCTGGCCGCGGCGGGATTCGAGGATGTCGCCACGCACTCGTTCGATCACGTGCAGGAGTGGACCGTGGACGCGCTGATCGGCTTTCTCCACTCGACGTCCGTCTGCTCGCATCGCGCCTTGGCGGAACGGGCTGAGGAGTTCGATGATCGCCTGCGGCGCGCGCTTGCCTCGCTGGAGCCAAGTGGCATCTTCCGCGAAGTCACCCGCTTCGGCTACACCTTTGGCCGAAAACCCCTCCCGGCGCCGAAATAACCCCCCGCATGAATTCATCGCGTTTGTTCACCGCCAGCCGCATTGCGCTGATCGTCACGGCCATGAGCTTCGCCCTGCGCGGGGCGGCCCTGGACGCATGGCACACCCAGTTCCACCTCACCAATGAGCAGCTCGGCTGGATCAATGGGACGGCGTTTTGGGGCTTCACCCTCGCCATGGTGTTCGGCGGCCCCCTGTGCGACGTGCTCGGCCTTGGCCGGTTTATCGGCATCGCCTTCGCCGGCCATCTGGCGGCGATCGCGCTCACCATCACCGCCCACGGCTATGCGCAGCTTTACGTCGCGACCCTCTGCTTCGGCATCGCCAACGGCGCGGTCGAGGCCGCCTGCAATCCTCTCATCACCACGCTCTTTCCTACGGACAAGACCACCAAGCTGAACCAGTTCCATGTCTGGTATCCGGGCGGCACGGTGATCGGCGGGCTCTGGGCCTATTTCGCCGCCAAGGCGGGATGGGACTGGCAGATTCAGTTCGCCGCCATGTTCATCCCGCTCGCGATCTATGCGGTGATGTTCTGGGGCCAAGGCTTTCCCAAGACCGAGCGGGTGCAGCGGGGTTTCTCGACGGGACAGATGTGGGCCGCCTGCTTCCGGCCCGGCTTCATCGTCATGGTCGTGTGCATGCTCTTCACGGCGTCGACCGAATTCGGCCCGAATCAATGGATTCCCGACATCCTGGCGCACGCCGGCGTCTCCGGCATCCTGGTCCTGGTGTGGATCACCGGCCTCATGGCGCTGGGGCGGCAATGCGCCGGCGCGGTGGTCCACCGGATGCCGGCTTCGGGCGTTCTGACCTGCAGCGCCGTCCTCAGCGCGATCGGCCTGTACGCCATGAGCTGCACCAGCGGCGCCCTGATGTTCGTTTCCGCCAGCATCTTTGCCGCCGGCGTATGCTTTTTCTGGCCGACCATGCTCGGCCGCGTCTCCGAGCGCTATCCGGCGACCGGCGCCCTGGGCCTGGCCGTCATGGGCGGGGCGGGCATGCTGGCGCCGAGCGTGGTGCTGCCCTATATCGGCAAGATCTATGACGCCAAGACGGCAGCCGGGCTGCCGGAAGTCCAGGCCGGCCTGCTGACGCTGCGCGACGTCGTCATCCTGCCGCTGATCCTGGCCGTCGTATTCCTGGGCATGCTCATCATGGAACGCCGCAAGGGCGCGCCGGGCGTGATACCCGCGGAGCAGCACGTCTAAATTTTATGGCATTCGTATCGCCGGGAGGGTTGAAGGACCAATATGACGTCATCGTCGTCGGATCGGGCGCGGCCGGCGGACAGGTGGCCTACACGCTGACGATGGAGGGGGCCAAGGTCCTCATGATCGAGGCGGGCCGCAACTATGACGTCGGCGCCGAGACCCCGATGTTCAAGGACAACTCGACGGCGCCGCTGCGGGGCGCCGACACGACGGACAAGCCCTTCGGCTTCTACGATGCGACCGTCGGCGGCGGCTGGAACGTGCCGGGCGAGCCCTACACCCAGGCTTCGACGGACCGGAACAAGCAGTTCAGCTGGTGGCGGGCGCGCATGCTGGGCGGACGGACCAACCATTGGGCGCGGCATGCCTTCCGGAACGGGCCCTACGATTTCAAGCCGTACAGCCGGGACGGTTTGGGCTTCGACTGGCCCATCGGCTACGAGGACGTCGCCCCCTATTACGACAAGGTCGAGATGCTGATCGGCGTCTATGGCAACAACGACGGCCTCGAGAACACGCCCAATTCCTCGCCGGGCGTGCTCCAGCCGCCGC
>DASRSH010000220.1:0-2095 GCA_035656575.1 Opitutaceae bacterium
CGAGCCCCGCCCGGTTGAAGCAATTCTCCAGCGCCAAAACGCCCTGGATCTCGTGGGCCTTGATCATCGCGACCAGGACATCTTCGACCGTCGGAGCCGCCAGGGCCGCCGGAAGCGGCGCATGGAAAGCGGCGGGCTGCAGGCCGGCCGCGCGCTGCTGGCCGAGCCAGTCGGTGACGGCCAGGATGGCGCCGAGGTTGTCGGAAGGGTGTCCCCATTCCGCCGCCAGCCAGGTGTCGTTGAAGTCGAGCCAGCGGACGAGAGTGCCGATGTTGAAGGCGGCGGACACTGGATCGAGGACGAAGCCCGTGCCGGGAACCCGCGCCCCATGGGCCATGGTCAGGCCCGGCACGACCGGGCCGAGCAGCTTCGTGCAGGCGGGGTATTCGAGGGCGAGGAAACCGCAGGCGAGCGTGTCCAGCAGGCACCAGCGCGCGGTATCCAGGGCCTCGGCCGACGCCACGGCGGAGGCCGGCTGCAGCACGTAGTCCGCGATCTCCGCGATCACGGCGTCGAAGGGCGGCCGCTGATTGGAAAGGGGGGCGGACATCAGGCGCGGCGGGCGAGGGGCGGGAACGGCCGGGGGGCGGGGCCGGTGTAGTTGGCGCTGGGACGGATGATCTTTCCGTCGGCGCGTTGCTCGATGACGTGGGCCGCCCAGCCCGAGGTGCGCGCGATCACGAACAGGGGTGTGAACATGGCGGTGGGGACGCCGAGCTGGCGATAGGCCACGGCGCTGTACCAGTCCAGGTTGGGAAACATCTTCTTTTCCTGCCACAGGAGCTGTTCCATGCGCTCGGCGACCTGGAACTGCACGGAGTTGCCGGCCGCGTCCGCCAGTTGCCGGGCGATTTCCTTGATGATGGGATTGCGCGGGTCGCCGATCGTGTAAACGGGATGGCCAAAGCCGATGATGATCTCCTTGCGGGCCAGCCGCTCGCGCAGATCCGCCTCGGCGGCCTCGGGCGTGGCGTAGCGCTGCTGGATTTCGAGGGCGACTTCATTGGCGCCGCCGTGCTTGGGTCCGCGCAGGGCGCCGATCGCGCCGGTGATGGCCGAGTAGATGTCCGAGCCGGTCCCCGCGATGACGCGGGCGGTGAAGGTGGAGGCGTTGAATTCGTGCTCGGCGTAGAGGATGAGCGAGCGGTCGAGCGCGCGCACGTGATCGGCCGAGGGCGCCTTCTGGTGCAGCAGCCGCAGAAAATGCGCGGCGACGGACGGGTCGTCCGTCTCGACGGCGATGCGGCGGCCGCTGGCTGCGAAGTGGTGCCAGTAGAGGAGCATCGAGGCGAAGGAGGCGATGAGCCGATCCGCCCGGCTTCGCGTTGCTTCGCCGGGGCAGAGGCCGGATTCTCCGGCCTCCGGCTCGAGCACTCCCAGCATCGAGCAGCCCGTGCGGAGAACGTCCATCGGGTGGGCTGAGGCGGGGATCTTTTCCAGGACGGCGCGCAGGGCCTCGGGCAGGCCGCGGAGGGTCCGCAGGCGCGCGGCGTAGCGCGCGAGGGCGTCCGGGGACGGCAGTTCGCCGTAGATCAGCAGGTAGGCCACCTCCTCGAACGTGGCGTGGGCGGCCACTTCGGCGATGTCGTAGCCGCGGTAGTGGAGGTCATTGCCCGTATGGCCGACGGTGCAGAGGGCGGTGTTGCCGGCGGGCACGCCGGACAGGGCGACGGATTTTTTCACGACGGGCGAAACAGCTGATCGAGCTTTTCCTCGTAGCGGTGATAATCGAGCACCGCGTAGAGTTCATCCCGGGTTTGCATGGCGGAAGTCAGCGAGGCCTGCGTGCCCTCCCGGCGCACCGTCTCGTAAACGCGCTGGGCGGCCGCGCTCATCGCCCGGAAAGCCGACAGGGGGTACAGCGCCATGGCGATGCCGGCGTCGCGGAGCTGGCCGACGGTGAACAGCGGCGTTTTCCCGAACTCGGTCAGGTTGGCGAGGACGGGCGCCGGCACGGCCGACGCGAATTGCCGGTATTCGTCCAGCGAACCCAGCGCTTCGGCAAAAATCATGTCGGCGCCGGCGGCGACGTAAGCCTGGGCCCGGGCGATCGCGCCGGCCAGGCCCTCGTTCGCGGCGGCGTCGGTGCGGGCCA
>DASRSH010000221.1:0-6482 GCA_035656575.1 Opitutaceae bacterium
TACGAGGACCTGCGGATGCGCGGCGTCGGCACCGCGATCAGCATCAGCTGCAACTATGAGAATCTTTCCAGCGACGCGGCCGGCCCCATGCCGGCGCGGCCCGTGACGGACACCACCCCCATCTGGCGCAACGTGACGATCCGCAATATCACCGCCACGGACTGCCGCAAGATGGCCGGGCTCATCTCCGGCCTGCCCGAGATGCCCGCGGAAAACATTCTGCTCGATCACGTGACGATCGACGCCCCCAAGGGGCTGTTCATCCAATACGCCCGCAACGTCCGGCTGGTCGACGTCGACATCACCGCAGCCAAGGGGCCGGCGGTGATCGCGGCGCCGTCGGCCGAGGTCACGAGCAGCAACTGAGCGGCGGCGGAGCATCAGGTCCACCGGACGCGGGAGCCGTCAAGGGTCCCGCTGAGAAACCGCTGCCGCCGGCAGGCTCCATCCGGGCCAGAGTTCGCAATCGAGCCGATCCCCCAGGCCCATAATCCTGACCGGCATTATCCGTTACTATTTGTCAAACCGGGCGAATCGGCCGCGCCGGTTGCCGTTTACGTCTCCGAGGCCATCCTGAAGGCATGAAAATACTGGTAATCGGTGCCACCGGCACCCTGGGTCGGGAAGTCGTGCGACTCTTCAAATCCAAGCACGAGGTGCTCGAAGCCAGCCGGACGAAGGCGGCGCTGAAGGTGGACATCGCCGATCCGGAATCCCTTCGCACACTGTTCCGCTCGGTCGGGCCGGTCGACGCCGTCGTCAGCGTGGCCGGCGAGGGAAAGTTTGCTCCCCTGGACAAGCTGTCCGATGACGATTTTGCCTTTTCCGTCCGCAGCAAACTGATGGGACAGGTTAACGTGGTTCGCTTTGGCCTCGAGCACGTGCGGCCCAATGGGTCCGTGACGATCACCAGCGGGATTCTTTCCCACCGCCCCATGCCCGGCAGCGGTGCGATCAGCCTGGTCAACGCCGGTCTGGAGGGCTTCGCCCGGGCAGCGGCCCTGGAGGCGCCGCGGGGAATCCGCGTCAACGTCGTCAGCCCCCCATGGGCGGCCGAGACGCTCAAGCTGTTCAAGATGGATCCGACCCAGGGCCGGACCGCCGCCGACATCGCCACCCTTTACGCGCAGGCGGTCGAGGGCAAAGGCAACGGCTCCGTGATCGAATTCGGGCGGTAAATCGGAATTAGCGGGGTGGCGGCGCCCAGGCCAGGCCGTCCGCGCCTTTGCCGGCGGGGATGACCGTCTTCAGACGCCAATTCGGCAGGTCGACAACCGCGACGGAGGCGGACTTGAAGCCCGACACGTACGCGGTCAGGCCGTCGGGGCTAAGGAGAATCTCCTGCGGAGTGCCCGGCAGGTCGAGGGTGCGGGCGACGCGGCGCTCGGCCACGTTGACCAGGGCGAGTTTCCCCTTGGCCGGAAGGGCCACCAGGACGGCGTCCCCTTCGGGCGCCGCCACGGCGCCGTAGCCCTTGCCCGGGAGGCGGATCCAGCCGTCCAGCTTCTGGGCGGCGGCGTCGATCACCGCCAGGCGGGGGTTTTCCGTGTCGGAGGTGAACACCCATCGGTCGTCGTTTGAAATGGCGATCCGCTGCACGTGCTCGGCGACGTGAATCACCCCCAGGGTGCGGCGGCCGACCAAATCCAGGACCGACACGGTGCCGGGACCCACGTTGGCGGTGTAGCCCCGCCGGCCATCCCGGGTGAGCACGAGCATGTGCGACTGGGATTGGCCGGTGGGAACCCGGCCGACAATGCGCCAGCTCTTGGCGTCGACGATCGTGACCGAGCGGTCGAGCTCCGTGGTCACGAATAGATCCCCGGAATTGGGATCGTAGCGGATGCAGTGCGGCCTGACTCCGCGTCCAAAGTCGACCGTATGCACCAGGGAGCGGGAGCGCAGGTCGAACACCAGCATCGTCCGGCCGTCGATGCCGGGAATTCCCACCCCGGAATTGCCGTAGATCGGAACGAAGGCATAGCGGCCATCCGGGGAGGCGACCAGCTCGTGGCCCCGCACCGCGTGTTCGGCCAGCGTCGCCACCGGCCGGTCCGTCTCGGCGTCGGCGACGGTCACCGAATCGTCGCCCTGGTTGGCGACGAGGACAAAGCCCGCCGGGTCGGCCCGCAGCCGGCCAAGGCCCGCCAGCGCGGCCCCGGCCAGCAACGCGCGCGCGAGCCTCACTGGAATTGCCCCAGATAGGCCGCCGCGCCGCTGCCCGGGTCGTATCCCTCAACCCGGCGCAATTCGCGGCCCGAGGCGTCGGCGACGATCAGTGTCGGGAAACCGCGGATCTTGTAGCGCTCGGCCAGGGCCAGATGGGACTTCTTCACCGCGTCGTCCTGGGGATGGTGCCGAAGGAAATCGATCCGAACCAGGACGTAGCGGCCGGCAAACTGCCGGAATGCGTCCGTCGTCATCACTTCCGCCTCGAGCTTCTGGCAATAGCCGCACCAATCGGAGCCGGTGAAGTCGACCAGCAGCGGCTTGTGCAGCCGCGCGGCCTCGGCCTGCGCCGCGGCCAGATCGCCCTGCCAGTTCAGCTCCTCGGCGCCGGCGGCGGCCGAAAGAGCCGCGAGGGCGAGTGCGAGCGGCAGCAGCCGCAGAAGGTTCGGGGTTCGCATGCCGCCACGTTAGCACGGGCCGGCGGAGCCCGTAAACGAAAACGTGGCGCCAGCGCCGGTTTTGCCCCATGCTCCCGCCATGCTCCTACCCTTCGTCCTTCTCGCCTTGGTGCCGGCGGGCGCCGCCAAGCACGTGGTGCGGACCGCCTCGGATCTGCCGCGCTTCAGCTACCCGATTCAGGGCCAGGCTTCGGCGCTCGTGCGCGACGGCGGCCCCGACTTCGACGCGCTGGCCGCCCGCCTCAAGGACAACGTCGACGAGGTCCTGCGCGACTACCAGATCGACGATCGGGCCACGCTGCGCGGGCTGCTCATCACGCGCTTGGAACTGGAGTGCCTGGCCGGCAACGCCCGCGCGGGCCTGCGCACCATCGCGGAACTGCGCGCGCTGCAGGACAAGCCCGCCGCCAAATTGACCTCGGGGCTGACGTCCGAGGCGATCCTCGAGGCCCAGCTCGCCACCGGCCAGACCCATGGCGCGGAATTCGACGCCGCGCTCGAACGCCGCTACCGCGCGCTGGTCGATCCCCTGCCCTGGTCGCTGGTCGCCGACTGGGCCACGAGCGCGTACGTGAGCGCGCGCACCTATTCGCGGTCGGTGGCGCTGGCGGGCGTGATGACCGACATCGACCCGGCGGCGCAGACCTCCGGCGCGGTCGACATGGACGAAGCCGGGGACTTGGTCGCGACGCGCGAGGACTTGATCGAGTTCATCGCCACCGGCCCCGTGCGGGCCCGCGTGCTGCAGGCGTATATCGCGGCGCATCGCCGGCCCAAACCCGACATCTGGGCCGCGCGGGAATTCACCCTCACGGCTGACATGCCCGCGACGCCGGTCGTGGTGGGCATCTGGGACAGCGGCATCGACCTGAACGACTATCCCGGCCAGGTCTATTTCGACCGGCATGCCACGCCCAGCGGCCGCCACGGGCTCGCCCTCGACGACCAGGGGGCGTATTCGCGGGACTGGGTTTATCCGCTGACCGCAGCCCAGCAGGCGGCCTATCCCCTTTTTCAGGCCACGATCCGCGGCCGCTATGACATGCTGCGCGGCCTGGACACCTCGGCGGCGCGGGAAATGGTGCGGCTGTACACCACCCAGCCGCCGGAGGCCCTGCATAATTTCTTCGAGGCGGAGAAGGTGCTGGGGTTCTATTGCCACGGCACGCACTGCGCGGGCATCGCGGTGCGGGGCAACGCGGCGGCGCGGCTCGTCGTCGCGCGCTTCGACGATCAACTGCCCGACATGCCTTTTCCGCCCACCCAGGCTTGGGTCGAGCGCTTCGCCGCCGATTTTCATGCCTTTTCGGACTATTTCCGCAGCCGGCACGTCCGGGTGGTCAACATGAGCTGGGGCGACAGCCCGTCGGAGTTTGAGCAATGGCTGATCAAGACCGGCCAGGGCGGAGACCCGGTGGCCCGCAAGGCCAAGGCCGAGCGGCTGTACCAGGGCTGGCGCGAAGGCGTGCGGGCGGCCATGGCGGGCAGCCCGGACACGCTCTTCGTCTGCGCGGCCGGCAATGCCGACGCCAACTCGAGCTTCGAGGAGCAAATCCCGGCGGCGTTCCATCTGCCGAATCTTCTCGTCGTCGGCGCCGTGAACCAGGCCGGGCAGGAGACCTCATTCACCAGCTACGGCGACACGGTCGCGGTCTATGCCGACGGCTACGAGGTCGAAAGCGGCGTGCCCGGCGGGGGCCGCCTGCCGCTCTCCGGCACGTCGATGGCGTCGCCCAACGTCGTCAATCTCGCCGCCAAGCTGATCGCGCTCGATCCGTCCCTGACGCCGGAGCAGACCATCAGCCTGATCCGGCGCGGCGCCACGCCCTCGCCGGATGGGCGCCTGCATCTGATCGACGAACGCCGGTCGGTCGCCCTGCTGCGCTCGCGGGCGCTATAGCCCAGGGCTAGCTCGCGCCGGAGAACACGATGTCCAGGCCGGCCCGGGCGGCGCGCGTGACCGCCCTTTCCTCGGGCGTGGTCGTCCTTGAGCCGGCCGTCATCGGGCCCCGGCGCGGAGCGGCCGACGGCCGCCGCGGTGAGGGCGAGAGCCACCGTGATGGGGATGCCGACCTATAGGAAATTGACGGGGTTCATGGTCCGGCGGTGTCATCGCCCGAGCCAGACGTTCTTCCACCGGTGGAACCCGAGCCGGGAGTCCGGATATCCGTGCACAAAAGGCTGCTTCAGGTACGGATGCTGCCCAAACAGGAGGGGCACCACCGGCGCTTGTTCGAGCAGAATCTTCTCCGCGCGCTGAAAGAGGGCGTAGCGCACCGCGTTGTCCCCGGTCCGGGTCGAGGCGTCGATCAGCCGGTCATATTCGGGGTCGCCCCAAAAAGCCCAATTGTTGCCCCCGCCCGTCACCATCATGCCGAGGAAAGTGAACGGGTCGGCATAGTCGGCGACCCAGGCGGAATAGGCGATCGAGTAGTTCCCGGACTGCTGATTCTGAAACAGGGTCTTCTGCTCCTGGGGCAGGATGCTGATATGGACCCCCAGCTGGCGCGCCCACTGCGATTGGATGGCTGCGAGGGCCTGGATCGAACCGCGGGAATCGTAGGACAGCACTTCGATGGTGGGAAGCCCCCGGCCGTGGGGATAGCCGGCTTCCGCCAGAAGCTTCCGCGCCAGGTCGAAGTCCGACGGCACTTTGGCGCGGCAGGTGTAGCCCATCATGTCGGGCGGCGTGAACGTGTCGCCCGGCGCGGAAGCCCCCCGCAGCACATCCCGGGCGATCGCCTCCCGGTCGAGACCGACCGACAGCGCCCGGCGCAGCTTCACGTTGTTCAAGGGCGGGCGCCGGACGTTGATGAACAGGTAATAGCTCGCGAACAGGTTCTCGATGTGCAGTTCGTCCGGCGCATGCTGCCGGTACCAATCCAGCCGGGACACCGGCACGAAATACGTGAGCGCGAGCTGCCCGGCGCGGAAGGCCAGTTCCTCGCTGTCGTCATTCTCGATCGGGTAGAAGACGATCCGGTGCAGCCGCACATGCGCCGCGTCCCAATAGCGGGGGTTGCGATCCACGACCACCCGGCTGTTGGGCGTCCATTCCTTGAGCACGAACGGCCCGTTGCCCACGAGGTTCCCGGCGCGCGTCCAACGCGTGCCCTTGTCCTGCATCCGGCCAAAGCGCTCCACAACGTGGCGGGGAATCGGCATCCAGGTGTTGTGGGCGGCTATTCCCAGCAGGTACGGCGTGGGCTCGTCCAGCGTGATGCGCAGCGTCAGCGGATCCAGCACCCGGATGCCGACCTGCGAAAAATCCTTCAGCTTGCCCTCGTTGTAGGCCTCGGCGTTCTTGATCGGCCAAAGCATGTACGAATAAGGAGCCGCGAAGGCGGGCGTCAGCTCCCGCTCCATGCCAAAGGCAAAGTCGTCCGCCGTGACCGGCGCCCCATCGGACCAAAGGGCCCCGGGCACGAGATGGAAGGTGTAAACACGTCCGTCGGGCGAAATGTCCCACGAGCGCGCCGCCGCGGGAACCGGGCGGGCGCTCGCCTCGTCGACCATCGTCAAGGGCTCGAACAAGGCGTAGAGGATATTCGCGTCGGTGAAGGCGTAGCAGACGTCCGGATCCAGATCGGCCGGCTCGGCGGCGTTGCCGACGTAGAGCGTCTGGGTGGCGATGCCGGCTTCGGCGTTGGATTGATGGCGCCCGCAGCCGGCGGCCAGGGACAGCCCCAGGGCGGCGGCGACCGGCGCCCAGGGACGCAATGTCATGCCGGGTCCGAGCAAACCGGCTCGGCGGCCCCGGTTCCAATCCTAAATGCGCGTCCGGCGGGGCGAAAAAAATCCGGAAAAGGCGCTAAGCGCCCTTTCCGGATATGTTACACACACACACAACAACTC
>DASRSH010000222.1:0-12632 GCA_035656575.1 Opitutaceae bacterium
GGGGCCACCTGCAGGATGAAAAAAGGCGAGATCTTCCGGTACCCCCCCGTCTGGAGGACGTCGTGCATCGCCACGATTTCAGGCAGTCCGCCCAGGCCGACTCCCAGATTCACGCCCGCGCGCTCCGGGGCCACCGCATCGCGAACCGCATCCAATCCGGAATCCGCGTAGGCTTCCACGGCCGCCATCAGTCCCAGATGACTGAACCGCCCCAGTTTTTTGAGCTCCTTGGGGTTCATGGGCGCCGTGAGGGGGGCAGCCCCCAATCCATGCGGGTGCAGTGGAGCCGCCAAGGGAGCCGTGGGATTCGCATCCTTCACCTCGGCCGCGATTTGCGCCGCGCATCCCGCCGGGTCGAACCGGCTGATGCGCCCGATGCCGCTGCGTCCCGCCAACAGGGCATCCCAGGTCGCCGAAGCCGAGTTGCCCACCGGCGTCACCGCACCTAAGCCGCTGACCACCACGCGTCTGCGTTGAAGCTGCTTTTGCATCGATAGGGGGACAGGTTATCCTGAGCAGGCCGGGCGCGGGCGCAACATCTTTGACTTCGCCCCCGGAAGCGGCTTCATTTCGCGTAGGAAATCATGGATCAGCTTCACGCGTACTGGCGGATGGACTATATCGAGGCTCCGCGGTACCCGGCGTCCATGAAGAAGCCCTTCACCGAACTGCCGGCGCTCGGTGACGACCGGGCGGCCCTGATCGTTTACCGCTCGCCGCTGTCCTACCTCGTGCTGAACCGGTTTCCCTACAATCCTGGCCACCTGCTGGCGGTTCCGTTCCGGGAAGTGACCGAATTGGAGGAATTGTCCCACGCCGAACGGGCCGACCTGATGGAGACGATCGTCTATGGCAAACGCCTGCTCAAAGCGGCGCTCAAGCCGGACGGCTGCAACGTCGGCTTCAACCTCGGAGCCGTCTCCGGCGGCAGCATCCCCCACCTGCACGGCCACCTCGTCCCGCGCTGGAGCGGCGACAACAATTTCATGCCGGTCATCGGCCAAACCCGCGTCCTCCCCCAGTCGCTCGAGGCGACCTGGGCTCGGCTGGCGGAGGCGGCCAAAGCGCTGCCCGCCGACGCGGTGCTTGCCTCCGCCTGATGCCCTCCAAGACGCTGCGATTCCCGAGTCCCCGGCACCTCAGCCAGCTCTACTCGGACAGCCAGGAGAACCTGGTGCACGCCGAGCAGGTCCTCGGCGCCAAACTGGTGAGCCGCGATGATTGGCTGAAGATCGAGGCGCCCGCGGCCCAGCTCGCCGTGGCGGAGGACTTCTTCGGCTTCCTCCACGCGGCCCGCAACCAAGGCATGACGATCCGCACCCCCGACTTCAACCGGCTGGCCGACGCCTTCGCGCGCGGCGAGGGGGAAAAGCTGCGCACGCTCCTGGATGAGCCGCTGGTCCTGAACACGGGCCGCAAAAGCATCGTGCCCAAGACCGTGGCGCAGAAGCTTTACCTGCGGGCGATGCTCTCCCAATCCGTTGTCTTCGGCGTCGGCCCCGCGGGCACCGGCAAGACCTACCTGGCGATGGCGGCCGCCATCGCCGCCCTGCAGCGCAACGAGGTCTCCCGGATCATCCTCACCCGGCCCGCGGTGGAGGCAGGCGAGGCGCTGGGCTTTCTGCCGGGGGACCTGCGGGAGAAGATCCTCCCCTACCTGCGCCCCCTCTACGACGCCTTGAACGAAATGCTCGGGCCCGAGGACGCGGGCCGGCTGACGGAAAAGGGCATCATCGAAATCGCGCCGCTGGCTTATATGCGCGGCCGCACCCTCGCACAGGCATTCATTGTGCTGGATGAGGCGCAGAACACCACGCCCGAGCAGATGATGATGTTCCTTACCCGCCTGGGCGAAGACGCCCGCATGGCCGTGACCGGAGACGTCACCCAGATCGATCTCCCCCGCGCGCGGCTGTCCGGGCTGGTCGAGGCCCGCGACGCCCTGCGCAATGTCCCGGGCATAGAATTCCACACCTTCTCCGGCGCCGACGTCGTCCGCCATCCCCTGGTGCAGCGCATCATCGACGCCTACGCCCGCCACCGCAGCCCGATCGCCTCCTCCTCCTCCTGATCCCATGTCGATGCGCAACCAGTGGAAGCTGATCATGGGCGGGCTGAACGCCCGGCGGCGTCCGGCGACCGCCGCCGCCGGCGCGCCCTTCCGGGATTTTCTGGAACGCAGCACCTTCGTCGCGGCCTGCATCTTTGTCCTCACGGTCGCCTTCATCGTGCTGATCTCGTCCGCCGGCATGACGACGCTCTACATGCCCGTGCTGCCGAACCAGATCGCGTCGGTCCGGGTCGTCGGCGGAACCGCGTTCTCTTATATCAGCCAGGAAAAGACCGATGACGCCCGCGAAGAGCTCGTGCGCCGCGTGCCGCCGGTCTTCCGGCTGGATATGGCGCCGCTGCGGCGCTTCGAGGCCGCCGCCCATGACCTGGAGGCGCGGCTCGACGCCTACGAGCATGCCCACGCCCAAAAGGGGCCCGTGTTCGGCAATCCGCCGCCGACCCTCACCGAAGTCGCCGATCAGTTCAACGCCGCCTATAGCGGGCAGCCGTACAGCGTCTCCGCTTCCGACTTGGCGGCCATCCTGTCCGCCGGAAACGCCGAGGCGCGCCAGACCCTGTTCGACAACGGCCTGTCCGCGCTGCGCGACATCTACGCGCAGGGCGTGCGCGACGCCTCCATTTCCGACTCCGACGACGACTCGGCCGTGATGTTTCAGATTGTCCGGCCCGGCGGGGATGTCTCCCCGCGGCCGGTGGAGACGATGGAGGACGCCCTGACGTCCCTGCGGGTCGGCCTGGCGGCCGAAGGCGTGCCGCGGGCGGCGGCGCAGGCCATGTTCTGGTTTTTCCGCAAGGGCGTGACGCCCAACCTGGTGTATGACAAGGCGGCGACGGACGCCCGGGTCAAGGCGGCCTTGGCGACGCTGCGGCCCGTGCGGGTCAACGTGCCCCGCGGGCAGGTGATCATCGAGGCCGGACAGCGGGTCACCCCCGAGCAGTACGAGATGTTCCGCGCGCTCCAGCGCTTCATGCGCGAGCACACGGACACGATCCTGGGCGAAGGCCCGACCCTCTTCTCCCACGTGCTCCTGGTGCTCGCCATGGTGGTGGCCGCGATCCTCTACATGCGCCTGGAGGATCCCGAAACGATGCGCAGCAATGTGCGCCTGGGCCTGCTGGCCCTGGTCGTCATTCTCAATCTCGCGCTCGTGCGCCTGGTATATTCCCTCGGCGGCCTCGACTTCTTCATGCGGGCCCCCGTGACCTGGGCCGCCGCTCTGCCGTGCATCGCGCCCACCGCGCTCGCGCCCCTCATCGTCGCGATCCTCATCGACGCCGGCAGCGCGATTTTCATGGCGCTGCTCATCTCGATTTTCACCGCCATCATCTACGGCAACCGCGTCGACCTGCTCGTGCTCACGTTCCTGGCGTCGATGGTTTCGATTTTCTTCTGCCGCGAGGCGCGGCAGCGCGGGCGCGTCGTCCGGGCCGCCGCGGCCGGGGGCCTCACGATGGCCATGGTGACGGCGCTCGTGGGCTTCGTGGAAGCGACCCCCAAGGAAACCCTGGTCCTGGAGATGTCGGCCGGGCTGCTCAGCGGGATCATGACCGGCGTCGCCGTGGTGGGCCTGCTGCCCGTCCTCGAATCGCTGTTCAAGCGCACCACCGACATCACCCTGCTGGAGCTCACCGACTACAATCATCCGCTGCTGCGGCGCATGCAGCTGGAGGCGCCCGGGACCTACCATCACTCCCTGGTCGTCGCGCAGCTGGCGGAAAACGCCGCCAACGCCATCGGCGCGAATCCGCTCCTGGCCCGGGTTTGCGCGCTGTTCCACGATATCGGCAAGACGGTCAACGCGTCGTTCTTCACCGAGAATCTCCGCGACCGGGCCGATCCGCACGAGGATCTCGATCCGGCGGTCTCGGCGCGCATCATCAAGCAGCACGTGGCCGACGGGGTCGAGCTGGCCCATAAGTTTCATCTGCCCCGCGCGGTCTCCGACGTCGTGCGGCAGCATCACGGCACGACCCACGTGCGCTTCTTCTACGAGAAGGCCCGGGCGCTGGCCGCCGCGGGCGCCCCCGAGGCTCCGTTCGACGACGCCCCCTTCCGCTACGAGGGGCCCCGGCCGCAGTTCCGGGAAAGCGCCGTGATTTCGCTGGCCGACGGCGTCGAGGCGGCCTCCCGCTCGCTGCGTTCGGCCACCGCCGAGCAGCTCGGCCAGCTCATCGACTCCATCGTGGCCGCGCGCATCGCGCAGGGGCAATTGAACGAGTGCCCGCTGACCCTGGAGGACATCGCCAAGGTGAAGAACAGCTTCACCTTCACGCTGCTGAACATGCTGCATGCCCGCGTCGCCTACGCCCCCGTGGTGGCCGCGGCGGCGGGCGATACCTCGGAGCAGCGCACGATCTAGGCCCTGTGGCCCCCGGCGTCAGCATCGCCAATCGCTACCGCGGGCTGCGGGTTCCGGCCCCGGCGCTGCGCCGGCTGTTTGCAGTCCTGGCCGAGGCGCGCGGGGAGCTGGCCGCCGGCGCACCGTCCGCAGGGACAGCCCGGGAGCTTTCGGTGGCGTTCTTGAGCGACACCGACCTCGCCCGCCTCCATGGCCGCTTCCTGCAGGACCCCACTCCGACCGACGTGATCACCTTTCCCCCGCCGCCGGAGTCCGAATCCGGCGGCGAAATCTGCGTTTCGGTCGACGCCGCCCGCCGCATCGCCGGGGCGCGGGGCTTCTCCCGCGAGCTCACCCTCTACCTCGTGCACGGCTGGCTGCATCTCGCCGGCCACGACGACCTCGAGCCGGGGAAGAAGCGGCGCATGCGCCGGGCGGAGCGCCGCGCGCTCGCCGCCCTCGCGTCGGCCGGCGCGATGCCGCGATTTACATTGGCCCCCTTCCGGCGCTAGTCTCCGGCCCGCGCCCATGTCGACGCCCTCCCCGCTTCCGCCCTCTCCGCCTGCTCCCCGGCGCTCGCGCATGGCCGCCGTCCGCGACGCGTTCATTTCCGGCATCCTGCTCCTGACCCCGCTGCTCGTCACGATCTGGGCCTTTTACAAGATCATCTCCCTGGTGGGCGGAACGTTCCGGCCCATCATTTTCTACCGCGCGCCGAGCGCCCCCAGCACCCTCGTCGACCTCGGCCTGGATGTCGCCTCGACGCTCATCATCCTGGTGGGAATCACCATTCTGGGCTTCATCTCCCGGGATGTCTTCGGCCGGTTCTTCGTGCGCGTAGCCGAGCGCTTCGTGCTCAGCATCCCCGGCGTCGGCGCGGTGTACGTCTCGGTCAAGCAGATCGTCGACACCTTCGGCTCCTCCTCCCGCCACCAGTTCAGCAAGGTGGTCCTGGTCGAGTTTCCGCGCAAGGGCTGCTGGGCCATGGGTTTTCTCACCAACCGCAGCCAGGGCGAGGCGCAGCGCCGGACCGGCCGCGAAGTGTGGACGGTTTTCATCCCCACCACTCCGAACCCGACCGGAGGATATGTCCTGTTCCTGCCCCCGGAGGAAATCGTGGAGCTGGACATGAGCATCGGCGAAGGGATGAAGATGATCATCTCCGGCGGGGCCTTCATCCCGTCCAGCCACCCCGCGGCCTGACGTGGCGGGACTTTCGCTCATCACCGCCGCCTTTGTCCTGGACCGGCGGGCGGCGGCGGCCGACGGCTGGTCCGCCTACCAGCTTTTTGCCGCCGAACAGGGCCCGCTGCAGGCCATGCGCCGGGAACGGCGCCAGGCACCCGCCGCCGGAGCGCCGGACCTGTTCGACGAGATCGAGGCCCATCTGGAGTCCTCCAACCAGGGGCGAAGCTGGTTTCTGACCGAGAGCCGCGTCCGCGCGCGCGCGGCCGGCATCGGACGCAGCTATGAGGCGCTGCGCTGCGCCAGCGCCCTCGCGCGGGTGGTGCTGCGCAACCCCGTAGCGCCGGACGGCCGCCCCGCCGTGTACGCCCTGCTCGGCGAGGCTCTGGCTGCCTTCGGCCAGGGCCTGCGCCCCGACATCGTCCTTTTCAAGGCCGTCTTTCGGCTGGCCCGCGGCGAAGGCTATCCGGTCAAGCAGGAGTGGCTCGCGCAGCTTCCGGCGGACGAGAGCGCGGCGGCGGAGGACCTGCTGGCCCGGCCGGTGCGCGGGGCCGCCGCCGACCCGGTCCAGGTAGCCCGCTGGCAGCGCAGTCTGGACGACTATTTGCGCGGCCGGGCCGAATTCGACATCGAATAGACGCCGTGGAAATCGAATGGGAGGCGCGGCACGTCCGCATGAGCGTCGGCGAATTCGCCGACTTCACCCTCGGGCCGCGCGACGGCGGCGAGGGTCCCGCCGGGGCCTGGCGCGCCCAAATCGGCACCCATTGGCACCGCCAGCTTCAGGTCCAGGCCGCAGCCGAGTTCGGCACGGTGGAATTCGAGGTGCCGGTCGAGGGGCGCCTCCCGGCCGGCCGCTGGACCTTGGCGCTGTCGGGCCGGATCGACCAGCTGATCCACCGCGGAGCCGCCGGCACGGCGGTGCGCGAGATCAAGACGGTCACCCGGCCGCTGCCGGAAGGCGAAGAGGTTCTGCGCCGCGACTATCCCGCCTACTTCGCCCAGCTCGCGGCCTATGTCGCGCTCCGCGGCGACGGGCCCGCGCGCGGCGAACTGGTGTTTGTCGAGATCGGGACGGGCCTCACCCAAAGCGTCGCCCTGACCGGAGCCGACGAACTCCTGCTCCAGGCCCAGCTCGCGCGCGTCCAGGAATTCCTGGAGCTGCGGTGGCGGGCGCGGGAACGCCTGCGGGACCTGCGTTTTCACCCGGCATTCGCGCGGCCGCGGCCGGGCCAGGAAAACGTGGCGGAGGCATTGGCGCAGCGCGCCCGGCAGCAGCGTTTCGTCCTGTTCGAAGCGCCGACCGGTTTCGGCAAAACCGGCGCCCTGCTGGAATTCGCCCTGGGCCGGCTGAAAGCCGGCGCATTCGACCGCGCCATCTACCTGACGGGCAAGGCGACGGGCCAGATCCAGGTCGCCCGCACGCTGGCGGCGATGACTCCGCCGACGGCGGAGGGAGGCGCGGCGGTGTGGCTGGTCCGGCCCAAGCCCGAGCACTGCGTGAACCAGGAGTTCCATTGCGTGCGCGAAGCCTGCCGCTTCCTCGACGGCGTCGAGGAGCGCTGGAACGCCAGCGGACTCGCCCGCTTCTATCTGCTCGACGACCAGCCGCGCGATCTCGCTTCGCTCCGCGCCGCCGGACTGGACGCTCGGATCTGCCCCTACGAGATCACCCGGGCCGCGCTGCCGTTCAACGATGTGTGGATCGGGGATTACAATTACGTCTTCGCGCCCGGCAGCCGCGGCCTCTTTTGGCTGCAGCCCGGATTCGACGCCGCGCGCACGCTGCTTCTGGTCGATGAGGCCCACAACCTTCCGGGCCGCGTGGCGGACGCCTATTCCCACGCCCTATCCGGGGCGGAGGCGCGCACGGCCGGAGCCCTCCTGGCTTCGGTCCACCCGATGTCGGGGCTGGCCCGAACCTGGGAGGAATGGAGCGATTTCCTTCTCGGACTCAAGGAGTGCCGGCGCCTCGATCCCGATGACGAGGGGGCCGCGCGCGATCTGCTCGGCCGTTTGAGCGGACAGATCCGCGAAACCGCCATCGACTACGGCGCGCTCACGCCCCGGGCGACGGAAGTCGTCTGGCAGATTCCGAGCCTGGCGGATGATCTGGCGGAAAACGAACTTCCCCGCTTGTGGTGGGTCCGCAAACCGGGGGTGCTGTCGCTCACCTGCCTTGACGCGGCGCCGGCCATGGGCGAAACGCTGGCGCGGTACGGCCTGGCGGTGTTCGCCACCGCCACCCCCGGGCCCACCCGCGACTTCGCGGCCAGCTGCGGACTGGTGGAAGCGGGGCGGCCCGAAGACGACGCCCCCTCAACGCCGCTGCCGGCCAAGCTCGGAGAACTGAGCAAGCGCCAGACCAAGGCCCTGGCCAAGAGCCTGCGCAGCGGTTCCGACCTGTTGCGCGCCAGCGGCGCCGAGGAGCCGCCCCTGGCGCACTTGGCAGCCGAAGCCCCGTGGCGCGTCGGCGCCTACGACGCCGCGGTGGATCTTCGCGTGGACACGACCTTTCAGCACCGCTCGCATCACGCCCGGACCACGGCGCTCACGCTCGAACTCCTGGTCGCATCGGGGCCGCCCGCTGTCGGATTCTTCCCCAGCTATGCCTACGCCGAAATGATCGCCGCCGAACTCAGCGCGCTCAATCCCGGCCTGCGCCTCGGCCTGCAGCCGCGGGCCCTCGGCCTGGCCGAGCAGTCCGCCTGGATGGAGTCCGCCCTGAACGAGTGCGCGCTGCTGCTGCTCGTGCTCGGCTCCGGATTTTCCGAAGGCATCGATCTGCTCGGCGGGCGCGTGACCCGCGCCCTGGTGGCCGGGCCGGCGCTACCGGAGGTTAACGCTGTCCAGAACGCGCGCCTGGCCGCCTATGCCCCGCTCGGCCGCGAGGCGGCCGTCCGGCGCACGTACCAGATCCCGGGAATGCAAAAGGTCAATCAGGCGATGGGCCGGCTCGTGCGCGCCCCCGGCCAGAGCGCGAAGGTGCTTCTGCATTGCCGGCGGTTTGCCGAATCCGTTTACGCGGAGCTGCTTGCGCCCGCCTGTCGTCCCGCTCGGATGATTCGGACGGACGAGGAGCTCGCAGAGTGGTTGACGCCCCACCCACCGTGACCTGACAATGTGGTCCAGGTCCTTACTTCACATGCTTCGTTTTGTTTTCTGGGCGGCGGCCCTGGCGGGAGCAGCCAGCGCGGCGGAAACTTGGAATCGGCCCCCCGTCTCGGCCCAGGAATTGGCCGCGGGGTACCGCTATGACGTCGTTTTGGCGCGGCCCGCCGCCTCGCACGCCGCTGCGATCGCGAGCGAGGAGGCCGCCGATGGGACGGTCGTCCGCCGCGCGTTTCCGCTGCTCGGGGGCATTCGCGTGCTCGCCGTTCGGCCCGGCGAAACGCCCGACCAGGCCATCGCCCGGCTCAAGGCGAGCGGCCGGTACGCCTACGTGGCGCGCGACCGGCTCTTGCACCCGCTGGACACCACGCCCGACGATACGGATTTCGTCCAGCAATGGGCCCTCAACAACACCGGCGGCAATCTTCCCATCGCCGGCGTCGGCATCGCCGGCGCGGACATCCATGCCCCGGCCGCCTGGGACACCCGCCACGACGCGACGCAGGTCATCGTCGCGACGGTGGATACGGGGCTGCTCCTGACCCACCAGGACATCATCCCGAACCTTTGGACCAATCCGCAGGCCGGAACCGACAACCACGGCGAAGATCTGCACGGCATCAACGCGATGAGCGGCGCCGCGGACCCCGGCGATCCCACCGACGACGTCGGCCATGGCACCCATGTCGCCGGAATCATCGGCGCGGTCGGCAACAACAGCTTCGATACGAGCGGCATTGCCTGGAGCGCGCAGATCATGCCGCTCAAGTTTCTCGGGCCCAATGGCACGGGAGGATCGACGACGGAGGAGCTCACGTGCCTGTCGTATGCCCTGGCGCATGGCGCCAAGATCATCAATGCCAGCTACGGCGCGCCGGGGCCCAACGCGGCCGAATTCGACGCGATCCTGCAGTTGCAGGAAAACGGGATCATCCTGGTGTGCGCGGCGGGGAACTCCAGCGAGGACAACGACCTGTCCAATTTCTATCCCGCCAGCTATCCTTTGGACAATATCATCGCGGTCGCGGCTACCGACAACCGCGACGATCTCGCCAGCTTCAGCAATTTTGGCTCCGGATGCGTCGATGTGGGCGCGCCGGGGGACACCATTCTTTCCCTCTACAACTCCAGCGACACAGCCACCATCCTCATGTCCGGCACGTCGATGGCCGCGCCGATGGTCGCCGGCTCGCTCGCCTTGATTGAAGCGCAGTTTCCCTCGATCAGCTACCGGCAGGCCCTCAACCGGCTGCGCTCCACGGTGGACGCCGACCCCAACCTCGCGGGGCGGGTGCAGACGGGCGGGCGCATCGATCTGGCTGGCGCGCTGACGGCTCCGGCTTCAGCCAACGCCCCGTTCAACGACAATTTTGCGCAGCGCGCCCACCTCGCCGGAAGCGCGCTGATCGTGCGAAGCAACAACGAACTGGCGACCCGCGAGGCGGAGGAGCCGGCCAACGGCGCCAACGCCTCGCTGTGGTGGGATTGGACCGCGCCTTTTTCCGGGACGGTCATCGTGTCCGCTTCGGTCCAGCTCGACCAAATCGGCCGGGTCGAGCCGTCCTACCCCGCGGTCCTCGGCGTGTACACCGGCAGCAGCCTCTCCTCCCTGTCGGCGGTGCAGGTCTCCACCTCCGGCTCGCTGAGCTTCATGGCGCAGGCCGGCGTCACATATGACCTCACAATGGGAAGCCAGACTTCCGCCACCGGCGGGACGTACTTCAGCCTGGCGTACGCCAACGGCAGCGCCGGATCCGCGATTTCCTTGTCGGGACCGAGCGTCAGCATCAGCGGAACCACCATCTCCGGCGCCTCGTCGAACTCGGCGACCTTGTATTATACCTGGACGGCGCCAAAGACCGGCCCTTTCCGGGTCGTGGTCTCGAGTGCAGACATGGACCCGGCCGTCAGCGTCAGCGGCAGCGCTTCCGCGACCCAGCTCTCAAGCGAAGGCACGACGATCAACGCCGGCGCCATCGCGCCGGTGAGCGTCGCCGCGATCGGTTTCGACGCGCTGCAAGGGGCCGCCTATACGATCGCGGTCAGCGGCGGCAGCGATCCCGGAAACACCGACGTGTCGGCCGGCCAGTTTGTCCTGGCCCTCAACGATGCGCGCTGGTCCGCGTCAGCCGCCGACGCCTTTCGCAGTTCGCCCGCGGTGAGCCCCGGTGGCACCGTCTACATCGGCAGCGACGACAGCACCCTCTACGCCTTCAATCCCGACGGAACCACCCAGTGGATTTACACCGGCGGCGAGGGTTTCGACAGTTCCAGCCCGGCCGTGGGGCCGGATGGAAGCGTATATGCCGGAGACGGGGATGGCTTCCTTTACTCGCTCAGCAGCGGCGGAACCTTGAACTGGAAATATGCCGTGCCCAATTCCGTGGGGTCCGGCGGCTCCAACTACGTCTCCTCCTCGCCCGCCGTGGGCGCGGATGGCACGGTCTATTTCAAGGACTCCACCAACTCGCTCTACGCCCTCAATCCCGACGGCACGCTCAAATGGACGGCCACCGTTCCCGGGGCCTCCTACTGCGCCCCGGCCCTCGGCGCGGACGGCACGGTGTACATCGGGTCGGACGATGGCAACGGCGGCGGGATGCTCTACGCCTTCAACCCGGACGGCACCTCGCACTGGTCGTTCAACGCCAACAGCCCGATCTACACGGCGCCGGCCATCGACGCCTCGGGCAATCTGTATTTCGCCACGCTCGGCGGGACGCTTTATGCCGTCAACGCGTCGGGCCAGGAGCTGTGGAGCTACGCCGCGGCCAACAGCATCAGCTCGGCGCCCGCGATCGGTTCCGACGGCACGCTGTACTTCGGATGCTATGATCACAACCTCTACGCCGTCTCCAGCGCCGGGGCGCTGAAATGGACTTTCCGGCTGGGCGGCGAAGTGCGGGCCTCCGCCCCGGTCATCGACGGGAACGGCGTCGTTTACCTGGGCTGCTACGACGGCTTCATCTACGCGGTCAATCCGGATGGCACCCTGAACCGCACGTTCGCCACGGCGGGGCAGATTCGCTCGGCCCCGCTCATCTTCGGCACGACCCTGTACTGCGGCAGCAACGATCACCGCCTTTACGCCTTCGACCTCGGTGCGGGCGCTTCCGGCTCGGCGTGGCCGATGTACCTGGCCGAGGCGCAGCGCGACGGCCGCGCGCTGTCCCCGGCTTTGGCGATCACCGCGCAGCCCAGCCCCAGCGTGGTGCTCAACCCCGGCTCGGATTTGACGCTCACCGTCGCCGCCGTCGGCCAGGGCCCCCTGGCCTTCCAATGGTATCTGAACGGCACGGCCATCGCCGGCGCGACGAACTCCACCTATCTCGCGGTCGACGCGTCCGCCTCCGCCGCCGGGTCCTACACGGTGACGGTCAGCGGTCCGCAGGGATCGCTCACCTCCCAGCCGTCGGAAGTCGGCCCGGCGGGAGGCCCCGTCATCGTGACCCAGCCGCTGTCGCAGACCGTCAGCACCGGCGGTAATGCCAGCCTGGCCGTCGCCGCCACCGGCGGCAATCTGGCTTACCAGTGGTCGTTTGCCGGCTCTCCGATCGCCGGCGCGACCGGCGCCACCCTGTCGCTGACGAACGTGGGCGCGAACCAGGGCGCCGCCTACGGCAGCTACACGGTGACGGTCTCCAACACCGCCGGCACGGTGACTTCATCCCCCGCCGCGCTGACCGTCGTGACCCAGGCCCGCCTCCTCAACCTCTCCGCCCGCGCGGACGTGCAGTCCAGCCAGCAATACCTGATCGCCGGCTTTGCGCTCAGCAACGGATCCAAGCAGGTGCTCATGCGCGGCATCGGACCGGCGTTGGCCGGCTTCGGCATCAGCGATCCCTTGGCGAACCCGGCGCTGACGCTCTACAACAATCAGACGGGGACCCAACTCGATGCCAATTCAGGGTGGAATTCCGATCT
>DASRSH010000223.1:0-8595 GCA_035656575.1 Opitutaceae bacterium
GTTTCGAATTTTGGAATTTTCGTCATCGAATCCAAGAACATCTCCGGGGCGATTTATGGTTCGCCGCAAGACCGGGAATGGACCGTGTGCCTTGGGTGTTCAAAATTCCGGCTCTATAACCCGCTGCGCCAAAATGCGGCGCATATCAAGGCCCTCGCCGCGGCGACCCTTCTGCCGGAGCGTTACTTTCACTCCCTCGTTTTCTTCTGGTCCGACAATTGCCAGTTCAAGACCCCCATGCCCGAGAACGTCCGCCGCGCGGGGCTTTGCAGTTACATCCAAGGCAAAAGGCGGTACCTCTTGTCGAACGCCGACGTGAGGAACGCACTGCTTCGCATCGCGGCGAAGCGAATCCCATCGACCAGAGAAAACATCGATGCCCATGTCGCAAACCTGAGGCGACGGCACCCCCGGACGGACCTTGGATGACCGTCCGGCTCGCCGGAAGGCTGAGCCGACATCGGCCGCATGGCCCGAGCTTCTACCCGTTGCTGACGGGCAAGAAGTTGTACTTCAGGAAGCCGACGGCGGCCTGGGCATCCGAGGCCAGCGCCGTCGTCTCTTCGCGCAGCGGATCCTGCTGGAGAACCGCCTCCGCCCGGGGCCCGACGGCGGCCCACACCTGCCGCGGCACCCCGCGCATCTCCTGCGTCAGCGCCGCCGCTTCGGCCCGAGGGTCCGCCGGGGGGGCGGGCCGATTGAGGATCAGCGCGCCCACGATGGCGGCGGCGGCGGCAACCCCGCCGATGCCGGCCCAGGCGCCCCACGCGCGCCCGCGCCGGGGTCCCGGCGTTTCCGCCGCGGCGGCCGCGATGGCGGCGCTGATCCGGGCCGCCAGGTCGGGGGACGGCTCGTCCCGGATCGCCGCGGCCTGCCGCCGCAGCTCGTCTTCCAAATCGTCTGTATTCATAAACTTTTTACTCCTTGCCGCAGCGCGCGCTTGGCGCGAAACACCAGCACTTTCACATGGGTCGACGTGATCCCCATGACCCGGGCGGTGTCCCGGACCGAGAGGTCCTCGCCCAACCGCAGCCACAAGGCCTCATGCTGGCGCGGCGAGAGCTGGGCTTTCGCCCGCTCCCACAGACTCCCCGCCGTGTCGCAGCGTTCCGCGGCGCGATCCGGCGCCACGGCGTGGTCGTCCGCGATCCGCCCCTCGTCGGCGGAAAAGCTCACCCAGGGCTTCGCCGCCCGAAAGTGATTGAGCGCGCACCGCCGCGCGATGGTCAGCAGCCAGTTGATCATCGGCCGGCTCCGATCGAAGCGGCCCAGGTTCGCATAGGCCCGCAGGAACGTCTGCTGGGTCAGGTCCTCGGCATCCTGCCGGTGGCGGACAAACCGATGCAGGAAGCGAAACACCCGCGGGCTGTGGGCCCGCACCAGCACGTCGAAAGCGGAGCGGTCGCCCTCGAGCACCCGCCCGACGAGCCCGGCTTCGTCCGGCCCCGGCTCCTCGGAGCCGAGGTGCTCCCCTTCAAGGGGCCGGGGCGGCGGCGCGGTCATCAGAGCCGGAATCATTTTTCACCCAGAGGGCGTAATGGACCTTGCCCTCCGCGGGAGGGTGGAAGCGGACGCGGAGGGTGTAGGTCCCGTCCTCGCCCGGAAAGGCGAACCGCAGCAGGCGATAGCCGCCCATCGCCCCGGGCAGCCCCGGGTGCCGGACCGGAGTCATCATTTTCCGCGAGAACGTCAGCGGCTCCCCCGGGCCCGCGACCGGCTTCACCTGGACTTCGTCAAAATGGCCGCCCTCGCTGGCGCCCATTCCGGCCAACTGCAGCGTCACCTCGGCTCCATTGGTCAGCGCGACCCCGGAAACCTCCTGCCAGGAGCCCGCGGGCGCTCCGCTGGCGCCCGGGCCGGGCGCCTCCGCTTCCCAGGCGGCCACGCGCTGGCCCAGGATTTTCTCGAACTGGGGCTGGGGGCCGGGCGCCATCATGCCGGGGCCGTGGGGCTGCTGCGCCTGTTCGGTGAGCTCGCGCACCATCGCGGCGAGCTGCGCGCTGTCGTAGGCGAGCTGGAAGCTCACCCGGTCGCCGTCGCGGTCCGTCCTGGCCGAGTTGATAAAATCCATCAGCTTCTGATCATCGCTTTGCGTCAGCGACAGCATCGCCGTCATGCCCTGCAGGATCTTGACGAGCTTGTCGGCGGAATCGTCGTTCGCGGCGACGAGCTGGATGTGCGCAAACGTTTTGGAGCCGTCATCGCCGAGCGCCACCGAGACGGAGCGCGTCATCTGCAGAATCCGGGTATGCGGCCCCTGCGTGGGGAAGAAGCTGGCCGGGGGCACCACGCTCGCCGCGAAAATCGTGGCGTTGGCCGCGTTGGCCACGAGCGCGCCCAATTCCGAATCCGGCGCCTGCGCCAGGGAATTTCCCCCGCCGTCCGCCAGCTCGCGGGCGCGCCGCACCCGGTCCGCCGACTGCGTCACGATGACCAGGCCTTCGGGCGGAAACGCGACCACCACCCGGTGGCCGTCGTCCGCCGGGGCTTTCGCCGGAGGATTGAGGGCGTAGGCGCTGTAGCCCAGATCCTTGACGTCGGTGACCGCGGCCGGGTTGCCGACCTGAACCTCGACGAGCATGGCCTCGAGGATCTTCCGCAGGTCGGGCGTTCCCTCGACGACGAGAGTGCCGTCCAGCTGCCGGGGATCCTTCGAGAAGTTGGCTCCATACGCGGTGATGCTGCCGATGGTCGCGAGCACCTTCGGCATATCCAGCGTGAGTGTGGCCCCGGGCAGCGCCACGACGTGCTGGCCTTGCTTCTGAAGATGGGCGATCAGCTCCCGGCCGACCGCGCTCCGGCGCAGGCCGTTCAGGTCGGCGTACACCACCCAGCGTGCATCGCTCGAAACGAGCGCAGGATTGAGGTCGGCCGACGCGCGCGGGCCGGCCATAACGGCGGCGGCGGCGAGAACGGCCAGGGGGGCGAGGGGAAATCTCATGGGACTAAAATGGGTTCAAGGAGCGATACACCGGGCCGCGGCGGGAGGTTACCTTTTCATTCGGTTTTGTCGCCCAGAAGCTCCTGGCGTGAAAAGCGGAGGGCGGCGAGCGCCGTGAATCCGGCGGCGCCAAGCACGAGGCAGCCGGCCGCGACCCAGAGGCGGAGCCCCCCGCCCGGCAAGGGGCCGGCCGTCAAGGGACGCAGGAGCGCCCGGATCTGGTGGCTCATGGCGAACCGATTGACCGCCAGCGGCAGGTTGCCCAGCCCCAGCTCGACCACCGCGCCATAGCCCAGCCCCAGGATCACCCAGCGAGCGGTCAGCGCGGCGCAGAGGAAGCCAAAGGCAGAATACGCCGCCACGCCCAGCACCTGCGCGAGGAGCATCACGGGCGCGGCCGCGCCGATGCCCGGAACGTGCCGGGCGGCGCCGATCGCCAGCACGAGCGCGAGGGCGAACAGAAAGTCGATTTCGGCGCAGACGACGTGCGCCAGGTAACGCAGCGCCAGATAGAGCGGCTTCGGAATGCCGCGCAGCAGGAAGAAATCCGCCGCTTCCGGCTTCATCTCGTCCCGCCACGCGCCGCCCCCGCCGATGAAGGCGAGCAGCGGGAGCAGAAAGGCGTGGTAAAACGAACCCGTGAACGCGAGGTACTGCGCGACGCCATTGCCGCCCCGGATATACGACAGGAGGATGAGCGCGAAGACCGCGAGCATGACCGCGAGCGCGAGCGCGTGGCTCCGGCGGAAGTGCCGGCGGGCGGTCAGGAGGAGGATGCCCCGGGCGGGAGGCTTCATCGCGCGGGGGGCTCCAAAACCTGCTGGAGCGCCGTCTCGGAGTGGCGCACTTCCCGAATGCGCGCGCCGCTGCGCAGCAGGAGGCCGTGAAAATCCCCAAAAAAACGCTCCGGTTCGGCCCAGCGGACCTGCAGCCGGTCCTCCTCCGGCCCGAGATCCCATCCCCGCAGCAGCCCTTCGTCGGTCAGAAACCGCGCCAGCTGGCGCGGATCCGCGCAGCGGAAGGTCGTGGCGGCCGGCCAGGCCCGACGGGCTTCCGGAGAAAGCGATTCATTGAGCGAACGCGGAATGCGGCCCCAGCGCAGCAGCAGGAATTCGGCGCAGAGGGCCTCGAGGTCCGGAACGATGTGGCTGGAGACCAGGACCGTCTTCCCTTGCCCGGCGAGGTCGCGCAGGACGGCCGCGAAATCGTCGCGCCCCAGAGGGTCGAGGCCGTTCATCGGCTCGTCGAAGATCAGCAGGTCGGGGTCGTGGAGCAGGCACTGCGCGAGCTTCACCCGCTGGCGCATCCCCTTGGAGAGGGCGGCGAGGGACTTGCTTCGATGCTCGGGGGCCAGTTTTACCCGGTCCAGGCACTCGGCGGCGCGTTCGCGGGCCGCCCTTCTCTCCCGTCCCGAAAGCATTGCGAGACCGGTCAGCCAGTCGCGGGCATTGAGGCCGGCAGGCACGGCATCGCCTTCCGGGCAGTAAGCCAGGCGCTTCGCGACCGCGGGATTATTCCAGGGTTCGGCGCCCAAGACCCGGATCCGGCCCGAACTCGGCCGGATCTGGCCGAGGATCAGGCGAAAGAGCGTCGTCTTGCCCGCCCCGTTCGGGCCGACGATTCCGGTCAGGCCCGGCTTGAGGGCGAAGCTCACGTTATTGAGCCCCAGAACCATGCCGTAGAAACGGCTGACGTCTTCAGCTTGGACGACGGCGTTCATTCGGGCTTCAGCCGGCGGAAGAGCAGCAGGATCGAAAGGCCGCCCAGAACCGCGAGTCCCGTGACGCTGCCGCCAAAGTCGGTCGCGGCCGTGTGGTCGCCCGCCTGCGTGAGATTCTCCGCCAAACGGCGGTTGGTCAGCGGCAGCTCCTGTCCGGCGTCGATCAGCGCGCGGTCGATGCGCAGCACTTCGCTGTCGATTTGGGACAGGTCGCGGCTGAAGCTGGCGCGCTGCATCCATACCGGCATGTGCGGCACCTTGGCGACGAAGCCGGCGACGAGCCAGAGACAGAGCCAGATCACGATGATGCTGCGCGAGGACCGGGACAGCGCGGACACCCCCAGCGCGATGGCCGAGAGGGCGGCGAACGCGATCCCGTTGTAAAGCAGGGCCCGAAGCAGCGGCGCGAAGGAATACACCAGAAAGTCCTTGTCGGAGGCAAAGAGGACGCTGAGCAGCCAGGTGAAGAGCAGCGGGCCGGTCCAGACCAGCAGGAGGAAGCCCGCGATGATGCCGAGCTTGCCGATCAGGTAGTCGGCGGAGGTGAGCGGCCGGGAGAGATAGATGGTGAGGGCGTTGCTCGCCCGGTCCCGGGCGACGAGCGACGGAGTCAGCGCGGTCAGCGCCACGAGACTGAGGAAGCACCCCAGGTAGGCCTGGACCCAGAAGATCGTCGTGAACAGGCTGTTCACGACGACGTCGGGATAGAGCAGGACCAGTCCGCGGATGGTGGCGGCCACGGCGGCGCCCCGCGGTCCGAAATTGCCGAGAAACTGGTCCAGGGTGCCGCCGACCCCCACCGACTGGGAAAAGATGAATCCCACCAGCGCGAGGACGACCGCCCCCGCCCAGGAGAGGACCAGCAGAGCGCGAAAGAACCACTGGCGCAGCAGCCGGCGCAGGCCGGTCGACAGGATGACCCAGCGCCGGTAGGCGACGCCGCGCGGCGGGTCCCGCCAGCGGCTAAGATCGAGGCTGGCTTCCATGGAGCGGCGGGGGCTCGGCGGAGCCCGCGACGGCTTGGACGAAAAGCTCGTGCAGGGCGTCGGGGTTGGCGGTGATTTCGGCGGGGGGGAGCCTGCGCTCCTGCATCAGCCGCAGGAGCTCCTCGATGGAATCGAATTCGGTCTCGAGGCGAAGGCGGCCGTTGGAAAGGGGCTCGGCCTTCAGCCCCGCCTGGGTGAACGCGGCGAGGAAGCGGGGCGCTTCCGAGGAGGGCGTCAGCTCGATGATCCGGCGGTTGCGGGTGCGCAGCGCGGCGATGCTGTCGTGCTCAATCACGCGGCCGTGCGCGATGATGATCACCCGGTCGCAGACGCGCTCGATGTCGCGCAGCAGGTGGGAGGACATCACGACGCTGATCTGAAGCTCCTTCCAGAGCGAGCCGATGAGAGTCAGGATATGCTCGCGCCCGGAGGGATCGAGGCCGTTCGTCGGCTCGTCGAGAAAGACCAGCGCCGGGTCATGGACCAGGGCCTGGGCCAGCTTCACCCGCTGGCGCATGCCGGTGGAATAGGTGTCGACCGGCCGGTAGCGCTCCTGACCCATGCCGACCAAGTCCAGGATTTCATGGGTGCGCTGGCGCGCCGCCCGGAAGCTCATGCCGGAAAGCTGGCCGCAGTAGGTGACATACTCGCATCCGGCCAGGCCTCCGATGTGGCAGTCGCGTTCCGGGCTGTACCCAATCCGCTCGCGCGAGGAGCGGTGGGATTCGCGGATGTCGCGATTGAGCACACGGGCCGAGCCGGAGGTGGGCGCCTCCAGGTTGAGCAGGCACTTGATGAAGGTGCTCTTGCCCGCCCCGTTGGGCCCGAGCAGGCCGATGGTCCCCGGGGGCACCCGCAGGTTGACGTCGCTCAGCGCGCGCTGTTCGCCGAACGACTTGGAAAGCTTCACCGCCTCGATGATGACGTCGGGCGGGGGAGACGAGGCCATGCGCTGATTTAACACCTGCCGGCGGGGGGAGGTTACAAGAATCTTCGGCTCGAAACGCAGCCTTCAGATCTGCCCGAAGTCATGGTCCGAGCAGCGGCTGCATTTCCCTTTCCGCCAGCGCCCGTCTGATTCTGATCCCAGGTGTCGCCGCCCTGCAGTTCGCTTTGGTCGAACCAGACCTCGATGGAAAGCTCTCCAGAGCGCCGGCGGCGCCCTGCGCGGTGGCCGCGTCCTCGCGCGTAACGGAGAAAGACCGCGCATCGTGCGGGAGTGGAAGCCGGATCAGGCATGGCCGCCGGCCAATGATTCGAAACCTGGGCCTTTAGGCGAGAGTGTATTGGGACGACGCTTCGGCGACGCCCGGGCACTCTCTTACCACCCCGCTCGACGACTGACGGTGCTGTCGGCGCGCATCGGTCATCGGCGAAAATCCTCGGATGACATAAAGCCGACAGGCACCGCGGAGTGCGCTAACCTGTCAGCTTCATGTCATCTAGTTGGGGATTGTCACTTGCGGACCCGCACCGCCCCCTCCGCCACCCTTCCCGCCCTTTCCTCCACCGCCCGCCGCCGCGCTGCCGGCTCCGCCCCCGCCGCCCGAACCCGATGTATTCGGTGTGGCGCTGAGCACCCAAAATACGAACTGGTTCAGGTCGTTCATGGACCGCACATAAAGCTTTTCGGTCAAATGGGTGGGAATGCCCGGCCGTTTGAACTCCACCCAACCCTCGAACTCCTTGTTTCGCGATACGAATCCTGGTTCCGGAAGCTGAAGTGTGGCACGCGGCGATGCTCTTACGAGGCCCGCGAATCGGTCCTGGTCCAACGGGGCGCTGAGCGCCACGCCGTCACGTGGTGGCTCGGACATCGCAACATCCAGACTCTCTCTGGGCCTACCGGCCGGAATGTCCGGCAGAGGAAGATCCGCGCTAGGCTGCAGGCCCGTTTGCATTAAACTTTGCGCCAGGGTTCCTAGCCCCGTGCCTCCATTCGACTGCCTAATATTTTGAAGCACGATGTCCCCCGGGGATGGATTTTGACGGGCCGCTGCTTCCGCGAGCCTGTCCAATGCCGCTTCATATGCCCGTACGGCGTCGTTTGTTGCCGATTGGCTATAAACCGTGCCCGGATCCACGTTAGCTTCTATCGGAGCCTCAAAAACAGTGCCCCCAGACCCGTACGGGGCCGCAACGCGGTTATACTCATATGAAAAGCCATATTTAATCCATTCTCGCCCGTCGGGCGTCCGCGCGAGCGCGCTGCAGAACGCATATTCGTAAAGTAGCCTCAAGCGGAGCAAGTCGGAGTAATTAGTGACCGGCGTCACCGACCAACTAAGCGATTGCTGCCCGTCCCAGCTGACTGATCCAATCTCCCACACGTGCAGCCAATTGGGCGGAATCTTGCTCATGGGGTTCAGCCCGATGGTGGGCTGAGCCGTATTCGCCGCACTGCCGGCTCCTAAGACGAACTGGGACGGAATAAAATCGCCTTGCTTCTGATCGAGACCGGAGAGCACCCAGAGATTGTCGAATATTTGGATCTTTTCGATATCAGTAACATCCGGTCCTAATCGCGCCGCCTGATTTTCCATGTAGGTTTGGCAACCGGAGAGAAAAAATAGGGCCCATAGGGAAAGGCTGGAACTCAAATAAATCGGCGAATTCATGGAATGAGGAAAGTATTGTCGTGCGCTCGTCAGTGGAGTGTGAGCTTAATGAATAATTGACCACTCCATATTTTGCGTAAATTCCCGTAGGTCTTGGCGTATTAGGGATCCTGTGGCGCGACCCGAGACTTTGGGTCCGCATGTCGCGACGAAAACCGGACGTGGCAGTGCCTTGCGTTTCAGAAGACGCGAAGAGAGATAAACCGATCTTGTCATTTCATATGGTAAATGCCATTTTTTATGGCATGACTACCACTGTCTCTATCGACAGCGCCGGCAGGATTGTGCTGCCCAAGGCGTTGCGCGACCGTTTCAACCTTCGTCCCGGCC
>DASRSH010000224.1:0-39617 GCA_035656575.1 Opitutaceae bacterium
TTTCTGGACCTGCGCGACAACGAGCGCACCGCCTACAAGCAGCACACCACGCGGATGGCCAATTTCGACGCCGCCCGCTATCTCTGCCAGTGGTCGCGGCTGGCCAACACGGTGCAGATGCCCTCCGGCGCGCCGAAATCGGAGCCGCCGCGGACCAGCGGGCGGTTCGTCATCTTCGACAAGAGCAACCGCAAGGAGCAGGGCCTGTTCCTGTACCGCGACGCGGAGAGCGGCCTGCACCTGCAGGTGCCGCTGATCAGCTGCGGCGGCAACCTGTCGAGCGACGCGCTGGCCTTTCCGCACTGTCCGGGGATCTTCGACTGGCCGAACAACGTGTACCTGCCGATCATGCTCCCCGAGCTGACGTTCGGCGAGCATGTCACCCTGCCCTCCTTCTACGGCAAGAACTGCGTGACGGGCCTGGGCCTGCGCAACAGCTTCTTCTTCCGCTACGAGCAGCCGGAGCTGATCACCCTCAAGGAGGAGATGGTCCGCAACCTGGGCAGCGTGAAGGTGCAGTGGAATTTTTCCGGCAACAAGGTCGGCTGCGAATTCGCGTACTCGGTCAAGCAGCAGGTCACCCTCGACCGGTTCCGGTACGTCCTCGCGATCGCGGCGCCCCACTCCAAGTACAATGTCGCCGGCGGCCCCACGCTCGGCCCCCAGGGCCACCGCTGCACGGTCGCGCGGGACGACTTCCAGGCCACCTGGCAGGACACGGAGGTCGTGAGCGCCGATCCTCTCTACCGCACCAACTACGGCAAGATCCACTATCTGCAGTACCTGGTGCGCGACCATCCGCTGATCATGCGGCCCGGCCAGGTGTACCGGCTGGCGGTCAACTTCGAGCCGGACATCACCCACGCCGGCTGACCGGCGCCGGCCCGTGCTCTCGCGCCGGATCATTCCCTGCCTGGACGTGACCGCGGGCCGCGTGGTCAAGGGCGTGCGTTTCCAGCAGCTCCGGGACGCCGGCGATCCGGTCGAATGCGCCAAGGCCTACGACGCGCAGGGCGCCGACGAACTGGTCTTTCTCGACATCACGGCGAGCAGCGACGGCCGCCAGATCATGCGCGACGTGGTCGCGGCGACGGCCGAGCAGTGCTTCATGCCGCTGACGGTGGGAGGCGGCCTGCGCTCCGTGGCCGACATCGAGGCGATGCTGCGCGCCGGGGCCGACAAGGTCTCGCTCAACACGGCGGCGATCCAGAATCCGGACCTGATCCGCGAAGCCTCCGAGCGCTTCGGCGCCCAGTGCATCGTCCTGGCGATCGATGCGAAGCGCCAAGGGGACGCGTGGCAGGTCTTCACCCACGGCGGCCGGCGCCCGACCGACCTCGACGCCGCGGCCTGGGCCGCCCGGGGGGCCGCGCTCGGCGCCGGCGAGATCCTGCTCACCAGCATGGATGCCGACGGGACGCAGGCGGGCTACGACGTCGCGCTGACGCGGGCGGTCAGCGACGCCGTGGGCGTGCCGGTCATCGCCAGCGGCGGCGCGGGAAAAATGGAGCACTTCGCCGAAGTGCTGACGGGAGGCCACGCGAGCGCCGTGCTCGCCGCCTCCCTCTTTCATTTCGGGACGTTCACGATCCCCCAGGTGAAGCAGGCCCTCGCCCGGGCGGGCGTGCCTGTCCGCCTGTAGCCCCGGCCGGGGTGCCCGGCCTTAGGCCGGGGCGGGAGCGGCCGGCGCGGCCTTCGGCTTGGGCTCGCCCACCAGCACGCCCAGCTGCTCCTGAATCTGCAGAAAGAAGGCCGGCGTCAGTTCGTCCGAGGCGATCTCGAAGGTCTGCTTGGTCCGGGCGTGCTCATAAACCGTGCGCGCGCCGTCGCGCGTCCGGCCCCGGGGCTTGAGCACGCGCTTGCGCTCGAGCAGCAGCCCGAGAAACTGGATCAGGCGCGTGTTCTCGGCGCTGGGCTCGGTCAGTGGGTCGACCAGGGTGAAGAACAGCGATTCGGCCGTTAGCTTCAGGGCGCGGTCGGCGTTTTCGCCCGGCGCGCGCGGCTTGTACACCTGCACCCAGCGGCAGGCGACCGCCGCCGGCGGCCGATAGGCGTCCGCCTGGTCCGCCCGCACATCGGCGCGCAGCGCCTCCAGTTTCGGCCCCCGCATCAGGAAACTCACCACGCGATCCCCGGCCGCGAAAGGCTCCCCCGTGACCGCGCAAGCCGTCGCCAGCGGCTCCAGATTCAATTGCTCCATCGGCTTTCTTGTTTACTCCCGAGCCTGCTCAACGCTAGCAAATTCGGGTGACCGGACGCCTCATCGCCATTGGAGACATCCATGGCTGCCACCAGGAATTCGCCGAATTGCTGGATCGGCTCAAACTGGAACGGGAGGACCGCCTGATTCTCCTGGGTGATTTGGTCAACCGCGGCCCCGACAGCGTCAAGGTCCTCGACCTGGCGCGCGCGGCCAACGCCCTGTCGCTCCTGGGCAACCACGAGCTGCGCCTGCTCAAGTACCGGCGCACCCAGGACCGCAAGTACGTCAAGGAGCACGATCTGGATACCTACGAGCAGCTGCGGCCGCAGGACTGGGCCTACCTGGAGAGCATGATGCTCACGTTCGAGGAGCCCGAACTCGCCACCGTGTTCGTCCACGGCGGCTTTCTCCCGGGGCAGCCGTGGCAGAAGCAGCCCGCCGAAATCGTGACCCGGATCCAGGTGGTGACCCCCAGCGGGAAGCCCGCGAAGCGCGCCGACTCTCCCGATTCGCCGGTGTGGGCGGACTTGTGGAACGGGCCGCCCTTCGTGATTTACGGCCACACGCCGCGCCCGGAAATCTACAAGCTCAAGTGGTCCGTCGGGATCGACACCGGCTGCGTCATGGGCGGGCATCTGACCGCTTGCATCCTGCCGGAGAAGCAGTTCATCCAAGTGCGCGCCCGCAAGGCGTACTATCCCTGACCATGGCGGAATCGAGCGTGCAGCAACTCAAGGCCCTGGCGGCGGGCCAGCCGTTTGCGAGCATCCTGGTGCTGCGCAAGCTGGCGACCAAGACGGCCTCGAACGGCAATCCCTATCTCAGCGCCGACCTGGGGGACCGCACCGGATCGTTTTCGACCACGATCTTCAACGACAGCCCCGTATTCGAGATCTTCCGGGCCCTGGGTGAAGGCGCGGTCGTGCGGGTCGAGGGCCGCACCGACACCTATCAGGGCCGGCTGGCTCCGCGGCTGGCCAAGGCCGCCGTCGTCAAGGAGGAGGAGCTGTCCAATCCCGCCGTCGTCGCCAACCTGGTCGAGGCGGCGCCGGAGGATGCCGCCCTGCTCTGGCAGGAATTGCAGGGCTTTGTCGCGGGGCTCGAGCCCCCGGAGCTGAAGGCCACCGTTCAGTTTGCCTTCGATGACGTGGGCGAGGTGTTTCGCTGGGCGCCGGCGGCCATTTCCATGCACCACGCCTACCGGCACGGGCTGCTGGAGCACACCGTGCACATGGCCCGCGCGGCCCGGGCCCTTCTGCCCCTGTATCCCGAAGTGGATCCGAACCTGGCGCTGGCCGGCATCCTGCTGCACGACACGGGCAAGACGATCGAATACGAGGGCGCGCTCGCGCCGCGCCGGAGCCGCCGCGGCATCCTGCAGGGCCACGTCGTCCTGGGCTACCAGCTCGTCCGCCGGGCCGGCCTCAAGGCCCGCCTGGACGCCGAACGGCTGGAGCGCCTGGAGCACGTCATCCTGAGCCACCAGGGCGAACTGGAATGGGGCGCCGCCGCCATGGCGGCGACGCCCGAGGCCGTGTTCGTGTCGATGATCGACAATCTGGACGCCAAGATGGGCATGGTGCAGCGCGCCCTGCGGCAGGCCGGCGCGGCCGGCGAATTCAGCGAGCGCCTGCCCGGCCTGAATTCCCCGCTGCTCACGAAGTCCGTGCCTCCGCCCGCCAGCGGCGACTTGCCGCTGCTGCCGCTGGAATAGTCTCAGCCCAATGACCCGCCGGGCGGGTCGTCCAGGCCCGTCCGATACCGGATCGCCCGCTCCGCCGGCTCGTGCTGGACTGGAGCCATGGCGCCCGGCTATTGCCGGCTGAGCGTGAGCAGGAACTCGGCGTTCGACTTGGTCTTCTTGAGCCGGGTGATGAGCATCTCCATCGACTCGATCGGCCCCAGCCCCTGCATCGCCCGCCGCAGGCCGTAGATGCGCTGCAATTCCTCGGGGTGGTAGATCAGCTCCTCCTTGCGCGTGCCGGAGCGGTCGATGTTGATCGCCGGAAACACGCGCCGCTCCACCAGGCCGCGGTCGAGGTGCAGCTCCATGTTGCCGGTGCCCTTGAACTCCTCGAAGATGACCTCGTCCATGCGGCTGCCGGTGTCGATCAGCGCCGTGGCGATGATCGTGATGCTGCCCCCGCCCTCGATGTTGCGCGCCGCCCCGAAGAACCGCTTGGGCTTCTGCAGGGCCGTCGCCTCCATGCCGCCGGACATGATCTTGCCGGAATTGGACGCGAGGGCGTTGTAGGCGCGCGCCAGCCGGGTGATCGAGTCGAGCAGGATCACGACGTGCTGGCCGCGTTCGACCAGCCGGCGCGCCTTCTCGCCGACCATCTCCGCGCAGTGCACGTGGCTTTCCGGCGACTCGTCGAAGGTCGAGGAGACGACCTCGCCCTTGGTGTGCCGCTTGAAGTCGGTGACTTCCTCGGGCCGCTCGTCGATGAGCAGCAGGATCAGCTTCACCTCCGGGCTGTTCTCCGAAACGGAATTGGCGATGTTCTGCAGGAGCACGGTCTTGCCCGTGCGCGGCGGCGCGACGATCAGCCCGCGCTGGCCGAAGCCGATCGGGGTCAGGATGTCGACCGCGCGCATGGAGACGTCCTTCTGCACCTCGGGCGCCTCGAGCAGGATGCGCTGGAGGGGATAATAGGGGATCAGCTCCTCGAAGGGCGTAAGCTTGGAAATCTCGCCGGGGGGAAGCCCCATGACCGAGTCGACGCGAACCACGGCCGGGCAGCGGTCGTTCTCCGCCGGAGCCTGCAGCAGCACCTCGACGCGGTGGCCGCGCTTGAGGCCATAGCGGCGGATCAGCGAATCCGGCAGATACGGGTCCTCCGGATAGAGCCGGTAGTTGACGTGCTCGTGCACGATGAAGGCGCCCCGGTCCGTCAGGTCCACGTAGCCGGTGTCCCGGATGGCGCGCTTTTTCGCGGCCGCGTCGAGGAAGATGGCGGCGAGCAGCGCGCGCCGGTTGGGCACGCCCTCGAAGGCGACGCCGAGCGAGCGCGCCGCCGCGGTCAATTCCGCCAAGGGCAGCGCATACAGCCGCTGCAGTTCAATCGGCTCCGCGTCGCCCGAAGAGATCTCCGCGGCCAAGGCGTCCAGCGCCGCCGGATCGGCGAAGCGCGCCGGGTTGGGCAGGTCGCCGTAAACCTGGGGCGAACTGGGCGGAGGCGGCTGCGGCGGATGCTGGAATCCCCCCTGCTGCCCGCCGGGGCCGCCCGGCTGCCACCGCCCGCGCTTGCGCTTGTTCCGCTTCCAGAATTCCCGGTCTCCCCGCTGTCCGCCCTGCCAGTCGCCGCGGCCCTGATGGCCGTGGTGGCGCGGCTCGTCGCGGGGCGCGCCGGGCGGTCCTTCGCCGCTGTGCTCGTCCGTCCGGGCGCCTTCGGCGGGTCCGCCATTGTCCGACGCGGCGGGTGCCTGCGGTTCGGCCCCCGACGGGGCCGGGCCGCGGTCTTCGGCGCGCGCCGCAGCTTCGCCGGCGTCCCGGCGGTCCGCGTCGCCCCCGTCGCGTCCGCGGCCTCCGCGCTCCTCGCGCGCCTGGGGGGCGGGAGACTCAGCCGGCGGCGCGGGCGGAGGGGCCTCGGGCTTCGCCGCGGGCGCCACGGTGCCGGCATCAAAGGGGGCGGCCGCGTCCTCGACTTTGGTCTTCCGCACCCGCCCGCGGGGGGCGCGCTTGGTCTTGCGTGCCGGCGCGGAGCCGGCGTCGTCATCTTTGGGCGGGAGACTCATCGGGGTTTGATAAGGTGGAGATCAGTCGGTCGACTTGGTCGTGAAGAAAGTCCAGCGAGCCGTCGTTCCAGAGAACGTGTTCGGCCAGTTCGATTTTCCGCGTCAGCGGCAGTTGCTTCGAAATCCGCTGTCCGGCGAGCGCGCGATCCAATCCACGCTGCTCCAGTCGGACGAGTTGCTGCTGGGCAGAACACGCGACGGAGACGGTGAAATCAAACCAAATCTCCAGGCCCGCCTCGAAAAGCAAAGGCGCCTCCACCGCCCAGCGCCCCTGGGGCGCTGAGGCCAGCTGGCCGCGCCAGAGATCGAAAACGGCCGGGTGCGTGACCGACTCGAGCCACGCCAGGTCCTCGTCGCTCGAGAAGACCCTTTCCGCCAGTGCCTTGCGATCGATCCCTCCCGAGGGGGAGAGGGCCGCCGCCCCGAAGCGTTCGCGCACCTGCGCGACGACCTCCGCCGACGTCAGGACCTGCTCGCGAACGAGCGCATCGGAGTCGATGCGGCGAAACCCTCGTTCTTCGAACATGCGGGCGGCGGTCGACTTGCCGCAGCCCATGCCACCGGTAATCCCGAGAACCATTCGGTTAAACCCTTGCAGCCTAGCAGCGCGTGCAGCACGGGGAAGCCAATTCCAATCCAGAGGGGAGCCGCCACGAACCACCCCAGAACCGCATGCTCGGCCATCGCCGGCAGCGCGCGCGCCGGCCCCAGGAGCAGGTCGCCCAGGCGCATGAACGCATAGACCATCGGCACGTACAGGGGCGCGGTGGCCAGATTGACCGCCTGAAGGATCGGATGATTGAGGCGCAGCGCGCATCCGGCCACCAGGCAGGCGGGGGTCGCCAGTCCCAGGACCGGGAAAAAGGCGCAGAGCGCTCCCACCGTCAGCGACCAGGCGATCCGCCGGCGGCTCAGCCCCTGGCGAAGCTGCACGGCCACCGGATCCACGATCCGGCGCTGCAGCCATTCCGCCCACCACCGGCGCCCTTCGGTCATGGAGCCACCCTCGGACCCGCCTCCCGCGCACGCCACGCCAATCGGCGGCCGTTGCGAGGAAGTCACCGGCCCGTAACCGGCCGGACGACGACTTCACCCGATCGTGACCCGCGCGGCCCGCAGTCCGGAGGAGGTCGCGCCTCTCAGAGCGACGTGACCGCCCGGCCGGGAACCTTCCGGGCGAGGTAGACAGTGCTGGCCGATTCGCGGTCCAGGAACGGGTTGGGAAAGCGCACCACCTCGGCCCGGGCGGAACCGAACACGTCGCAGAGCAGCTCGAGAAAGTCCTGATCGGGCGGGTCGTCGGACCACATGGCGAAGATGCCCTCCGGATGAAGGTGGCCGGCGAGCCGGTTCAGCCCCTCGGGCGAGTAAAAGGCGGCGTTGCGCGGATCCAGGAGGTTGTGCGGCGAATGGTCGATATCGAGGAGGATGGCATGATACCGCCGGCCGCCCTCAAACCCCGCCGGGGAGGCGGACAGGGCGAAGAAATCGCCCTGCACGAATCGGCAGCGCGGATCGGAGGTCAGCTTCTCTCCTAACGGAACCAGCCCGCGCTCATGCCACCCGATCACCGGCGGGAGGAACTCGACCACCCGAAGGGAGCGCACGCTCGCGTGCGCCAGGGCCGCCGCCGCCGTATAGCCCAGCCCCAAACCGCCGACCACCACGTCCCATGCGCCCGGTCCCAACTCCTCCAGCGCCAGGTCGGCCAGCGCGTCCTCGACGGCGTGGAACAGGCTGGACATGAGGAAGGCGTCGCCGAGCTTCACCTCGTAAACGACCTGGTTCTGGAGCATGGCGATGCGCTTGCGTCGCAAGCTGACCGCTCCCAGCGGCGTCACCTGGAAATCCAGCTCCTCGAAAAAAGAACTCATTCCCGCCATCATCGCCGCCTGCGCCGGGGATGACTAGCCCGATATTCCCGACCCGGCGGCCAAGGACCCGCCAACCGCATCCGAGCCCTCATGGGCCACCTTCAGTCAAATATTTGAAACCTCGGGAAGGTGCAATAGTCTCACCGCTGCCAGGTTACCCCGCTGTGCACGCCGTGAACCCGCCATGAGCGCAAGAACCCTGCTTGCCGCCGCCAGGGTCATCGCCTGCGTGTCAGCATGCGACATCGACACTCATGCGGAAGCGGCCGCACCGTCCGCTCATGACGAACTCACTTCCCTCATCGAGCAGGATGCGCGGATCCAATGGGCATCACGCCGCGAACCCGCCATGCCGCTGGCCGCGCCGAGCGGTGGGGACGTCGTCCAAATGGCCCCGTTTTACGTGCACGCTCCCCTCGTGCGCGTCACCCGCACCCAATACGAAACCCCTTTGATGCGCCTGATTCGAACCGGAATCCTGTGGAAAAAATCGGCCGCCAATACGACTTCCGTGATCAACATGTCGTTTTCCCCCACCCAGTCCGGTCAGGCCCGGAGCGAGTTGGGCTATGTCATCCAGTGGTAGCCCCGAAACGGGCCCTCTCACTTCACGGCATTGATTCCCCCGGACTTCTCGGCCAGTTTCACCAGCTTCATCGCGGCACCGAGCTTCAGGTCCTCGAGCTTCTTGAAGTTGATGCAGGTGCGGCCGGTCTTCACGTTGCCGAGCCGGGCGGCGTTGCGCTCGACCAGGTAACCGTTCTTGTCGCCGACACAGATGTGAAGGCTGTAATCCTTTTTCCCCGCGGCGAGTCCGATCAGGAACCAGTCCCCTTCGCGTCCGCTGGCCGACCTGTAACGATACTTCCCATACCCGATGATGGGCGCAGGCCCCATCCCCGACATCACGGCCGGCGCCAGTTTCGGCACCGCCTTGCGGATGGCCTGGTGCACCGCCACCACGGTCTCGCGCCGATCATCCGGCAGCCCGGCAAGAAACTCATCAAGCGTCGGGAGCGCTTTGGTCATGCGGCGAGCCTGGGCGCCCTGGATTGATTGATCAAGCAAACGGCCCTCCGGTAGTGGCACGGTTTGCCCCAGTGGAAGCGGCGTCTCGCCGCTTCAGCCTGGAAGCAGCGTTCAAAATGCGCCTTTCACCCCTGCAAAACGTGCCCCTTCCGTTTTTGGGCGACGAATTCTCCGCCGACGTTCTCAAGGCGCGCCGTTCCAAGTCAGCCCGTTAACGCAGCAGCCTTGCAAGAGACATTCCGGGTTCGTAATCTTTTCCATTCCGTTTGGGACAACGACCGAACCGCGCCGCTGACCGACCCACTCGCTCCGGAAACTCTTGAGCTGCAAGTTCGGGAATCTACTCGAAAGCGTGTTCCGAGGGCGACAAACACCATCGGCGAATCATTCCCTCATGGCTTCGACGCCGTCTGGGGACCCGCAGCACGTCAATTTTGAAGGGTCGAGAAAGTTCTGCCGACCGGCTCCTACCGCCCGAATTGCCCTCTCAGCGCCTGCATTTGCGACTGCTGGGATGATAGGATTTTCAACAGCGGCGCCATGGCCGCGGGCCCGACAATAGCCTGCCAACCCTGTGCAATTTGCCTGTAGAACGGGTTCAGATCAGACCCCGCTGCTGCCGTATCCCACGGCGCGGCGCCGCCTGAGTTGCGCCGTGAGTTATAGTAAACTTCCGCCAACGCATCCAATTGTTCAGGCGAATACGGGGCGTTCTCACCCGGCAACATCAACCCCAATCCGGTGAGAATAAGCGCCTTTGACGGCGCGATTTCATCGGCTCTCACGATTTCGTCGAAGGCCGCATCACCGGCGATCGCCTTGATCTCATCGGCGACACGTTGTTGCTCCGCGATAATGGCTGCGCCCGCATCCTGCCGTCCCAGTCCGTGTTGAATGGCTATCTCATGAGCGTCGAGCTCGGACTCGGTTTGTTCCGCCAGCAAGGACCTGATTTCCGCCTCCATCTTCGGGCCGAGGTGCATTCTCCCAATGGCTACCCCAAAGCGGTCCTGGACCAGACGGTCCCGGTATGCCGCCAGCTTTCTGAGCGCCGGAATTGGCCCGCATACTTTCGGAAGTCGGAACTGAAGGCCTGCTCCTTCCGGCTGCCGCTTGCCCCGAGTTTTGAAGTCTTCGTTTCAGCGGGAACTGCACGCATTCTTGGTGCCCCACCCTGACCCGCTGCGATCCACGGAGTCTTCGTCCTCTTCGCGTGCAACCCGACTATCGAGACCCAAGCACAGCCGCTGCCGATAATGATGGCGAAAGCGACACCCCAGAGCCGGCGCATCTGTTGACTCTCTTCTGACTTTGTCGGGGCCGTCAACCCAATGCCGGGCAAAACCAGATGACCGGTCGCCTGGGTGGAGCGGCCGACGAAGGGGTCACGTACCAAATCTCAACTTTGCGGGTTAAGCGCCCGCGGTGCCTAACTTTTGAGGGCTGGCTCAGCCGCCCGCCCGAAAAATATCTCCACGTGCACGTTTTCTCCCCCGCCGTTGCGACATGCTCGAGGCCTGGCATCGCGGCCTGAAGGGGTCATGTACCAAATCTCAACTCGCGAGGCCCATCAGCCTTATTCCACTTTCATCGGCTTAGTCGGAACTGGGTCAATGCGCTTTGCTGCTCCGGCCTTCCGGTAGCGGTGGAGAAGCGCGCTTACACCGTTGGGAGTTCCTATCTGCAGCTGCCCGGCTCGCCAGATGTTGGAGGCGTCGGTCGGCGCTCTAATATCCGAAGCCAGGCGAAGCCTTTCTGGACCCGATTTCCCGCCACGGCTGGTCAACACTCTTAGGTCGCCTCAGTGGGATGAGACCTCGTTAAACTCCGGATCGTTGAATGTGCCTCGGTGGTGAGCTGGCAGCTTGGTTACTCCGGAAGAAGGTAAACCTCGGCCAAAGTGGTTCCGGCGGCGCCGCTCATGCTCGAAACGGTAAACGTGTAGGCGCCGGGCGGCAGCGTGACGACCATCGCGGCGTCTTTCGACCCGGGGGCAAGCGAGAACGCTCCCGCCGTGCTTGCAGCCGCCTCAACGGACGGACTACCGAGCCACCCGGCGTTTGAGGCAATGTCGCCCTCCGTACCATCCGCCGCTGCGTGGAGTACAATCATCGGATCGGGCATCGCCTGCGCTACGCCGAAGTTGGCCAGCGACGGGCCGATCGCCCGAATGAGAACGGACCGAGAGACCGACCCCGCCAGCACAAAGCCGACGGTGTTTGCAGACGAAGCGTGGATATAGGACAACGCCGACAGATTTGCCAGGTAGTTGGAGGCGAACGTAAATGCCTGGTCATAGATCTCGCCTAAGACTGTGGCGCCCGCGTTCGCTGGACCGCTTATCACCAGGGTATAGTCGCCGGGCGCGAGACTGATGAGGACGGCCGCATCAGCGCTGCCCGCCGTAAGCGGAAACGCTCCCACCGTGATGGCAGCTCCAGCCGCGGCCTGGTCGTGACCGGTTATGGGGTACAGCATTTGTCCCGACTTCCACAACGTCATCTCGGGGCTTTGCAAACCGTCTGAAATGCCAAACTGAGCAAGCGTCGGGCCCACCGCCCTCAGGAGCAGAGGCTCGCCCAGCGGCGGCACATCCGTGGTGACCGACACGAAACCCAAGGTGAGGGGATTCGGATCATCGCTTCTGACCGTTGCCAGACAAGAAAAGTTAGCGAGGCGGCTGTCCCCGTAAGCCCCCAATACCCGGACCGCCAAGCAAACGACCCAACCCATCGTCATCCAGCGCAGACACTTCATTTGCCAGAACATCGTCTCAATTCGTGCCTTCTTGAAAATGGGCGACGGGTCGAGTCCTATACGTCTCTTAACACTAAATAGTTACGCTATCTGCGCGTCTGCCCCCCCACTCAACTAAAAGAGATGACGGGGTCAGGTTATTCTATCTTGAGCGCGCTTGCCTTTCATGCGCTACATCGACCTCGCAGCCTGACCGAACGCGGGGGTTTCCCTGCTTGGTTGCAGACGGGGGAACCGCAAGCGAGGCTGGCACCCATGAGAAAACTTTCCCGCGTCCTCCTAGCCCTTCTCCTTGCAACGGGATCATTTTGCCATGCGGCGGATGCACGGACTGAGGCGGACTCCCTGCGGCATGCGACCCAAGCCATCCGCGATGCATTTGCCCGCGGGGATGTGGAAACGATCGTCGCCCTGCACCATCCGGATATTGTAAAATATTTTGGCGGCTCGAACGTCATCTCCGGCCGCGTCGAACTCCGGGACAGCCTTGTTCGCATGTTTCGCGCTCAGCGAATGATTTTTGTCGAAAACCGGGTGGAGAGCACGGTCTTCGTGGATGACACAGCCATCGAGACCGGCATCTTCGGAATCAAGATCGTCCCCAAGTCCGGGGGGACGGCCAGCCTGGTCCGGGGACGCTCGATGGTCGTTTACATTCGTGCCAAGGAAAGTCCGACCGGCTGGCTCACGTTGAGAGAGATGACGCAGGCGGCTCCCGAAGACGACGGGGGCGCATCAGGCCACGCGGTCAGGCCTTAGTCCGTTGATGCGTTCGGTTCGCAAGCCCACGTTTCACCCGAACAAAGCACAGGGCGAACGGAGGGCGTCCGATCTTATCACAAACACGGCTGGCCGCCTGTTACCATGGCTGATCGCCGCATTTGCCTTGCCGGTGGCGGTATGTGTCCGCACTGAGTAAGGGAGGCAATGGGCCGGATGAGCCGGACCCGCCCCCTTCTCATGACGCGATGCTTGCTGCTTGTCGGCCTAGCCTTTCTTCCGTTCTCTGGCGTTGCGGAGGATGTCGTTGTCCTGAGCCGAGGAGAGTTTCGCGTACTCGGTGCCGCGGCGCCAGCGCCAGTGGCTTCGCCTGACCGCGAAGCGTTTCTAGCGTCGACGGCCCGCGATCTGCGCACGGACGGCGCGCTTAGCCGGAGGATTCCATTGGTGAATCCGCCGAGCTGGGGGCGCATCGTAAGACCTGATTCGAGGGGGGACTTGGAAATTGCCGAATACTATCCGCATGGGTTTCGCTTCAACCTCTCGCTCGAAGGCCTGTTGGCCGGGCATCGCTATGTGCTCTGCATCAATGACCGGCCCAACCATCCCGGCAACGAGCTGCTTCCTGAATCAGTGCCAGGTCATCCGGAGGAAAAATACCTGGATTTCTACACCGCCACGACCGACGGGGCCGGAAATTACGCCGGCCGCTTCGCCCTCTTTCTCAAGCCAGGGCAGTACAATGTTCACTTTTACGTCAAGGACACCACGGACCATAAGATCGTGCTCTACGGCGTTGAGTACTTCGACTTCACCGCCGGCTAGCGCGGTGAAGAACGGCCGTCCGAAGGGGTCATGTACCAAATCTCAACTCGCGAGGCGCGTGAGCGTTACTCCACTTTCATCGGATTAGTCGGAACTGGGTCAATGGACTTTGCCGTTGCGGCCTTCCGGTAGCGGTGGAGAAGCGCGCTTACACCGTTGGGAGTTCCCATCTGCAGCCGGCCGGCTAGCCAGATATTGGAGGCGTCGGTGGTCGCTCTCATATGCGATGCGAGGCGAAGCTTCTCTGGACCCGACTTCCTGTTTGGAAGCTGGGTCAAGTCGATGCCGAACAGTCGGGCGGCCGCTTCCAGCTTTCGTCCCCATTCCATTTCCCGCTCAAGCCTCCAAGCGGCGCCGCTGATGTTGCGGGGCGCGCGACCCCGGGCGGGAACGACAGCACCGATGCGCCTGCGGACCTCCTCCTTAAACAAATCGCTTCCTATGCACCAACCTCGCCGAAGGTCAGCGTAAAGCCGCCGCCTCTCCTCGGTGTCAGCTTCGTCGAACCGAACGAGGAATTCGCCGTACTTCGCCCACCCCTCCGGAGTATCCTCCAAACCTCCGGCCCCACGCAGGGCCGTTATCGGAATGAGGAACTGCGGGCGGGAGGACTGCTGAAAGTGCCATAAACTTCCGTGGCGGAAGCTCGCCGCATCGTGGGGGGAAATCATTCCCGCCCGAGTTGGGTTCAGGTGGATATAGTGTATAACATTGGCAAAGGCCAATCCAGGCTGGACGTGGATGGCTTTGAATCGTCCCTGAAAGGGGCGGCCCTTTTGGCCGTGGAACCGATTGAACCGCATTGCCCATGTTTTCTGCAACCACTGCATGCCGACGCTAAGGGTCGGCAGGGTCAATTCGACGGCCAGATGAAAGTGATTCGTCATGATGATGTAGCCGTGGAGCCGCCAGCCGAATGATTGACAGGCTTCGAAGAGAACGTGCTCGAAGGCGCTCGCTGAACCGGGAAGATGAAAAAGATCGCGCCGATAGTTGCCCCGATTGAGCACATGAAAGCATGCGCCTTCGTACTCGATGCGTGGTTTGCGTGACATACATGCAATAATGGCAAGGGTAAGAATCGAGAATTGTTGGGATTTGGTACGTGACCCCTTAGAACACGGCGCGGTCGAGCGTGCGGTAGTTGATCGCCTCGAGGAGGTGGGCGTCTTCGATTGCGGGGGCGGCGGCGAGGTCGGCGATGGTGCGGGCGAATTTTAGGATGCGGTCGTAGGCGCGGGCGGACAGGGAGAGGCGCTCCATGGCGGACTGGAGGAAGTCGGCCTGCGCGGCGCTGATGGCGCAGTGCTCCCGGATTTGGCGGTGGGTCATGCGGGCGTTGACCGTGACGGAGGTGTGCCCATAGCGGAGCTGCTGGACGGCCCGGGCCGCCAGCACGCGCGCGCGAATCGCCTCCGAGGCCTCGCCGAGCGCGGCGGAGCGGAGTTCGCCGATGGAGAGCGCCGGCGCCTCGACGTGGATGTCGATGCGGTCGAGCAAGGGGCCGCCCACGCGGCTGCGGTAGCGCTCGATCATGGTGGGCGAGCAGCGGCAGCGGTGACGCGGGTCGCCGAGGTAGCCGCAGGGACAGGGGTTCATGGCCGCGACGAGCATGAACTGGCTCGGGAAGGTGAGCTTTGCCGCCCGGCGCGAGATGCTCACTTCGCCGTCCTCCAGCGGCTGGCGGAGCACCTGCAGGACCGAGCGGCGAAACTCAGGGAGTTCGTCCAGGAACAGGACGCCATGATGCGCCAGGGAGATTTCACCCGGACCGGGTATCGCGCCGCCTCCGAGCAGCGCCGCGTCCGAGACGGTGTGGTGGGGCGCGCGGAACGGGCGCTGGTCGCGGGGCCAGGCCGGGCCGCGGATTGTCCGGCCGGCGATCGACTGGATGCAGAGCACCTCCAGGTACTCTTCCTGGGTCGGCGGCGGCATGATGCCGGCGATCCGTTTTGCCGCCATCGACTTTCCGGAGCCAGGTGGACCGATGATGAGCAGATTATGCGCGCCGGCGACCGCCACCTCGATGGCGCGGCGCAGTGCGGGCTGTCCTTTCAAGTCGGCAAAATCGAGGCCCGCGCCGCGTGCGGGCATTTTCTCCCCGTTTCCCGCCCGCTCGACCCGAACCAGCGGCCGGACGCCGCGAACCATTTCAAGGGCCTGCTCCAGATTATCCACGCGATAGACGGGCACGTCGGGCACCAGGGCGGCCTCGTCAGCGGAAACCGAGGGAAGAATGATTCCCGTCTTGCCGAGTTTGTTGGCCAGACGGGCGATGGCGAGCGCTCCTCGAATCGGCCTGGCTTCCCCCGACAGGCCGAGTTCGCCTGCGATCAAGTACGGTGCCAGCCCTTTTGCGTCCACCTCGCCGGCCGCGGCCAGCAGGCCGAGGGCGATCGGCAAGTCGTACATCGGACCCTCTTTGCGCAAGTCCCCGGGAGCCAAGTTGATAGTGGTCCGGGTGCGGAGCGGATCATAGCCCGAATTTCCCAGGGCCGTCATTACCCGGTCGCATGATTCCCGGACGGCGGCGTCCGGCAACCCCACGAGGATCAGACGCGGTTCGCCCTCCTCATTTGAGTTCACCTCGACCTGGACGCTTTCGGCATGAATCCCAACCAGGGCAGCGGAGGTGACTGCGGCGAGCATTGCGGTGATAATAGCAACCGCTATGCTCCCGGTCGCTTTCCTCACCCTGATATGAAACCCACCCTCCTCTACGGCTTCCTGCTTTCCGCCGCCGGACTGCTTCTGCAAGTGATCCTGACGCTTTCCGGCTACTATTCCGACGCGCAAAAATTCTCGTCCGGACAGACGATTGGGAGCGTCGCCGGCCTCGTCATCGGAATTCTGTTCCTGGTCCTGGGCATTCGCGCCTGCCGCGCGCAGGTGCCGGCGAACGAAGGCTATTCTTACGGCCGGGCGTTCGGTTCCGGCGCGTTAATCACCCTGTGGAACGCGCTCTTTGGCATCGTATTCACGATCCTCTTTCTGACGCTGATCAATCCGGATTTCCCCGAAACGCTGCGGCAGATGCAATTGGACAAGATCGCCGCGTCGGGCCGCGATCCGTCGCAGGCCGAAGGCTTCCTGCGCGTGACCACGTCAATCCCGATGATCGTGGGTTTCGGGTTTATCTTCACCGTGATCATTGGGCTCATCCTGACCCTGATCGTCGCCGTCTTCCTGCGCCGCGAGCCCCCCCGGGTGCCGCCGCCGGCGCCCGTGGCCGCCTGACATGTCCGCCGGCCTCTGCATCGCCGCCGCCCTGGTGCTCCTCAACGGGCGCCCGTGGCGGGTGGTGGACGCCAGCCAGGACCACGTCGTCCTCGGTTTCTACGATGCCGCGGAAAAGGGAGACTACTTTGAGAATATCGCAGCGGCGGACGCCTTCGCCGCCGATGCCCGCGCGCACGCCCAAACGGCCGTGCCGGTCTCTTCGGCCGGGGACATCCGGCGCTACTTCGGGGCCCACCCGGAGCAGTCTCCCTCCATCGCCTTTTTCGGCCACGGCAATGCGGACGGCTTTTACATCAATCGGCGCCCGGTGACCAACCGCACGATCCGGCTCCTTTCCCGCCACCTGCGGGCGGGGGGCACGCTGGCCCTGTTTTGCTGCGACCTGGCCGAATGCGACGCGGCCCGCGGCTACGTCCGCTACCTGGCCCCGGGCCAGTCGCTCCTGCTCCATTGGGGCCGCATCGGCTCGGAATACGTGTACCCGCCATGGCACTACACGGGCGGGATGCACACCGACGACGCCCACGGCGACGAGTTGTGGATGCTCTGTTTCACAAAGTAAGCCGACGGGGGTTCCAGCCGACCGAATGGAGCGTCGTGCTCGACGCCCGGCAGGCGTCGGTGCGCCGCCGCGAGGCCCTGGAGCGGCTGTGCGCGAATTACTGGCTGCCGCTGTACGCCTACCTGCGCCGGCGCGGCCACGCGCCCGCGGACGCCGAGGACCTGACCCAGGCGTTCTTCGGCCACTTGCTCGCCACCGACTTTCTCGAGCGGTCCGATCCGGAGAAGGGCCGCTTTCGCGGGTTTCTGGTCGGCGCGCTCAAGCGCTTTCTCGGCACTCATTTCACGCGCGAGAATGCCGCCAAGCGCGGGGGCGGCGCCGTGGACCTGGTGGATTGGGCGGCCGCCGACGCCGAAGCCAAATTCATGCCGTTCGCCGAGGCCCCGCTGGATGCGAGCGAGGTGTACGAGCGGAGCTGGGCCTACGCCCTGATCGGGCGCGCACTCCGCCAGCTGGAGGCGGAGCAGGCCGGCCCGGAGAAGGCGCGCCGTTTTGCCCTCTTGAAGGCGTTCCTCAGCGCCGCTCCGGATCGCGGCGACTACGACCGCGCCGCCCGGGCGCTCGGGGCCACCCGCGCGAACATCTCGCTGTGGGTGCACCGCCTGTCCACGCGCTACGCGGAACTCGTGAAACTCGAGGTGGCCGCGACCGTGCGCGATCCCGCGGACGTCAAGGACGAGATGGCGCACCTGCTGCGGGTGCTGCGGCGCTGACATGAGCGATTCCTGCCCCACCTGCGGCGGCCGGCTGGAAGGCACCGGGAGCGAAGGCGCGCTCTGCCTGCGCTGCGCCGGGGTGCGGGTCCTCGAGCAGGAGGTGAGCGGCGGCGCCGGCCTTCCGGCCGGCCGGTCACCCGAGGGCCGGCGCATCGGCCATTACGAACTGCTTGAGGAACTCGGGCGCGGCGGCATGGGCCGGGTGTTTCTCGCCCGCCAGGATGGGCTGGAACGCATCGTCGCGCTCAAGGTCCTGCCCGACAGCGCCGCGGCCTCGCCGGAGGCCGAGCTGCGCTTCCAGCGCGAGGCGCGGACCGTGGCGCGCCTGCGCCATCCCCACATCGTGGCCATCTACGACCTCGGCCGCGCCGACGGCTGCCTGTACTTCTCGATGGAGTACATTCCGGGCGGCGATCTGGCCCGCCGGCTGCGCGAGCAGCCGCCCGGCCCGCGCGCCGCGGCCGCGCTGCTGCATCCGATCGCCGAGGCGCTCGCTTACGCGCACCGCGAGGGGGTGCTGCATCGCGATCTCAAGCCCTCGAACATCCTGCTCGACGGCGACCAGCCCCGCCTGGCCGACTTCGGCCTGGCCGCCGAATTGGATCCCGGGGCGGACCTGACCCGAACCGCCGTGCTGCTGGGCACCCCGCATTATCTCGCGCCCGAGGCCCTCCGGGACGGGAGCCGATCCTTGTCGGTGGCCAGCGATCTCTATGCCTTCGGCGTGGTGCTCTTCGAGCTGCTGACCGGCCGCACGCCCTACATCGGTGCGTCGCCGAGCGAGTTGCTCGCCCTCATTGCGCACTCCGATCCGCCGGCGCCCCGCCTGCTCGCGCCCGCCGTCCCGCGGGATCTGGAAACCATCTGCCTGAAGTGCCTGGAAAGGGAGCCGGCGCAGCGCTACGCCGGCGCGGGCGCGCTCGCCGAGGATTTGCGGCGCTTCCTGGCCGGCGAATCCATACTGGCCCGGCGCCCCCGGCCGTGGCAGGTGGCGGCGCGGTTCGCGCGCCGCCACCGGGCCGGCGTCACGGCCGGCGCCGTGGTCGCCGCCATTCTGATCCTGGCGACGGCGGTCAGCACGGCGCTGGCCGTTCGCGCCACCCGCGCCGAGCGGCGCGCCGCAACGGCCGCGAAAGCCAGCGCGGAAATGTCGCAGTTTCTCCGCAACGTGCTGGAGCAGGCGGCCCCGGACCAGCAGCCCGACCGCGATCTCAAGCTGCGCACCGTGCTGGACAACGCGGCGCGCCGGATCAACGGCCAGTTTGCCGATCAGCCGCTGGTCGAAGCGGACCTGCGCGACACGCTCGCCGAGACCTATGGTTCGCTCGGGCTTTTTCCCGAAGCCGAGACCCACCTTCGCCGCGCACTCGCGCTGCGCCAGCGCGCGCTGCCGCCCGACGACCCCGCCACGATCGCGGTCATGAGTTCTCTCGCCAGCATGCTGGCCGAGCAGGACAAATTCACGGAGGCCGAGACAGTCGATCGGGCCGCGATCGCGGCGGCCGAACGGACGCTGGGGCCGGGCGACCAGGTGGTGCTCAACTCAATGAACGACCTCGTCTTTGTCTACAAGGGCGAGGGTCGTTTGCGGGAGGCCGAGGCCGTCGCGGTGCAGGCGCGCGACCGCGCGCTGCGCGCCCTCGGCCCGGACGACTTCCAAACCCGGGCCGCGATGAACGACCTGGCCTCGATCTATTTCTCGGAGGAGCGCTATCCCGAGTCCGAAAAGCTCAATGCCGCCGTGCTTGCGGCCGACACCCGCATAGACGGTCCGGACAGTCCGACCACGCTGACCTCGCTGAGCAATCTCGCCTCGGTGTATTGGGCGGAAGACAAGCTCCAGGAGTCCGAAGCGGTCAATCTGCGTTTGGTGGACACGCGCCGGCGGGTGCTGGGCCCAGTTCATCCGGATACGCTGCGCTCGATGCACAACCTGGCCACGACGTATTTCGAAGAAGGCAAATTTGCCGAAGCCGAGCGCTGGGAAAAGCAGGACTTCGCGGAGCGGCGCCGCACGCTGCCGCCCGACCACCGGGACGTGCTGTCGGCCGAGCTTGCTCTCGCGGCCGATGAGCTCGAGCTGGGCCGCGCAGCCGAGGCTACGGCGCTGGGCACCCAGGCCCTGGCCACGCTGCGGCGGATTGCCGGCCCATCGCATTTCATGACGCGCAACGCCATCACCGTCGTCGCCCGGATTTTCGTGCGCACCGGACGCCTGCCGGAAGCCGAAACGCTCGAGCGCGATTCGTGGCGGGAGTGCGCCCGCGATCTCGGGCCGACGGCGCGGCAGACCCTCGTCGCGGAAAGTGTGCTGGGCGATGTGCTCTTTCGCGAGGGACGGCCCGCCGAGGCGGAGCCCCTCCTGCGGCACGCCTGGACGGCCCGCGCCGCCTCGTCGCCGGGGGGCTGGCAGACCCTGGCCGTGCAAAGCCAGCTCGGGGGCGCCCTGGCCGCGCTCGGGCGGGCCCGGGAGGCCGAAGCTTTGGAATTGCCCGCCTATGCGGGCCTGGCGCAGCAAGCGGCCGCCATCCCCGGCCGCAGCCGCGGCGTCGTGCGCGAAGCGGGAGAGCGCCTGATCGCCTTGTACACCGCCACGCATCGGCCGGCGGACGCCGACGCCTGGCGGCGCAGGCTCACGGCGCTGGCGCTGTAGCCTGCGCCCGGCTTCCCTCTGCCGGCCTTCACAGCTCGTAGTATTCGAAGAGCGCGTAGCCCGTGCTCCCATTGAGACCGTCGACCTGCACGCTGTAGGATCCCGGCGGCACGGTCACGACCATGGCGCAGTCGCCGGAGCCGGGGGCCAGCGGAAAGGCCCCGACCGCGGACATGATGGCGCCCGTCGCCGGCATGGCGTCGGCCGCGACCGGCGAGGGCCCCGCCGCGGGGGCGTGGCCCCAGCCGGTGTTGGTTGCGATCACAAGCCCCGATTGATCGAACAAGGTGAGTCGGGGCTGCGCCAAGACGCCCCCCAGGCCGAATTCAGCCAGCGTCGGACCGACCGCCCGCAGCAGGATCTGCTTGGGCTGGGATCCGGCGATCACAACCCCCGCGTTAAGCGCAGCGCCCAATGCGCCCACTCGGGCAAGGCCGGAGAGATTGGCCAGGTGGGCGGTGGGGGCGGCGTTGTCGGCATCGTAGAGCTCGACCAGGGCGACCCCGGAATCGCCGGCGGTGCTGGTCGCGACGCACGTGTAAGTCCCCGTGGACAAGGTCTCGAGCAGCGCGTCATCCTTGGAAGCCGCCGGCAGCGCAAACGCTCCGGTGGCGGAGAACGCCGCGGCCAGGACCGGCCCTCCGCCCCAGGCGGAGTTGGTGGCGATGAGGGAGGAATTGGAGCCATAGAGGGAAAGCACCGGATCGGGCAGCGGATGGGCGACGCCGAACTCCGCCAGGGTCGGGCCGATGGTCCGCAAAAGCGTGCGCTCCGCTCCGCTTCCATCGACGATGAATCCGACGGTCAGCGCGTCTCCGCCTCCGCCTGCGGCCGCCATGACGGAAAAATTCACGGGAACGGCCACCGGGTTGACGACGATCGAGAGGTGCAGCGTCGCCGATCCGCCCGCATTGGCGGCCGTCAGCGTGACCGGAAAGACCCCGGCGCTCGTCGGCGCGCCGGTAATCGACCCATCCGCAGCGCCGAAATGCGTGCCCGGCGGCAGCGCCCCCGTCTCCTGGTACGACGTGGGCTCATTGCTGGCCTGGAGAGTAAACGCGAGATCCTGACCCACCGTTCCGACCAGAGGCGAGCTGCTGCCGATCACCGGCGCCGGCGGAAGGTCGACGGTCAGCTCGGCCGCGGCGGAAATCGAGCCCACGAAGTTGGACACGTCGACCGAGTAGCTGCCGGCTTCGGCGCTCGTGAGATCGCTCAAATCGAGGGTATTACCGGTGGCGCCGGCGATCGGCGCGCCATCGAACGACCATTGGTAAGCGACACTGGGCAACCCGGTCGCCTGGACGGCGAAGTTCGCCGAGCCGCCCACGACCGAAGTCTGATTCTGCGGCCCCAGGACGAGGCTTGGGGCGGTCCCCACTGTCAGCACGGCAGCGCTGCTGGTGACCGAACCCTGCGAATTGCTGACCACGACCGAATAGTCCCCGCTGTCGCCTGGACCCACGTCCATCAGTTCGAGGGTGGGCGACGTGTCACCGCTCAGGGGCGCGCCGTTGAGCTGCCACTGGTAGGACGGAGCCGGCACGCCCGTGGCCGCAACGGTGAAGGTCGCATTCGCCCCGGCGGCCACGGTCAGCGACAGGGGCTGCGTGGAGATCGCGGGCGCAGTGTTGGCCACATTGCCGGATAGGCCTGCCCGAACGGTGAAGGCGGAATAATCGGAGATGTAGAGGTTCTGGCTCGCATCGACGGCGATGCCCAGCGGGAGGTCGAACTGGGCGGCGGTGCCGACGCCGTCGAGCTCGCCCTGCACCCCCAGCGTCCCGCCGACCACGGAGACGGTATTCGTCGTGTCCAACTCGCGGATCAGCGAGAAGAACGGTTCGGTAAAATACACGTTGCCCTGCGCGTCCAATGCGACCCCCCAGACGGCCCCGCAGTAGGACGAAGCGGCGGGGCCGTTGCCATATGCTTGCACGCCCAGATGCCCGGCCGCGGTCGTCACGGTGCCGACCCCGCCCGAGATCACGATCTTGCGAATGGCATAATTCCCCTGGTCGGCCACATACAGGGTCTTGCCGTCGGCGCTGGCGGCGATGCCGATCGGATCATGGAAGAAGGCCTGCGAGCCGGTTCCATCCACTCCGAAAGCCTCGAAGGTACCGCCAGCGATCGTCGTGACCGTGCCGTGGCTCCATTCGTACACGCCCTCGCCGTAAACGTCGGTGAAGAAGACGTCGCCCGCCGCGTCGACGGCCACTCCGTACGGGACGTAGAAGCCATGGACCAGAGTCGAGACGACCACCGCGCCCCCGCTGATGGCGAGCTTGCGGATCGAATGGTTCTCCAGGTCGGCGACGTAAACCGTGTCGCCCGCGGAATCCACGGCCACGCCGGTGGGGCTGGAAAATAGCGCCGAAGCGCCGGGCCCGTCCTGGTTTCCCGCCACTCCCGGCGAGCCGGCCAGAGTGGTCACCACGCCCTGTGGGGTGATCCTGCGGATCACCTGATTGCCCCCGTCGGCCACGTAGATGTTGCCCTGCGCGTCCACGGCCGTTCCTTGGGGACCGCCGAAGCGTGCCGCCGCGCCGGTGGCATCCACCCACCCCTCGCCGCTCGCGCCGGCCACGGTCGTGACTTGGCCTCCGGAGATCAACCGCACCAGGCTCGTCGCATTGTCCGTCACGTAGAAGTCGCCCTGCCCATCGCGCGCAATCCCCGTCGGGGAATCGAAGCGCGCGGCACCCGCGGGACCGTCGATGCTGGCGGCCCCCGCCGGCACTCCATATGCGGTCGTGACCTGGGGCGCTGCGCCGCCGCCGGGAAAGCTGATCATGCGGATCGTGCCATCGCCGGTGTCGGCGACGTAGAGGCTGCCGCCGGGGTCCAAGACCAACCCCACCGGCCCGTTGAACGCCGCCGTGCCGGCTGCCTCCCCCGTCCAGCCAGTGCCATCGATATTGCCGTAGCCGATCCCGCCTTCGCCGGCAATGGTCGTGACCACCCCGCCCCCGAGCCCAATGGTCACCGCGCGAATCAGGCTATTTCCCGTGTCCGCGACATAAAGCACGTTCGCACCGAGCGCCAAACCCGTCGGATTGTTGAATTGGGCCGCCCCACCGGCGCCATCGGCGAAGCCCGCGGGATCGATCTCATCGCCCGCCAGGACGGCGTCGCCGGTCGGGACCCCGTTGTTGAGCGTCAGGAAGTGAATTGAGTTCAGGGAGCCAATGGCGAGGTAGAGCGTGTCGCCGGCGGCGTCGACTGCGATTCCCTGGACGGAGCCCTCCGAGTCCGTCACGGTGGACACGGTGCCGACGCCGCCGGAAACGACGATCAGGCGCACCGATTCGTTCCCCGTATCCGCCACATAAATTCGTCCCTGCCCGTCGAGGGCCAGGGCCTGGGGGTGGTTGAATTGCGCCGAGGAGCCTGTCCCGTCGGCGAACCCGGCATTGCCCTGGGCATCCCCGGCAATCGTGGTCACCACGCCGCCCGGGGCGATCATCCGGATGGCGTTGTTCTGGGTATCGGCAACATAGACGTTGCCCTGGGCATCCACCGCCGCCCCGCTCGGGCCGTGGAACCGGGCAGCGGTTCCCGTGCCGTTGACGTAGCCCGGCTGGATGTCCGCCCCCGCCAGGGTTTGGAAGTTGTAGCTGGCCGCCGCCCGGGGCGCCGCCACGGCGATCGCCAGTGAGAACGCGAGGGGATGAAAGGTGCGCACGAGGGGGTTCACCGAAATGCGCCGGCGCGATTTCACGCTTTTTTTCCCGCCCGGCCGCCGGTAGCTTCGGCCCATGCGTCTCCTCCCCTTTGCCTGCGCCGCCGCCGCGGCGGTCCTCCTCTCCGGCTGCGCCACCGGGCCGTCCGGGGCCGGGCCGGCCGAAGCCACCGCCCCGGCCCACTATACGGTCGACCTCGACACCTCCGTCGGGCCCATCGTGATCGCGGTGGACCGGGCGGACGCCCCGCATGGGGCCGACCGCTTCTACGCCCTGGTGAAGGCGCACTACTTCGACGGGGCGCGCTTTTTCCGGGTCGTGGAGGGGTTCGTCGTCCAATTTGGCATCGCGGCCGATCCGGCCGTGACCCATGCGTGGGATCATGCCATCCCCGACGATCCCGTGACCCAGCGCAACGCGCGCGGCACGGTCGTCTTCGCCGCGACTTCGGAGCCAAATTCCCGGACGACGCAGCTGTTCATCAATCTGGGGCCGAACGGCCGGCTCGACAGCCTGGGCTTCGCGCCGATCGGACGCGTCACGAGCGGGATGGACAACGTGGACCGCATCTTCGCCGGCTACGGCGAAGCGCCGGACCAGCAGAAGATCGAGGACGAGGGCAACGCTTACCTCCAGGCCCAGTTCCCGAATCTGGATTATATCAAGACGGCCCGGCTGGAGTGATCCCGCCGATCCGCTCCACCCCGTCGTAACGCACGACCGCCCGCCCGGCCGCACGCGATTCGGGCAGGACGAGGCGGAAGCGGGCCTCCCAGTCGTTGCCGCCTTCGGGGTCGATCAGCACCTGCGCGACCGCGTCCGACTCAAGCCAGTGCGTATGCTTGGCCGAACGGCCTTCCGGATCGAGCCGCAGGCGGCTCTTGGCGGCAAAATAAGGCGCGAAATCCGCTTCGAGCCGGCGCGCGAGGCCAGCCTCCGGCTCCACCCGCTCCGCGGCCGCCTCCCAGTCGCGGCCGCCGATATCCTGGAGAAAACCCAGGATCACCGCGCGCACCAGGCGGCGAAACCCCTCGCGGTCGCGGGTCACGTCGACGCTCTCGGGCCGCGCCGGCTTGTCCGGCGCCGCCGACGGCTCGAAGCTGGGATGGCGCAGGCGCTCCCATTCGTCCATCAGGCTCGAATCGACGCCGCGGATCAGCTCCCGGAAATAATCCTCCATCTCCAGGACCGCCTCGGTCTTGGCCGGCTGCGGCACCGTCTGGGCGAGCACCTTCCATACCTGGGACAAATGTCGCAGCAGGAGGCCCTCGACGCGCTCCAGCCCGTATTCGCGGACATATTCGGCGAACGACAGGTACCGCTCATACATTTCGCGGGCGATGGACTTGGGCCGGATGTTTTCCTCCTCGACCCACGGATGGGCCGCGGCAAAGGCGTTGAAGGTTTCGTACAGGAACTCGCGCCGCGGCTTGGGATGCTCGATCTCCTCCAGCTTCGCCATCCGCTCCTCGTACGGCACTCCGGCCGCCTTCATTTCATCGAGCTTCTCCGCCTTGAGCCGATCCACCTGGCGGCGGAGGATCGCCTCGGGATCCTCGACAATCGCCTCGCAAAGCGAAAGCACATCCCCGGCGTAGTCCGGCGCGGAAGGCTCCAGCCGCGCGATCGTGTCGATCAGATAGAGGGACAGCGCCTGATGCAGCGAGAAATCATCCTGCAGGTCCACCCCGAGCGACAGCTTGCGCCCCCCCGGCGCCCCCAGGCGCACGATGCCCCGCGACAGCAGGGCGCGGAACAGCTCCCACGCCCGGCGGGTGAGCTCCCGCCGGCGGGCGGCCGTCTCGTGGCTGGCGCCGATCAGGCGGCGGGCCGCGCGGCAGCCATCCTCCTCGCGGCTGAAAAGCAGGAGCAGCATCCCCTGCGTGATGCGAAAACGGGAGACGAGCTGTTCCGGCGGCGCCGTGCGCAGGCGCTCGAACGTCTTTTCGTCCCACCCCACCGCGCCCTCCGGCGGCCGCTGCTTCGCCCCTTTGCGGCCCTTGCGCTCCGCCGCCTTGTTGGCGATCACGTGCTCCGGCGCCTGGACGACCACGTATCCCCGGTCGTCAAATCCCTTGCGGCCGGCCCGCCCCGCGATCTGCCGGAAGTCGCGCACGCTGAGAATGCCCGCCTTTTGCCCGTCGAACTTCCATAGCTGCGTGAAGAGCACGGTGCGGATCGGCACATTGATCCCAACCCCCAGCGTATCCGTGCCGCAAATCACCTTGAGCAGGCCGCGCTGGGCGAGCGATTCCACCAGCAGCCGATACCGCGGCAGCAGGCCCGCGTGGTGCACGCCGATCCCCTGCCGCAGCCAGCGGCGCATCTCCTTGCCGTACGGGCTGTGGAACCGGGCAGCCTCCAGCTCCTGCTGCAGGGCCGCCTTCTCTTCGCGCGAGGCGACGTTGAGGCTCATCAGATCCTGGGCCGCCTCCGCCGCGGCCCGCTGGGTGAAGTAAACCAGGTAGATGGGCGCCCGGCCCAGGCGCAGCAATTCCTGGACCTGATCCTGCAGCGCGGTCTCCGAGTAGGAGAAGTCCAGGGGAACCGGACGGCGGTCGCTGCGCACGGTGACCGCCGGACGCCCGGTGAGCGCCGTGAGCGCCTGCTCGAAAAACGCCGTGTTTCCCAGCGTGGCGGACATGAGCAAAAACTGGGAACGGGCGAGCGTCAGCAGGGGGACCTGCCACGCCCAGCCGCGTTCGGCGTCGGAATAATAGTGAAACTCGTCCAGCACGACGGCGTCCAGCCGCGCCGCATCCCCCCGCGCCAGGGCGATGTTGGCCAGGATCTCGGCGGTGCAGCACAGCACGGGGGCGCCGGGATTCACGCTGGCGTCACCCGTCATCAGGCCCACTTGGTCCGGACCGAATTCCCGGCACAAGGCGAGAAACTTCTCGTTCACCAGGGCCTTGATCGGCGAGGTGTACACGCTCCGCCGGCCCTGCTCCAGCGCCGCCCGGTGCAGCGCGGAGGCGACGAGCGACTTTCCCGACCCCGTGGGGGTGTTGAGAATGACGTGGTTTCCCGAAAGCAGTTCGAGGATCGCCTCTTCCTGCTCCGGGTAAAGCGTCAGACCCCGCGCCGCCAGTTCCGCCAGGAACCGCTCAAGCACGGCTCAGTGGGTGAACAGCAGCGGTGCGAACGCCGCCAGGTTTGCGCGCCATACCATCCAGTCATGCATGCCCGGCGTCTCAATGTCCACATGCGCGACGCCCTGCTGGGCGAGCCAGGCGCGAAACCGGCGATTGGGCCCGAGGAGGTGATCCTCGGTTCCGCAGGCGATCCACAGCAGCCGGATCCGCCCATTGAGGGAGGAATTGACCTGGGGAAATTCGGCCGCGTAATCCGGCGCCAGGCCGCCGGCGCTGAACGATCCGATCCAGCCGAAGGTCTCGGGGTGATTCAGCCCGACCAGCAGCGACTCGGCCCCGCCCATCGAAAGCCCCGCGATGGCGCGATGGTCGGGATCGGTTCCGACATGGTATTCCGATTCCACCCGCGGCATGACTTCGGTCAGCAGCGCCGCGCCGAAGCGGGTGACGTTTTCATCCCAGACGGGGTTGCGATCAAGATGCCGGAGGGGACGCCCGCGGCGCACAATTTCCGGCTGGCCGTAGCCGAGCGGCATCACGACGACCATCGGGCGCGCCTGGTGGCTGGCGATCAGGTTGTCCAGGATGACATTCGCCCGTCCGACCGCCGTCCAGGCGCTGGCGTCGTCGCTGAAGCCGTGCAGGAGGTACAGGACGGGATACGTGCCACCCGCGGCGTAGCCCGGAGGCGTATACACGAAGTAGTCCCGCTCGTCGCCCACCACGTCGGAATGGTAAAAGTGATGATGCACCACGCCATGGGGGACATTGTTCCGCTCCCAAGGCAGATAGGACGGCCCCGGCACATGCACCATGCTGGTCACGTTGAGCAGATTGGGCTTGAGCAGGGAATTGTTCGGGTCGACGAACCCGACGCCGTCGACCAGAAAGGAATAGCCGTAGTACTCGGGCGCCAGGGGACCGACGGTGACCTGCCACACCCCGTCGGAGCCCGGCATCATCGCGATCGGCGAAGGCGCGCCCTCGAGCGAGAGCAGCACGGGTCCCGCGCTGGGTGACCGCAGCCGGAAGGTGACGGTGTCGTCCGCGTGCACCTCGGGCGAAACGATCGGCGCGGCGGAATTCGCAGCCGGCGCGGGGGGGCGGCAGGCATAGGCGGCGGCGGAGGGGCCGGAGGCGGCGGAGGCGGCGTGGCGGCGGGGCCCATGGTGACGACCGTGGTTTGGGAGGGCGCTGGCTGGGCAAATCCGGCCGAAGCGGCCGCGAGGACGAAAAGCAAGGAAAGCGCGCGGGGGAAGCGTTGCATAGGGTTTACCTGCGAATGAACGCAGTTCCCGCGGCCGCGCCAGGGGAATCTTTGCCGGCCCGGGGGCCGCCTACACCCCCACGCGGGCCGATTCGACGCGGGCTTCGTCGAGCAGCTTCTGCAGCCGTTGCGTCTCGGCCACCAGCGCGACGTTGCGCGCGGTCAATTCGTGCCGCTGGGCCGCATCGGTCACCGCCGCGAGCAGTTCCTCGCGCAGCCAGGGTTTGGACACGAAGCGGCAAATCTCACCTGACGAGATGGCATCCATGACTTCCTTCAGATGCAGCACGGCCGTCAGCAGGACCCGGGAGCATTCCGGGCGCAGCCGGCGGCATTCCTTGAGAAAATCCAGGCCCATCATGTTGGGCATGCGATGATCGGATATGACGACGCCGAACTCCTCGCGCCGCATCACTTGCAGGGCGTCCGCCGCCGAGCTCGACGTCGCCACGCGGTAGCCTTCCCGCTCCAGGATGGCGCGCAGCGTCACCAGGACCATGGTCTCATCGTCGACGACCAGGATCGCCGGATGCGGGGAAGCCGGATTCATGATGGTTGCAGGGTAATTCTAGCACCCTGATCGGCACGATGGGCCCGATATTTCGAAAAAAGGGGTCACGTACCAAATTCCAACTGGCCGCGGCCAGTTGGAATTTGGTACGTGACCCCTTTCGTTATTCCCGGGCCAGCAGGTGGGCCTCGAGGCGGGCGTAGGGCACCTTGCCAAAGGCGTACTGCTGGACGATGCGCCAGGTTTCCAGGCGCTCCACCGCGACCGGATTGGGGGCGTAGCGCTCGGCCCCCTCCAAACGGTGCGCCACGTTGTGCAACCGGACCCGGATGGGGTCGGATCCCCGCTCCGCCGCGCCCTTGCCATTGGCCGAACGAGCCGAATCCAGGCGTTCCAGCCACTCGATGTCCTTGGGCAGGATCTTGTCGCGGCTGCGGCGCTGCGCCACCGACACCGCGGCCGCCACTTTCGCCACCTGCTCTTCGGCGGGGAAGGCGCGCAGCAGCCGCAAGGCCAGCTTCTGGGAAACCCGCCCGTCGCGGACGAAATCGAGCAGCCGGGGATCGGCGGCGTGCAGATGCTGGGCGTTCGCGATGTAGGTGCGCGAAAACCCCGTCTTGAGCGCCAGCTGCTCCCGGGTCAGCGAATTCTCCAGTTTCGACAGGCGCGAGAGGAAGATCATCCGCTCCAGGAGCGTGAACGGCTTCCCGCTGTTGTAGGTCAATTGCGACGCGAAGATGTCCTGCTCGGCTTCCTGGCCATCCACGATCCGGCACAGGATCCGGCGCGGATCGAAACTCGCGTGGAGCGGCCCGGGTGCGGGGGTCAGGGTTCGGCCCTCCTCGCACAGGAAATAGCCCCCCTCCCGGGGCACGATGCACAGATTGCGGGCCCGCTCGAACGCCCGGTGCCTGCGATGGCCGTCCACGACCAGGTAGCGGGATCCGTCGCGCCGCACCTTGATGGGCTCGCGCTGCCCCTCGGTCATCAGGCTGAGGGCGAGGGCATCGATGTCGCCGTAGAAGATGCGGACGTTGAAATTGCCGTCCACATACACCTCTTCGAGCGCCAGAAGAACCAGCGCCGCGCTGGAATGCGCCACCATGCGCTTAGATCGCGCGCGCCAGATCGATGTCGTCCGCCGAATCCTCCAGCGGGATCGGCTCCGCGTGGACGTTCGCCCGGGCCGGTTCCGTCGCGCGGATCATCCGGATGCGGGCCGGCTCATCGGCCAGGCGGCCGGCGGCGGCCGCAATGGCCCGCCCGCGGGAGAGGGACAGGGCCACCTCCTCGCGGAACAGCTTGGCGCCCAGGGAGGCGGCATCGCCCACATCCGAGCGCATGGCGATGATGAAGCGCTTCAAATCGTCCAACTGGGCGAGCCGGCTGGTGAGAATGCCCGCGATGTCCCGGCGTTCCGCCTGGGCCAGCGGTTCCGCGCCGCAGGGATCGGCCACGACATCCTCCAGGCGAATCTCCCCGTCGCAGCCGGCGATGGGCTCCTCGAGCGACTGCACCTGCGGCACAAGCGGCAGGCGCCCGGAGGCCGGCGCGCCGCCGGCTTCCTTGCGTTCGCGGCGGATCTTGTCCTGCAGGCCGATCGGCAGGCGGATCACGTGGCGGGTCTTGGCGACAAAGCGGTCGACGGCCATGCTGATCCAGGGCGTGGCATAGGTGCTGAACTGGCCGATGCCGGGGTCGTACCGGCCGGCGGCGATCAGGAGCCCGTCGCTGCCGGCAGCAAAGAGGTCGTCCGCCAGCATCGTCGGGTGCATCCGCGCCCGCTGGATCACGATCTTGGCGACCAGCAGCAGGTTGCCGGCGACGATCTCGTCGCGCGCCCGGCGGGCGGCGAGCAGGGACTCGGCCAGGCGGCCGCGGCCGACCGTGCTCGATCCAACGGCCGCTTCGGCGCTGCCGGGAGCCGGCGGCGGGAAGGCCCGCAGCGCGACCTGCTCGATGACTTCAAAGGTGAAGCGCAGCAGGAAGGCCGACTGCCACGCCGCGTAGGCCTCGGTGGACAGCACGCGCGAACGCCGCTCGGCGATCCGGGCCTCCATCTCCTCGGCGTGGCTGGGGGCGAAGCCGGCAAACCGGTAGGAAGATTTCTTTTCCCCGCCCCGCTTGCGGTCCTGGTCGGAGCCCTCGCGAAAGTAGGGCAGATGGCCGGCCTTCAGCTCCTGCGCGACGCGCTCCAGGGGATAGCCCAGCGCGGCGAGCCGGCTGCAGACCTCGCCCTGGGCGGCGAGAAAGCCGGCCGCCAGCGAGCGGGTGCGCTCCGGCGCAAACGCGGGATGATCGCGGAGCAGACGTTTCGTGCCTTCGGAGAATTCGCTGTTGGCCATATCGGTTCCTTCGTTGAAGTGGGCGGACTGCGGACGGGTGTGTGCGCTAATCAACGGCGCATACGGCGGCGCCGGTATTTTTTCCTGTTCAATTCTCGTTCAAAACCCGCTGGGGGGATCGCCCCAGGCGGCCCCGCCTCACAGCGGCAGGGTCAGAACGAATCCCGCTCCCGGACCGCTGCGCGCCAGGCGGATACGGCCGCCCATCGCAGCGGCGGCGTCCGCGCACAGCAGCAGGCCGAGGCCGGTGCCGCCGCTGCGCGTCGTCACCGCCTCGCGAAAGAGGCGCGAGCGCACGGCCGCGTCCACTCCCGGACCGTCGTCGCGGACCTCAAGCTCAACCGCGCGCGGCTTGAACTCCGTCTTCAGCTCGACGGCGCGCGCCCCCGCTTCCTGCGCGTTGCGCAGCAGATTGAACAGCACCAGGCGCAGCAGCCGCCGGTCGACGGAAAGCTCGTCGTCGCCCCCCGGGCGCCCGCCGTGGACGCACGCGATGCGCAGGCCCACCGCGTCCGCGTGCGGCCGGTACGACGCCACCGTCTCCTCGATCATCGTCCGCAGCAAACCGGTTTCCCGCGCGCCGAAGTCGCAGCGGATCATGTCGAGGCCGAGATTGTAGTCGCCGAGGAAGCGGTCGAACTGCGCCAGGAGTTCGGCGCGGTGCTCGGCGCTCAGCGCCGACTCGGCCCCGATCGTCAGCAGCTCCAATCCCGCGCGGACGAGGGCGAGCCGGTTGCGGGCCTTGTGCCCGACCAGCGAAGCCATGAAGCCCACGGCGGAAAGCCGGGCGCGGGAGGCGGCGGCGTTCATAGCGAAACGGCGAACACCGCCTCGATGGCCAGCAGGCCCGACGCCCGCTTTTCCAGCAGCACCGCGCCGCCGGCGGCCGAGACCACCGCGCCCAGCGCGTGCAGGTTGCCGGTGCGCCCACTGTGGGGCCCGAAGGCGAAGCCGGAACGCACCTCCTCGAGGTCAGCGTTGGGCAGGGCCGCCGTCCCCGCGATCACCACATAGGGACGCTCGCTGCGGATCGCCTCGCGATTGAGGACCACGGGGGCCTCCGCCAGCCTCTCGCGCAATTTGCGCGCGTCATGGGCGATCGAGGCCGCCACGGCCACCTCCCCGCCCGCGGGCGAGCGCAGCAGCAGGAATTCCACCAGGTGGCGCAAGCCGTTGACCAGCTCGAGCGGCGCGCATTCGACAAAGGCATCCGACAGGAGGGGACGGGTGACGAGCTGCTTGCGTTCCGCCGCCCAGCGGTCCGAACCCTGAAAGTACCGGCGCATCGCGGCGAGGCAGCCATTGACGGCCGCGCGCCCGCCGGTTCCATGCAGGCCCCAGGGGCTGTCCAAGTGATCATTGACGGATTCGAGCAGGCGCCCGACCCGTTCGGCGGTTCGGGGGGCCTTTTCCGCCAGCGCGGCCGCCGAGAGGGCGGTCAGCTGGTCGCGCAGGCTCTGGACCAGGCCGCGGTGCACGTCGGCCGCCGCCAGCCGCAGGTCATAGGCTCCCAGCGCCTCGGCGAGCCGGGCGGAGGTTTCCGCGCCCTCCCGGGCGTTGCGCGCCGTCTCGCGGCGCTCGCGCGTTTCCCGGATCGCATCGCGGGTGCTGACGCGCAGGTCGGCCAGCGTCGTCTTGGACTTGACCGCCCGCTTGACCGCCCGCAGCTCAATCGCCTCGTCGGCGATCGCGTCCGAATCGTTGCCGGTGTGGATGATGATCGCCAGCTCGCGGTCGAACTCCCGCACCGCCCGCACAAAGCCCAGCCCGTCCATGCTCGCCTGGGGCATGCCCACGTCGACGATCGCCGCGTCGCAGGGGTGGGCGCGCGCGAAATCCAGCGCCCGGGACGGCTCCATGAACTCGGCCAGCCGGCCCAGGCCGTGCAGCTGCGCGCGCAGGCTCAGCAGCTGGGCCCGTTCGTCTTCCAGGATCAGGATGACGGGATCAGCGTTGAGGCGGCTGCTCATGCCTCCATCGCGATCGGCCGCAGGGTGGCGTCGGCGGCGATGCGCCAGCCGGCCTTGGGCTCGCTGGTGACGAGCGCGTTGAAGTTGACGCCGTGGCGGGAAAACAGCCGCCGGAGATTGGAAATGTACTCGTTGACCGAATGTCCGGCATCGTTGGCATCGTCGCCCCAGACGGACCGCACGAGCTCCTCCTTGAGCAGCAGCGTCCCGGCCGCGCGGGCGAACTCGCGCAGGATCCCGTGGTGCTTCGGCCGGATCCGCTCCCGGGCCCCGTTCTCGAAGCGCAGCGTCAGGTCGGGCGCCACGACCGCTCCCCCGAACCAGAACTCCTCGGCTCCCAGCAGCACGCCGCCGGCCTTGCGCAGGGGGCGGTCGGCCAGGCGCCGGCGCAGGAGCTTGCGCATGCGCGCGAGCAGCTCTTCGCAATGGAAGGGCTTGCGCAGAAAGTCGTCCGCTCCGGCCTCCAGGCATTCCACCGCCAGGCGGGGCTGGGGATGGTCGGAAATGGCGATGATGGGGAAATTCTCGGCCGCCGTCCGCCAGTCGCGGATCAGGTCAAGTCCGGCCAGCCGCCCGGCCGTCGGCAGGTCGACCAGGGCCAAATCGAAGCTGCGGCGGCGAAAGGCATCCCGCGCCGATCCCGGCTGGGGATGCCACTCCAGCTCGAACTCCCGAAGGGCAAGCTGAAGGATTCCGCCCAGATCCGGGCTTTCGACTAGCAAAAGCAGGCGGCTCCGGCGAATGCTCATAAGGTCGCAGTTAGGTGTCCACGTCTCCTATCGGCTTTCCCGGGCCGTTCTTTAGCCCGATGCGCCCGCCGCGCGTGGCCGCCGGTTGCCGCGGTCACTCCTCTGCCCGGCCTTTCCGCCCCGAGTAAAATTCTAGGCTTCGTCCGTGCCCGGGCTATCCTCCCGGACCTCCTGGACCAGGTGCCGGGCCCGGGTCAAAAGGTCCCGGTCGGCCTCCACCCGCTTCGACTCGGGAGCGACCACCCGGTCATTCTCCAGCTTGAGTTCGCCCAGCCGCACGTCGATGAGCGAAAGCTCGACCCCGATCCGGTCCAAGCGGTTGAGCACCGCTTCCTTATTGTGGCTGTTGGCGCAGGCTCCCAAGGCGGCGATATCGGCCGGCAAGCCGTCGAGGCTGCGATCGACGTCATGGAGGGTTTCCGAAGCGGTGCCCTGGAATTGGCGGTGCCGCATGGGCGGGAGCGCCACCTCTTCCCCGTCCGCCGCACTGGGCTCATCGATCAGTTCGGGCGTGATGAAGGCGATGAGCGTGGTGTGAATGATTTGATCGGAGCGGTTCTTGAAAGCATAGCCCAGAAGGGGGATATCGCCGAATACCGGCACCTTGCTGTCCGTCACCAGCCGCGTGCGCTGCTCCAGGCCGGCAATGGCGAGCGTGCGCCCATTGGGAATCGGCACGGAATAGGAGTAGGACCGGTTGCTGGTAACCGGGTACGGATTGCCGCCGATGATCTGCGTGCCGATGATCGACGAGACGTTGATCGCGAAATTGCACTGGATGATCTCGTCGCCCGGCCCGCGTCCGGGCAGCAGGGACGGCAGCACGGTCACCTCGGTCCCGACCTCGAGATAGGCGATGCTGCTGGTGGTGGCGGCCGTGGCCGAACCGAAGGTCGTGGAGCCCTGCTGGATCGGCTCTTCCGTCGTGGCCTTGAACATGACCTGCTGATTGTTGGCGGTGAAGATCACGGGATCCTGCACGATCGAGCTCTTGGTATCGGAGGCGATGGCCTGCAGGGTCCAGTTCATCGCCGGCACGCTCAGCATCGTGACCGGCATATGCTGGCCGAGGTTGAGCAGCTTCGTGATGGGCTGGCTGGTGGAGGTCGAAGTCGCGGACGTGCCGGTGGAAGACGTGCTGCCGGTCGTGGTGTTCGTGGCGCCGGAGGCCGAGGGTCCCCCGATCGTCACCGGACCGCCCGAGCCCAGGATGGTCTGCGACCAGTCGACGCCGAGATTCTGGGTCGGATTGCGGGCGGTCTCCACGAACCGGACGGAAATGCGGATGAGCTTCTGCGGGCGGTCCACGGTGCGCAGGTAATCGGCGATCAGCTTGTGCTGCTGGCGGGTGGCGACGACGAATAGCGTGCTGTTGTCGGCATCCCAGATGGGGTCGATGTGCGGGGCATCGAGGGGCCTGCGTTCCGCGTCCGGCCCCGGACCCTGGCTGCTCAGCTCCGCCAGGCCCAGGCCGCTGGTGGGGATCTCGAGGATCTTCTTCACATCCTCGAGAATGCGGCTGGTCTTGGCGTCGATGCTGCCCGACCCGCCCAGGCCGCTGTGGGGGCCGCCGCCCCCGCCGCCCATCGCGCCGCCGGAGGTTCCCGCCGCGGCGGCCAGCTGGCTGTTGAGATCGCTGTTCTGGATCGTGACGTGCGTCAGGCTGTTGTAGTGAATATGGTACGCCTTCGTCACCAGCTCGTTCGGGTTGATTCGGTAAAACCGCCACAGGCCCCGGTGGTAATCGATGCCGAAATTATAATCCTGCGCCAGAAGCTGGAGCAGATCGTACGGATTCATCGTCACGTCGCTGGTGATGCGGTCGCTGAAATCGGCCTCGGGCGGCGACAGGTACGACAGCCGCGCATCGGCCGCGAGCAGGCGGATCGCGCTCGCCAGCGTGGCATTGCGCAACGGGAAGCGGCTCGGCGGCAGGCTTTCGAGCTGGGCCGCGACCTCCGGAGGCACCGGGTTGGCCGACTGGGCGGAAAGGGCGCCGGCGGCCAGGAGCATCAGGCCTGCGGCGGCCGCTGAACGGGAGAAACGCATGGCCGGAGTATAACAGCGGATTTCGCGCGCCCGCGTGAAATCGCCGCCCCGGATCGGCGCGGGTTGGTGCTAGACTCCTGGCATGTTGGCCGCCGTTCTCGCCCTCCTCGTCTTCGCCGCCGGCGCAACGGCCGGCCGGGGCCTGGCGGCGCTGATTCGGGTGCTGGCGCGCGAAGGGGGCTTCGCCTCCTCGCGCTACTATTCCCTGGCCCGGGGCTTTGCGGCATCCCTGCCCGCGATCGGACACTGGTTCGCCCCCCGCGGGACGCGGTGCCCGCGCCTCGCCCTCCTGGAATTTGCGGCCGGTTTCGCCGCCCTCGCTTGCTGGGAGCTGTTTCCGCCTTTCAAGGCCCTCTGCGGCGCCGTGTTTCTCTTCGCGCTGCTGGGGGCCTTCTTCATCGACCTCGATCACATGATCATCCCCGATCTGTTCACGATCGGATTGGCGATCACCGGCCTGCTCCTGTCCGCGGCCTGCCCCAGCCTCCACGGCTGCGGCGCCTTCACGGCCTGGAACGCGCTGCGCTCGCTGGCCGCCAGCATGCTCGGCCTGGCGATCGGATCGGCGACCGTCCTGTGGTTCGGCCTGATCGGGGAGGCCATCTGGCAGCGCGAGGTGCTGGGCTTCGGCGATGTCAAGTTCCTGGGCGCCATTGGCGCCTTCTGCGGGTGGCAGGGCGCCCTGTTCGCCCTGTTCGGCGGGGCCGTGATCGGCCTGCTGGCGATGATCGTGCGCGGAGCGGGAGCGATGGCTTCGGGACGGCGCCTGAGCGCGCTCCTGGCCACCGCGGCGTCGCGGCGGGAGATCGGCCGCATGGGCGCGAGCCAGCCCTTCCCCTTCGGACCCATGCTGGCGGCGGCGGCGGCGGCGTACTTCCTCGCGTTTCATTCGGGGGTCGACGCGTTCTTCGCCCCCTACCGGCTGCTGTTCTAAAAAACTTTTCGCACCAGCCCCAGGTTCGATGCCAACCCTGCTAGACTTTCCCCACGGCCCCATCTCTTCCGGCGCCGAATCTCTCGTCAAAACTCAAACCATCAGAAAGGTCTCAATGCAACTCGTTCGCAAGCTCTTGTCCCTGTCTCGTTCGCATGCGGGCCGGAATCAGAAGATTCGCGGCCTCAGCACGGCGGAACTCGTCGGGATCATCGTCATCATCGGCATCCTGGGCGCCCTCGGCGGCACCTACATCGGAAGCCTGGTCACCACGGCCAACACCAATACGGGCAATGCCAATGCGCAGAGCCTGAACTCGGTCTGCGCGTCCATGCTCGCGGCCGGCGTCTCGATCACCGGCTCGACCGGCTCCTACACGATCGCTCAGGCTTCGGGCGGCTCCCTCGGGCCGTTAACCGATGCCCAGCTGATCGCCGACCTGAACAACGGGATCACGGATCCGACCAACGCTGGCGTGATCTATCGGCTGACTCCGCAGGTCACCCTGACCGCCGGGGCCACCACCGCGAGCGGCTCGGGCGGCTTGTACACCTCGACCGCCACGACCGACGGCAGCGGCAACGTCACCGCGATCAGCTGGGCCTATGCTCCCACCAGCTCGAGCTCCGGCTCGGGCAGCGGCAGCGGCAGCGGCTCGGGCACTGGCGGCTGATAAACCGCAGGCCATCCAAACCGCCTCATCACGGCACATCGCTGAGAGCCTCATGACTTTTAGGTTCTCATTTCTGAAAAAGGCTCGCTCCCGGCCCGGCTTTGCCGGGCGGGTGGCGGGCCTCAGCATTGTGGAGGGAGTGGGAATGGTGATCCTCGCCGGCATCCTGGCGGGCATGGCCTATCCCGCGATTTCAGGATTGCGCCAATCGGGGCTGAATCAGCAGGCCATCGGCGTCGCCCAGGCGATCAATCAGGCCCAGCAGACCTACAACCTGCGGGTGGCCAATGCCGAGACGACCTGGGAAGCAGCCTCCGACTCGTCGGCCAAATACCAGTTGATCTGGCAATACATCCCCTACGCGGCCACGAGCCTGTCCGCCTATTCGCCCTCCGGCTACACCCTGACGCTGGGAGCCACGCTCAACACCAAGGTGGCGATCGTGGACGCCAACGGCAACCCGGTCAGCTACTAGCGCCGGGGCGGAAGGACCGCCATGCAGCCCCACGCCCGGAGCTCCTCCTCGGCCGGCTTCTCGCTCGCCGAAGCGGTCGGCGGACTCATTCTTTTCGCGGCCATCATGGCCGGGCTGACCTACGGGACGGCCTCGCTGTTCAAGATGCAGTCGCGGCCCCAGGTCACGTATCTGGGCGACACGTACACGCTGGCTCCGAGCATGTCTGATTTCAGCAACGCGGTGAATCTGCACGCCGCCTTCGCCGACGCGGTGGACGCGAGCGACAACGTCATCGTCTTCGGCGGGGTGCGCACCCATCCGGTCGACGACCCCAATGGCCCCAGCCCGGCCCTGAACCTGTCGTTCAGCGACACGGTGCTGACGGCCGCGGCGGCCAGCGACCCCTTCCAGGCCTATTCCTCGTGGGATCAGAAGACGCTGAACGCCGGCCAGTTCGCGTCGGACTGGGAGTCGAATCCCGACCCCGCGGACTTCACCATCCTGACCGTCCAGGGCCTTTCCCGCATCACCTCCATCACCCAGCAGCGCCGCTACACCACCACCCTGGGCGATGGCGAGAGCGTCGTGCTCTATAAGGTCACCTTCCAGGCGGTCGACTGGTCGTCCGGCTCCGCCGTCCTGTCGAGCGCCTATGCCTACCATATCTTCTACGACGCCGCGGAGGACCGCTGGGCCATCAACCCGGGCGCGACCCACTTCTGGTTCCGCACCGACACCGCGTGGGATCGCGATCAGGAAGCCCCCACCCGCGTGGTGTTCGCCGATCCCTATGTGCTCGCCGGCCATGACGCCCAGGCTCAGGTCAACGCCGTGTCGCGCTTCGTCTACTTCCTCGCCCAATGCCGCTGAAGCCCGCCGCTTTTCATCCCCGCAGCCAGCGCGCCATGGCGAGCGCGGCGGTGCTCGTCTTCGCCATCTTCGCCGTGGTGATGCTGCTGGCCAACTTCAACCTCAACTACGCGGTCAACGAGACCAGCGACGCGTTTGACGTCTTTCACTCCCAGATGGTGGAAAAGAACGGCATCGCGCAGATCGTCAAGGAAAGCATCCTCGCGGTGGGCGAAACCGCGACCACCCAGAGTGCGAACAGCCTGCAGACCGAGATCACCAACCGGCTGGCGGCCCTGACCTTTCCGGATGGCGGCAGCATCACCTTGAACACCGCGAATTCGGCGAGCGCGGTGCCGTCCAACAGCTTTTACCCGGCGGCCACCCCGGCTTCCGCCTCCCAGCCGGAGTACTTCTCGCCCTCGGCCTCCACCCGGGCGATCGCCGGCATGGGCAACCTGTTCACCTCCCTGGTCATCCAGGGGCCGGCGGCGGACCTCGGACGGCTGAGCTTCAGCTTCACACGCTCCAGCGGCGCCCAGGGCAACAACAGCCGGACGTACACCGTCAACGCCGACCTCTTTTCCGTGCCTTTGACCAACATCGACGTCATCGCCTATGGGCTGCCCGCGAGCGGCCAGGTGCCGACCTGCGCGCCCGCGCTGCCCACCGGGTTCATTGGCAGCAACACCTCCTGCCTCGTCGTGACGTCGAA